>DATJWY010000138.1:0-13696 GCA_035500775.1 Acetobacteraceae bacterium
CCCCGCACCCCGTCACGCGCAGCGTGCCTTCGCACGACGGGGGCAGCGCCCCCAGACCCGCACAAATATGGAATGGGGTCTGGGGCCGACGGCCCCAGTGGGGTCCAGGGGCGACGCCCCTGGCCTTTCTTAACCATGACACCGTTCCTCCACGCCAACGCCCTGACCAAAAGCTTCCGCCTCAAAGGCGGTGGCCTGTTGCGTGCCGTGCGCGGCGTAAGCTTCACCCAGCAGCGCGGCGAGACGTTGGGCGTGGTCGGCGAGAGCGGCAGCGGCAAATCGACGCTCGGACGGATGCTGCTGCACCTGACGCCGCCGGACGCAGGCGCGGTAACGGTGGATGGCGCGGTGCTCGGCCAGCTTTCCGCCGCCGCGCTGCGCCGCAAGCGCCGCATGATGCAGATGGTGTTCCAGGACCCGCTGGCCTCGCTCGATCCGCGCATGCGGGTGGGCGACCTGATCGCCGAACCGCTGGTGATCCATCGCCTCGGCGACCGGGCGGAGCGCGCCCGGCGCGTCGGGGACTTGCTGGCGATGGTCGGGCTGCCCGAGGAGGCGCGGCGGCGCTTCCCGCACGAATTCTCCGGCGGGCAGCGGCAACGCATCGCCATCGCCCGCGCGCTCGCGCCCGGCCCGGCGCTGATCGTGGCGGATGAGCCGGTCTCGGCGCTCGATGTCTCGATCCAGGCGCAGATCCTGAACCTGCTGCTGGAGGTACGCCAGCGCCTTGCGCTGACCTACGTGTTCATCTCGCACGACCTTGCCGTGGTGCGGCATGTCAGCGACCGGGTCGCGGTGATGTATCTCGGCGAGATCGTCGAACACGCTGATGCCGATGCGTTTTTCGCCGGTCCCGCGCATCCCTATGCGCGGATGCTGCTCGCCTCGGTGCTGGAGCCCGGAGAGGCACGACGCCCGCCGGAGGCGGTGCGTGGCGAGCCGCCGAATCCGGAATCGCCGCCCACGGGTTGCGCATTCCATCCACGCTGCCCGCATGTCATGGCGCGTTGCCGGGCGGAAGCGCCGCCCGAGATCGCGCTCGGCTCCGCCCATATGGCGCGCTGCTGGCTGCATATCTGATACCGGCGGCCCTTGACCCGCTCGCCGGCATGCCCATCCCTCATCTCGCCCGGCTAGCGTTACATCGGATGCGCGCGAAACGCGCATGGTGTGGCATGACTTTCGCTTAAGCGACATCCGGAGAGACTGAAGGGCTATCCGCCTTACCGCCAACAGACCCTGGCCCCGCGCCGTCCCGTGGATAGCGCAATGGAGCCATACTTAATTGCGCTACCTGACCAAGGAGGCAAACGTACCCATGGACACCCGATTGCTGATCGACGGGCGGTTTGTCGCCGGCGAAGGGGAAATCCTGCCGGTCATCAACCCCCGCTCGGGGCTCGAGGTCGCGCGGGTGGAAGAAGCGAGCACGGCGCAGATCAATGCCGCCGCCGCGGCGGCGCGCGCCGCCTTCTCCAGTTGGTCGCGCACCACGCCGGCCCAGCGCAGCGCGTTGCTGCTCAGGCTCGCCGACCATATCGAGAGCGAGGCCGAGGCCTACGCGACGCTGGAAGCACTGAATTGCGGCAAGCCGCGCCTCGCCGTGCTGAATGACGAGATGCCGGCGATCGCCGATTGCTTCCGCTTCTTCGCGGGCGCGGCGCGCTGCGCGACGGGGCCGGTCGCGGGTGAATATCTCGCCGGCCATACCTCGATGATCCGGCGCGATGCGGTGGGCGTCGTCGCCTCGATCGCGCCCTGGAACTACCCGCTGATGATGGCGGCGTGGAAGCTCGCCCCGGCGCTCGCGGCCGGCAACACCGTGGTGATTAAGCCCTCGGAACTGACGCCGCTCACCCTGCTCAAGCTCGCCCGCGCGCTCGCCGGGATCTTCCCGCCCGGCGTCGTCAACGTCGTCAATGGCCGCGGCCAGACCGTCGGCCAGACGCTGATCGACCATCCGGAAATCGACATGATCTCGCTCACCGGCGATATCGGCACCGGCATGAAGGTGATGACCGCCGCCGCCGGGTCGGTGAAGCGCACGCATCTGGAGCTTGGCGGCAAGGCGCCGGTGATCGTGTTCGACGATGCCGATCTCTCCGCCGTGATCGAGGGGCTGCGCACCTTCGGCTTCTACAATGCCGGGCAGGATTGCACCGCCGCCTGCCGCATCTATGCCGGGCCGAAGATCTACGACAAGCTGGTCGCCGATCTCTCCGCCGCCGCTTCCACGCTGCGCTACAACCGTGAGGATGACAGCGAGAACGAGATCCCGCCGCTGATCTCGGCGCGGCAGCGCGACCGCGTCGGCGGCTTCGTCGAGCGCGCATCGGCGCTGAGCCATGTGGAGGTGACGACGGGCGGCGCGCCGGGCGAAGGCAGCGGCTTCTACTGGCAGCCGACCGTGGTCGCGGGCGCGACGCAGCAGGACGAGATCGTGCGGCGCGAGGTGTTCGGCCCGGTCGTCTCCGTCACCCGCTTCACCGATGTGGACGAGGCGGTGGCCTGGGCGAACCAGTCCGATTACGGCCTCGCCTCCTCGGTGTGGTCACGCGATGTCGGCCGGGCGATGGCCACCGCGGCGCAGCTGCGGTACGGCTGCACCTGGGTGAATTGCCACTTCATGCTGGTCAGCGAGATGCCGCATGGCGGCCTGAAGCGCTCCGGCTACGGCAAGGATCTCAGCGCCTTCGCGCTGGAGGACTACACCGTGCCGCGGCATGTCATGGTTCGCTTCGCCTGATGTCCAACGCATCCATTCCGGTTGTTCGCCTCTCCGGCGTGCGCAAGCATTTTCCGGGGACGGCGGCGATCGACAACCTCGACCTCGCGATCGAGCGCGGCACGTTCTTCACCCTGCTCGGGCCGTCCGGCTCGGGCAAGACGACGACGCTGCGCCTGATCGCCGGCTTCGAGCAGCCCGATGCCGGGCGGGTCGAGCTGGACGGGCGCGACGTCGCCGGGCTGCCGCCCTACAAGCGCGACGTGAACACGGTGTTCCAGGACTACGCCTTGTTTCCGCACATGACCGTGCTCGCCAACGTGGCCTATGGGCTGCTGGCGAAGCGGGTGCGGCACGACGAGGCGGAGACCCGCGCGCGGGAGGCGCTGCGCCTCGTGCAACTCCTGCCGATGGCGGAGCGGCGGCCGGGCCAGTTGTCCGGCGGGCAGCGGCAGCGCGTGGCCCTCGCCCGCGCGCTCGTCAACCGCCCGCGCCTGCTGCTGCTGGACGAGCCGCTCGGCGCGCTCGACCTCAAGCTGCGGCACGAGATGCAGGTGGAACTCAAGCGCCTGCAACAGGAACTCGGCATCACTTTCCTCTACGTCACGCACGACCAGGAGGAGGCGCTGACGATGAGCGACCGCATCGCCGTGTTCAATCGCGGCCGCATCGAGCAGGTCGGCACGCCGGCCGATCTCTATGAACGGCCGGCAACGGAATTCGTCGCGAGCTTCGTCGGCGTCTCCAACCTGCTGCGGCGTGACGGAAAGCGCCTCGTGCTGCGGCCGGAGAAGATCGCGTTGCGCGACACGCCACCCGGTGCGGGCGAGAGCGGCGGGCACGGGCGCATCGTCCAGGCCAGCTATCTCGGCATGGTCACGCGCTACAGCGTCGCGCTCGCGGACGGCGCGCGGCTGATCGTCGTCGAGCAGAACCGGGAAGGCGGACCGCGCCTTGCCGAGGGAGCGCCGGTTTACGCCGTCTGGCGCGACAATGCCGTTCACGAACTCGCCGGGGCCGCCGGGCCGGCAAGCGCGCACACCCCAATCACCGGCAGCCAGGAGACCGAAAACGCATGACCGTCAAACGTCCGCGGACCAGCGCCGCGCTGTCCGCCGCCGCCGCCGCGCTCCTCTGCACCCAGGCGAGCGCGGCCGGCCTCCCCACCTCCATCGGACAGGGCGAAGGCGCGCTCAACATCGTCGCCTGGGAGGGTTACGCCCAGGATGACTGGGTGAAGCCGTTCGAGCAGGAAACCGGCTGCAAGGTGAACCGTAAATACGCCGGCAGTTCGGACGAGATGGTCGCGCTGATGCGCCAGGGCGGCGGCAAGCAGTACGACCTCGTCTCCGCTTCCGGCGATGCCTCGCTGCGGCTGATCTATGGCCATAATGTCACGCCGGTGAACGTCACCCTCGTTCCGGCCTGGAAGGATTTCATCCCGGATCTGCAATCGCCGGTGTTCAACACCATCCATGGCGTGCATTACGGCATCTCCTATGAGTGGGGGCCGAACACGCTGCTGTGGAACACGGCGAAGTTCCCCACGAAGCCGGCTTCCTGGGCGGCGATCTACGACAAGGCGAATGCCGGCCAGATCACCATCCCCGACAATCCGATCCAGATCGCGGACGCAGCACTCTATCTCGCCTCCACGAAGCCCGAGCTGCATATCACCGATCCGTATGAACTGACGCAGACGCAGCTCGACGCGGTGGTGGCGCTGCTGACCGAGCAGCGGCCGCTCGTGCGCAAATACTGGGCGCTCGCCTCGGACGAGATTGACCTGTTCAAGAACGGCGACGCCTCGATCGGCGCGGCCTGGCCATATCAGACGATCACGCTGCAGGCGGCGAAGGTGCCGGTCGAGGACACGCTGCCGAAGGAAGGCGTCACCGGATGGGCGGATAGCTGGATGATCTCCGCGCACGCGCAGCATCCGAATTGCGCTTATAAATGGATCAACTGGGTGACGGCACCGAAGGTGCAGGCGCAGCAGGCGCTCTCCTTCGGGGAAACGCCGGCCAATACCAAGGCCTGCGCGGAGATGGACGCGCTGGATAAAGGCTCCTGCAGCCGCTACCACGCCGACGCGCCGCACTCGTATTTCTCCCAGATCCGCTTCTGGAAGACGCCGATGAAGCAGTGCGGCAACGGCAAGCCCGACTGCACCGACTACACGGCGTGGCAGCAGGCCTGGCAGCGGGTCAAGGGGTAAGGCCAGGAGCGCCGCCCCTGGACCCCGCCGGGGCCGTACGGCCCCGGACCCCGATCCATTTTTGAACCCTGCCGCCCCCGTCAGTAAAAAACGATGTCTTGGGCCAATGGCCCCATCGTGCGTAGGCACGCCTTCGCGTGACGGGGTCGAGGGGCAAAGCCCCTCGCCTTCCTGAGTCAGAACAAAAAGCGGAGTTCCCGCCCCGATGAGAAAACTGCACGCGCCCCTCGCGCTGGCGCTCCAGCTTGGGCCGCCCGCCTTGTGGTTCGTTGGCCTCTATCTCGCGGCGTTGGCGGCGTTGTTCGTCTCCGCCTTCTGGCAGGTCGATTCCATGACCGGCGAGATCATCCCGGCCTGGACGCTCGACAATTTCCGCACCCTGATCAGCGAGCCGATCTACCGTGTCATCGCGCTGCGCACGATCTTCATCGCCGCGGCGGTGACGCTCACCGACGCGCTGCTCGCCTGGCCGTTCGCGCTGTTCATGGCGCACCATGCCGGGAAGCGGCTGCGGGTGGCGCTGATGGCGCTCACCATGCTGCCGCTGTGGTCGAGCTATCTCGCCCGCGTCTATGCGTGGCGGCTGATCCTCGCGCATGACGGGGCGCTGAACTGGGCGCTGCATCTGCTCGGCCTGCCGAATGCCTCGATCGGCTATTCCAACTGGGCGATGTGGATCGTGTTCTCCTATCTCTGGCTGCCGTTCATGATCCTGCCGCTCTACGCGGCGCTGGAGCGGCTGCCGGGCACGCTACTGGAAGCCTCGGCCGATCTCGGCGCGCATCCCTGGCGCACCACCTGGCGGGTCGTGCTGCCGATGGTGATGCCGGGTCTTGTCGCCGGCTCCATCTTCACCTTCTCGCTCACCCTCGGCGATTACGTGACGCCGATCCTGGTCGGCGGCCCCGGCTCGGATTTCATCGGCAACGTCGTCTATTCCAGCGTCGGCGTCGCCAACAACATTCCCTTCGCCGCCGCCTTCGCCACCCTGCCGCTGATCGTCATGGGCGCCTATCTGCTGCTCGCCCGGCGCATCGGCGCGTTCGAGGCGCTGTAAGCCCATGCGCGCATTTCTCGGTCTCGCGACCGCCCTCGTCCTCGCCTTCCTGTTCCTGCCGGTGGTGGTGGTCTGCGCCTATGCGTTCTCCGCCTCCAACATCCAGTCCTGGCCGATCGGCACGCTGTCGCTGCACTGGTTCGCGCTCACCTGGGCGGATGAGGAGGTGCGGGACGCGCTGCTGCTCTCGGTGGAGATCGCGGCGCTCGCCACCGCGATCGCGCTGGTGCTCGGCACCCTCGCGGCCTGGGCGGTGCACCGGCACCGTTTCTTCGGGCGGGACGCCGTCTCCTTCGGCCTCGTGCTGCCGATCGCCCTGCCCGGCATCATCACCGGCATGGCGCTGAATTCCTATTTCGTGTTCTGGGGCATCGATCTCTCGTTCTGGACGATCGTCGTCAGCCACGCGACCTTCTGCATGGTCATCGTCTATAACAACGTAGTCGCCCGGCTGCGGCGGCTGCCGAACAGCCTCACCGAGGCCTCGCTCGATCTCGGCGCCGGGCCGTTCCGCACCTTCCGGCGGGTGCAATTGCCGATGCTGGCCTCGGCGCTCGGGGCAGGCGCGCTGCTCGCCTTCGCCCTCTCCTTTGACGAGGTGATCGTCACCACCTTCACCGCCGGCACGCAGACCACGCTGCCGCTCTGGATCTTCGGCGCCATCCGGCTCGGGCAACATCTGCCGGAGGTGAACGTCGTGGTGTTCGCGGTGATCGTGCTGACGATCATTCCCGTGCTGCTGGCGCAGCGGCTGATGGGCGAGGCGGGCACGCTGCACAAGTAAACGCGACCGCGAAACGCCGCGCGCCGCGTTATCATCCCGCCGCATGGAGCAGGATCAGCCAGGCCGCCGGCCGGGTTGGTCCTGGCCGCCGGAACAAGGCGCCGAGATGATGACGACCGACCACAGCACGGAGCCGCAGTCCATCGCGGCGATCCACAGCTACCATGCCCATGTCTATTTCGATCCGGCGACCACGCGCGGGCAGGCCGAGGCAGTGCGGCAAGGGATCGCGGCGCGCTTCCTGGTGCAACTCGGACGGTGGCACGATGTCCTGGTCGGGCCGCATACGCGGGCGATGTATCAGGTGGCGTTCATGCTGGACGTGTTCCCGCGCCTCGTGCCCTGGCTGATGCTCAACCGGCGCGGGCTCGCCGTATTGGTGCATCCCAATACCGACGACACCTATGCCGACCATGTGACGCATGCGCTCTGGCTCGGCGAGATATTGCCGCTCAAGGTCGCCGGGCTGCCGCGCTCGCTCAGGGATTTCGGCGAGACCCCGGCGTCGGTCGTGCCGAATACGGCGCCGCATTTGCCGGCGTAGCAGCCTGAGCCTCGGGGCGTCGCCCCGAACCCCGCCGGGGCCGTACGGCCCCGGACCCCAATCCGTTTCAGAAGTCGATGCAGCGCCCCTTGCGCTCCCAGTCACCGTAGCGGGTCGGCTCCGGGCCGCGCGGGCCGCCGATCTCGTCCGGCTGCGACGGGGGCGGCAGCGCCGCTTCCTCCGTGTCCTGCGCCTTGGCGGTTTCCTGCGCCTTGGGAGGCTCCGGCGCCTTGGGAGCGACGACCCGGCTGATGCGGATGGGGAATTTCCTGGTTTCGGTCATGGCGCTGAGTTTGGCGCGTCCGTGCCGCTTGGCAAGTCCAGGGACGTGCCGCCGGCCTGCGTCAGCCGCTTCTCAGCCATCTTCCGCCAGGGCGCGTCGGCCGGCGCCTCCGCCAGGGCGCGGCGGAACAGGTCGGCGGCGGGGCCGGTAACGCGGCCTGCGGCCTCGCTGGTCGCCTCGGCGGTTTCCACGGCGAGGGTCGGGTCGAACCGGGCCTCCAGCGCCTGGCCCCAGGCCGCCGCCGCCTCGGCCATGTGGCCCCGCGACGCCTCGACCTGACCGAGCAGCAGATAGCCCTCCCGCGCCCGCTCGGAATGCGGATCGAGCTGCGCCAGGCTCTGCCGCAGCCTCTCGATCAGCGCGTTGTCACGGGCCTCTTCCTGACGGGCCGCGGCGATGCGGGCGGCGAGGGGCTGCGCCGGCAGGCCGGGCTGGCCGCCGATCAGATACAGCCCGAGCGCCGCCAGCGGCACCAGTGCCAGCACGATCAGGATCGGCGCGCGCGCGGCCCGGCTCGGCTGCGCTTCCTCCTGCCCGGCCTCGGCCAGCAAGCGGCGCTGCACCTCCAGCCGCGCCAGGGCGTGTTCGGGCGCGGCGATGCGGCCCTCGGTGAGGTCGCGATCCAGCTCGGCGAGCTGCGCGCGGTGCAGCGCCAGTGCCGCCTCCCGCCGGCCGCGGGCGGCGCCGCCGCGCAGGAGGGTCCAGGCAAGCGGCGCGAGCGCGACCGCCGCGAGTAGAGCAATGCCAAGCCAGATCATGGGTGCAAGGTCGGGTCCGGTTGCGGGCGGCTCAGCGTGGGGTGGTCAGCTCGGCCAGCCGGGCGCGTTCCGCCTCGGTCAGCGGCGCGAGCGGGGTCGGACGGTTGCGGCGGGCGAAGAGCACGGCGGCGGCGCCCGCCAGCAGGGCAAGCGCCGGTGAGCCCCAGAGCAGCAAGGTCGCGGCGTTCAGCGGCGGCCGCAGGCGCACGAAATTGCCGTAGCGCGCGACCATCCAGTCGATCACCTGCCGGTCGCTGTCACCGGCACGCACGCGCTGGCGCACAATGGCGCGCAGGTCGCGGGCAAGGTCGGCGCCGCTATCCTCGATGCTCTCGTTCTGACAGACGAGGCAGCGCAATTGCGACCCGATGGCCTCGGCGCGGGCTTCCTGCGCCGGGTCCGGCAACATCTCCGCCGGATCGCTAATGGCGAAAGCCGGCGCGGTCATTACCGCCAGAAGCAGGGCGCAAGTAACGGGTTTCCAAAGGGCTCCGCCCTTTGGCGGGGTCCAGGGGCAGAGCCCCGGGTTTGCCCGGCCCCTCACGCGAGACTCCGCAGCAAGGGATTCAGCTGCTGCTCGATAACATCCCCCGAGAGCCCCCCCGCCCAGCGCCAGCGCACCACCCCCTGATGATCCAGCAAATAGCTCTCCGGCACGCCATAGACGCCCCAGTCGATCGCGACCATACCGTTTTCGTCGCGGGCCAGCCGCGCATAGGGGTTGCCGTTGCGCGCCAGGAAGCCAGCCACCGCCTCCGGCTTGTCCTTGTAGGCGATCCCCCAGATCGGGAGTCTGGCCGCCGCGAGCCGCCCGAGATCCTCGGCCTCCTGCACGCAGGGGATGCACCAGGAGGCGAAGAAATTGACCAGCACCGGCCCGGCCGCCGCCGCGCGCAGGAGGTCGGCGGAGGAGAAGCCGCTCCCCGGGCTGCCGTCCTGGTTCAGCCCGGCCGGCAGGGCGAAATCCGGGATGCGGTGGCCGACCAGCGGGTTCGGCACGCCATGCGGATCGAACGTGCCCTGCTCCATGCGGTTCAGCATGGCCCGGAAGGCGAACCCGCCGGCCACGGCGAGGCCGAGCGGCGCCAGCATCAGCAGCCGGCGGCGGGTGGGAGTCGCGGCGCTCATGCCGGCACCGAAGCGGCATGGGCGCGCGCCGGCGCCCCGACCCGGAGCCTGCGATCGACGAGCGAGAGCACCCCGCCCGCGGCCATCACCATCGCCCCCAGCCAGATCCAGGGCACCAGCGGATTGTCATGCAGCCGCAGCACCGCCTGCCCGTCGCGCTCATCCCCGAGCACGGCGTAGAGATCGCGCAGGAAATTGGTTTCGATGGCGACATCGTTGGTGGTCTGGTGCTGCAGGGTGAAGACGCGGCGGGAGGGATGCAGCGTCACCACCGGATGCCCGTCCCGCGCCACCACGATGGTCGCGACGCGGGCGGCGTAGTTCGGCCCCGGCGCGTCGGCGAGGGAGGCGAGCGTCCAGGTATAGCCCGCGAGCTGGGTCGATTCCCCGGGCTTCAGCGCCACGATCGTCCCGCTGGCAAGCGACATGCCGGCGATGCCCGCGACGGTGACGCCCATGCCCGCATGCGCCAGCGCCGCGCCGAGCAGCGCCGGGCGGATGCCGCGCGCGCGCCGGAGCGCGAAGCGGAACGGCCCGTCGAACAGGCCCAGGCGGAGTATCACCTCGCTGAACGAGCCGAGGATCAGCCAGGCGCTGACGCCGAAGGCGGCGGCGGTGATCAGCTTCATGCCGAAGGCGCAGAAGGCGGTGACGAGCGCGGCCACCAGCGCCGCCCACCACACCCGCGCGAGCACCGGCGCGAGCCGCGCCCGCTTCCACGGCAGCAGCGGCCCCACCGCCATGGCGGCGAAGACCGGCAGCGCGAGCGGCAGCACGGTCGCGTTGAAGAAAGGCGCGCCGACCGAGATCTTGATGCCGAGCAGGAGATCCGCGAAGGGCGGATACATCGTGCCGGTGATCACCACGGCGCAGATCGAGCAGAGCAGGATGTTGTTCAGCACGAGCGCGCCCTCGCGCGAGATCGGCGCGAACACGCCGCCCGCCGCGATGGTCGGGGCGCGGATGGCGAAGAGCAGCAGCGCGCCGCCGATGACGAGGCCGAGCAGGCCGAGGATGAACACGCCGCGCGCCGGATCATTGGCGAAGGCATGCACCGAATTGAGGATGCCGGAGCGGACCAGGAAGGTGCCGGAGAGCGACAGCGAGAAGGTGGCGATGGCGAGCAGCACGGTCCAGACCTTCAGGCTCTCGCGCTTCTCCACCACGATCGCCGAATGCACGAGCGCGGTGCCGGTGAGCCAGGGCATCAGCGAGGCATTCTCCACCGGGTCCCAGAACCAGTAGCCGCCCCAGCCGAGTTCGTAATAGGCCCACCAGGAGCCGAGAGCGATGCCGCAGGTGAGGAACGCCCAGGAGACCAGCGCCCAGGGCCGAACCCACCGCCCCCAGGCGGCGTCGATCCGGCCTTCCAGCAAGGCGGCGACGGCGAAGGCGAAGGGCACCGCGAAACCGACATAGCCCATGTAGAGGACCGGCGGATGGAAGGCGAGGCCGGGGTCCTGCAACAGCGGGTTCATCCCCTGCCCGTCCAGCGGCGGCGGCCAGAGCCGGGTGAAGGGGTTGGAGGTGGTCAGCGCGAACAGCAGGAAGCCCGCCGAGGTGCCGCCGAGCACGCCGATCACCCGGGCGCGCAGCGCGGAGGGCAGATTACGGCCGAAAAGGGCGACCGCGCCGCCGCAGAGCGCCAGGATCAGCGCCCAGAGCAGGATCGAGCCCTCGTGGTTCCCCCAGGTGCCGGTGATTTTATACAGGAGCGGCTTCAGGCTGTGGCTGTTCTCGGCCACGTTGAGGACCGAGAAATCGTCGGTGACGCTGCTCCAGACCAAAGCGAAGGCGGCGGTGGCCAGGGCGATGAGCTGGCCCAGGGCCAGGGCCGGTGCGGCCGCCATCAGCCGCAGGTCACGGCGATGCGCGCCGATGAGCGGCACGATGGCCTGCGCGGCGGCCAGGCAGCAGGCCAAAGCGAGGGCGAAATGGCCTAGTTCCGGGATCATCGCGTTTACCCCCTTGAAGGCGAGGGGCTCCGCCCCTCGACCCCGCCAAAGGCGTAGCCTTTGGAATCCATTTGTTTTTTCGGCTGCGCCCCCGGTTTTTGGGCGATGGCGCACAAAGTGATCGGTTTCCAAAGGCCCACGGCCTTTGGCGGGTCCAGGGCGGAATGGCCCAAGGTTCCGCCGCTCCGCAGGAGCGGTGGAATGGCCACGGAGGGGGAGCCCTGGCCTTTTTCCGTGCCCAAGGGCCCCGCCGTCTCAGCTTCCCCGCGCAGGGGACGCGCTCATCGTGTTCCACGTGGAAGCCGGCGGCGGCGCGCCCTGGGACGGGTTCCAGTGGCCGGAACGCTTCAGCGCATCGGCCACGTCCTTCGGCATATAGGTTTCGTCATGCTTGGCGAGCACTTCCTGGGCGCGGAAGCCGCCATCCGGCTCCAGCGTGCCGAGCGCCACCACGCCCTGCCCCTCGCGGAACAGGTCGGGCAGGATGCCCTTGTAGCTGACCTCCACGGAGGCGCGGCCATCGGTGACGGTGAAGCGGGCGGTCGGCACGCCATCCTCCGTGCCGCGATGCAGGCTGCCGGCCCGCACCAGGCCGCCGAGCCGCACCGTGCGCCCCGGCGCCGCCTTGCTGGCGAGGTCGGAGGGCGAGACGAAGAACACCAGATTGTCCCGGAACGCGGCGAGCGACAGGGCCGTGGCCGAGCCGAGGCCAAGGCCGCAGGCGAGTATGATCCAGAGCCGGCGGGTCTTGCGTGTCATGCGTCGCCCCGTCCGCGCGGCTCGAGGGCGGCGAGCTTGCGCCGCGCGGTGGCGAGCCGGCGCCACGCCCCCACCGCGTAGGCCGCGGCCAGCACCACGAAGAGACCATAGGCGCCGGCGATGAACGGCAGATGCGTCATGATGCGGGCGTGCCGGCGCGGGCGAGCAGCAGGGCGCGGATGCGCCGTTCCATCACCGCGGCCCGCAGCCGCGCGGTGACGATGGCGGCGAAACCGAGCGAGAAGCCGAGCGCGCAGACGAGGAGCGGCCAGAGCATGCCGACATACATGGTGGGCGCGCCGGTCAGGGTGATGCTGTCCGGCTGGTGCAGCGTGTTCCACCACTGCACGCTGAACTTGATGATCGGCAGGTTCACGACGCCGACCAAAGCGAGGATGGCCCCGGCCCGGTAGCCGCGCTGCGGATCGTCGAAGGCGCGGACCAGGGCGACATGGCCGAGATAGAGGAAGAACAGCACCAGCACCGAGGTCAGCCGCGCGTCCCACACCCACCAGGCGCCCCACATCGGCCGCCCCCAGAGGCTGCCCGTGGCGAGGCAGAGCGCGGTGACGCCCGCCCCCACCGGCCCGATCTCCGCTGCCGCCAGATCGGCGAGCGGATGCCGCCAGACCAGGGAGAAGAAGGAGGCGATGGCGAGCGACAAATAGCCGGCCGAGGCCAGCCATGCCGCAGGGACATGGATATACATGATCCGCACGGCATCGCCCTGCTGCCAGTCGGCGGGCGAGAAGAACAGGCCCCAGGCAAGCCCGGTCAGCGTCAGCGCCATGGCGCTGAGGTTCAGCCAGGGCTGCACCCTGGCGGCCATGCGCAGAAAGCGTCCCGGATTGGCGAAACGATGGAGATTCCGGCCCGCGCGCTGCTGGGGCACGTAGGTTGTGCTCGCGTTCACGATGCGGACGATAGACCAGCCGCCGAGCGGTTGAAAGCGCACACCGTTCGGGGCGGCGCGATCCGCGCTCCGTGGCTTGGCGGGGGAGCGAAGGCCAGGGGCTCCGCCCCTGGACCCCGCTGGGGCCTTGAGGCCCCAGACCCCCGATCCATTTGCATTTTGCCTGACAGCCCTAAATTTGACGCTGTCCCGTCCTTTCAGCGAGCAATGCAAGCGCCTTAGCCTGGTTGGCTCGACAGCCGTCCGTATAGTAATCCGCCTGTGCTGGCACGAAGACGGTGAGAGCGGCATCATAAGCGGCGACCGCCTCCTCCAGCCGCGCCGTGCCGCTCTCGCGTTCCCCAAGCGTCGAAAGCGCGGTGCCGAGGTTGTTCTGCGTCATCGCCCAGTCGAGCGGCACAAGCTCGCGCGTCCTTTCCTGCAGCGCGTCGCGGTAGGCCTCGACCGCCTCCTCCAGCCGCGCCGTGCCGCTCTCGCGTTCCCCAAGCGTCGAAAGCGCGTTGCCGAGGTTGTTCTGCGTCATCGCCCAGGCGAGCGGCACGCGCTCGCGCGTCCTTTCCTGCAGCGCGTCA
>DATJWY010000139.1:0-5061 GCA_035500775.1 Acetobacteraceae bacterium
CGGTCGCGACGGGCAATTGCTGAATTGTCGGCATTGGCCTGAATTCCGATCTGAAACCGAAACGGAAGGGTTTCCAAAGGGCTACGCCCTTTGGCCGGGGGTGCGGGGGGGGGCAGCGCCCCCCGCAAGCTCAGACGCCGGCGCGGGGGGCAGCGCCCCCCGCAAGCTCAGGCGATGGCGACCCACCCCGAGGCGCCGGTCCCGCTCTGCTTGACCCAGAACGTCGCCCCGGCGCCGCCATCGAGGTTGCGGTAATCCGACCCGGGCGGCGCCGTGACGACCCCGTTCGGCCCCCCGCGCCCCACGCAGGAAACAACGCCTGCCGGTTCCGCATCGCTGGCGATCCGCACCCGCCCCCCGGCGGCGGGATGCAGCACGACATCGCCCCCCATGCTGCGCAACGCCACGCCCCCCGCCGCATCCGGCGAGAGGTAATCATCCGCCGCGAAGGCGATGGCGCGCCAAGCCCCGAAGCAGCCCGCGAACGTCACCGCCGCGTCGGCGGGCACGGTGAAATCCGTCCCCGTCCAGTTATCCTGCGCCGGCGCCGCGCCCGCATGCGCGAACCGCACCGCGCAATTGCAGGACACGTCGAGCCGTCTTTCCTCCGGCACCGGCAACCCGACAAAGGCGGTCGCCGTCGCGCCCACGCCATCGCCGGTAATGGCAACGCCCGCGACCGCGCCGACCCCGCCATACCCCGCGCCCGGATTGGTGACGGCGATGCCGATCACCTGCCCGCCCGAGACATAGGCAACCGCCGTCGCCCCGGTCCCGCCGCCGCCGATCGCCACCTGCGCGTGGGTGTAGCCAAACCCGCCATTGGTCACGCGCACGAACGTCACCTGCCCGAGCGTCGCCACCTGCCGGTCGGTGAGGATGGCGCGCACCGTATCCGCCGCCTGCGTCACCATCACGCCATCGGCGATATCCGGCACCTGCAACGTCATCGTCCCCGCCAGCACCGCCGCGTCGCGCACGAAGCGTTGCGCGTTGTTCCAGCGATTGCCTTCGATGATCACGCTGTCGGTCAGCGCCAAGAGCGCCTGCGCCATCGCCGCGCCGCCACCGCCGAAGAACAGGTTCCGCGCGACGACCACCCCGCCCGGCCCGTCGATCAGCGAGACCCCGAGCGCGGAGACGCCCGCGATCTCGATCCAGTTCTCCGTGACCGCGACGCCATTCGCCGCGATCCCGAGCGGCACGCCATTGGCGTCGGTCTCGACATTGCGCACCACCACGGCGGCGCCGGTATTGCCGCGCAACGTATTGCGCGCCACCCGGATCATCCGTCCGCCGCCGGCATTGATGCCGGTCGCCGCGCCGGAGACGATATTGTCCGCCACCTCGCACCCGGCCGACCCCGCGCAATCGATGCCGGCGCTGCCGCCGAACACGTGATTGCCCGCGACCGCCCCGGCGGCGAGCAGCGCCCGCACGCCCGCGCCATTGCCGGCGAGCCGGTTGCCGCGCACGGCATGCCCCGCGCCCGCGACGAGAACGCCGAAACCGCTGTTCGCATCGCAGCGATTCTCGAAAACGGCGACACCCGGCCCGGCATCGGCGAGCGCGGCCGGCGACGTGGCCGCCAGGTCGCCGACGGAAATACCAAGCGCATTTCCCCGGCATTCATTGCCGGCGATCTCGGCCGTGACGACTCCGGCATCGAGCCGGATGCCCGCGCCGCCATTGTCATGCGCCCGGCAGCCGAGCACGCGCGCACCCTGCGCGGCCTGGATCTCGACGCCATGCGCCGCGTTCCCCCACGTCACGCAGCGCAGCAGCGCATGCCGGATGGTCGCCGGATCGCTGCCGGCGGCGGCGGCCGAAACCAGCACGCCGCTGCCCACCGGCGCGCCGGTGAATCCGCAGCCGACGAAAACGCTGTCGAGGCAGCCAGGCAGAACGACGACCCCGCCATCCAGCGCCACCCCGGCGCGGTTGGCGTCGAAGCGGATGTCCAAGGCACGGAAGCTGGCGCCGCCGATCCCGATCCACGGCCCCGTGCCGGCCTGCGCCCCGCGCCGCAGCACGGTCTCGCCCGGCACGCCGAGCAGCACCGCCGGCGTGGTGATGCTGAACGGCCCATCGATGCGATAGACCCGCGCCCCGAACCGCACCGGCCGCCCGGAGGCGATCGCCGCCGCCAGCGCCGCGCTGTCATCGGTGAGGCCGTCGCCGGCCGCGCCGAAGCTCTCGATGGCGACGCTGTCCGCCAGCACCTCGGCAAGCGTCCGCGCGGTCCCGGCCCCGTCCGGGATCGCGAGCAGAAGCGAGCCGTCCACCCCCGGCACCGCGCCGAGTCCGCTCATGAAATCGGCATAGGAGATCCCGGCATTCCCCCCGCCCTGGCCGACCGCCACGCGATCCGCCGCCGCCGGCACCTGGCCCTGCGGCAGGGAGGCGATGGCGAAGGGCGGCGGGGCGGAGAGGAACCCGTTGGCCAGGGTCAGATTGGCGCCGATGCCGATGCTCTCCGGAGCCCCGGTGCCCGGGCTTTGCCGCCCGAGCAGCGCGTTCTGCGCCAGCGCCAGTGCCGGCTGGGTGCCCGCGAGCAATTGTGCCCGCGTCACCCGCCGTGCGACCCCGGCCTGGCTTACCATCAGCTCATCCGTATCCGCCGCCGAGAGGGCGGGTGCGAGCGCGTCGATTGTCGGCATGCGGCCCTGTTCCTGAAACTGTGCGGATACGCCGTGCCTCAGTCGGTGCTGAGGATCGGGTTGTTGCTCTGGTCGATGATCGGCGCGCCGGTCTGGTCGGTCAGCACCGAGGCCGGCAGCGCGGGCGTCGCCAGCGCCTCCACCGGCAGCAGGACGCTGCGCGCGATCACCCGCCCGCTGGTGGTGCCGATGGTCGCGGTCACGGTGTAGAGCGTGCCGGCGAACCCGGCGGAGAACCACAGCACCACGAGGTCGCCATCCACCGAGGCCGAGTTCAGCGTGAGATCGCCCGGCTGGCTCGGCGAAACCTGCACATCGAGCGTGGCGACGGCATCGCCTTCATCGCCGAGGCAGGCGGCGGAGATGTCGAGCACGTAGTCGAGCACGTCGGCCGGGTCCTTCGCCGGCCAGGAAGGCGGGTTCGCGCTCCTGGTGCCGCCGCGCGCCGGCACGGTGAACCCGTCCAGCAGCACGCGCCGCGCGCGGCTCGGCTTCCATACATATTTGGCTGGTGTGGCCATGATTTTTCCCGTTTCGGTCTGAGGCGGCGCGACGGTCAGCCGGCGGACGCCGTGGATGCCGTTGTTGCGGTGAATTCCGTCGTGCCGGACATGGCGGCCGCACCGGCCGGAGCATTGGCCGCGCCCGTGGCCAGCGTGGCGGCAGGCACGGCCGTGGCAGCCAGCGCGGCGACAGGCACGGCCAGCGTGGCGGCAGGCACGGCCTGCGCGGCTGCGGCGACGGCAGCCGGCGGCACGAAATCGCTGCCGTCATACCCCCAGCCGACCGCCACCTCCGGCCGCGCCGTCACATCCACCCAGAGCAGTGCCGGAAAGAACAATTCGGTGATCGGCAGGTCGGTGGCGAACAGCTCCGCCACCGCGCCGTTCCGGATGCGCGCGTATGTCTGCATAGATCTCACCATTCCACGATGACGATGCCGTCCGCGCCGTTCCCGCCGGGCCCGGTGCCGAGCCCGCCCGAGCCGCCCGACCCGGCGAGCACCCCCGCGATCCCGGCCGCCGACCCGCCGGAGGCCGCCATCGCCGAGGGCGCGCCGGCGGCCACCCGGGCCGCCCCGCCCGCGCCGCTGATCCAGATGCCGCTGGTGGCCAGCGCGTTCTGCCCGACCCCGCCGACCGTCCCGGTTCCCGGCCCATAGGCCAGCCCGACCGCCCCGTACCCGGCGCCATTTCCCGCGCCGCCGGCACTGCCCGGGCTGCCCGCGCCGCCGCCGGTCACGGAGGCGATGGTGCCGAAGCTGGAGGTGCCGCCCGGCCCGCCATTCGTGCCGCCCGCGCCCACCGTCACCGGGTAGCTCGTGCCGGGCGTCACCGAGACAAAGCCCTCCAGCGCCCCGCCGCCCGCGCCGCCGCCGCCCGCGCCGCCATTCCCGGCCCCGCCGGCCCCGCCGCCGCCCCAGAGGCGCAGCTTGACGACCGTCACCCCCGGCGGCGCCACCCACCACTGGCTGCCGCCCGGCCCGAAGAACGCCATGTTGCGATAGCCCGGCATCAGCCCCGGCAGCTTCTGCCGCAGGAACGGCGCGGTCGGTATTTGCTGGATGGCGCCGGCGGTGAGGCTGCCCTGCCCGTAGCTGACGGTGACGGCATACAGCCCCACCCAGCCCGGATCGGCCGAGGGCGTCACCTGCGACCCGGCCGGCGCCGGCACGCCCGCCTTCGCCTGCAACGCCACGCGCTGCAGACGCTGCGTGTTCTGCGCCGTCCCCGCGTTCGCCGGCCCGCCGAACGGCAGCGCCGGATTGGCCGCGTTGTAGTAGGGCAGCACTACCGGGTTCGCATCCGTCTCGGAGAAGCTCGCCTGGATCAGATACACCATCGCCTGGCCCACCCCGCCCGGCGCGCTCAGGGTGAACGACACCGGCTGCGTGTTCACCGCGAGCTTCATCACCGGGTCGGTATCGGTGCCGAGCGAGCCGAAGGCGCTGACATCCACGGTCTGCATCGTCGCGAGGCTGCCCGGCCCCACCGCGACGCTCATCGAGGCCGGAACACTCGGCGCACAGGCGAGCCCGTCCGCCACGAGCCCGGTGCCGAGCACGGCCTGCGCCAGATAACCGAGCGCGATCATGGTATTGCGCTGAACGTTCAGCAGGTCCGTGTCGAGCGGAATGCTGCCGGGATAGACGATCTGCCTGTCCACCGTGCCATCCTTGATTTTTTGAAAGTGAAGCCGCCCGGCGCGCGCCGCGCGGAACAAGGTCAGGGGCTCCGCCCCTGAACCCCGCCAAAGGCTTAGCCTTGTAAGTCGTTTGCCGTCTCTGGCATTGGCCAATGCCAGAGACGGCAGCGGTGAGCTTGTGCGAGCCTCGGGCGCGTGCCCGTTCCAAAGATAAAGCCCCGCTGCGCCTGCCGCCTTTCGGCTGAACAGTATGCGG
>DATJWY010000140.1:0-7605 GCA_035500775.1 Acetobacteraceae bacterium
CTACCGCGCGTTGACCCCTGCCCGCACCAGCGCGCCATGCCGGGTCTCGGCAGGCAGGCAGAGCGCCACCAGATCCGGCGCCACATCCTCCGGGCGCGGCAGCGTGGAGGGGTCCTCCGCCGGGAAGGCCGCGGCCCGCATGCGGGTCGCCGTCCGCCCGGGGTCGAACAGATTGACCCGGAGCGGCGTGCTCTCCGTCTCCTGGGCGTAGGCGAGGACCAGGTTCTCCATCCCCGCCTTGGTGGCGCCGTAAGTGCCCCAGAAGGCGGTCGGCTCGCGGGCGATCCGGCTGGTGACAAACACGGCCCGCCCGGCATCGGAGGCTTGCAGCACCGGCCCGCAGGTGCGGATCAGCCGCCACGAGGCGGTGAGGTTCACCGCCACCGCCCGCCCCCAATCCTTCGGCGTGATGTGCCCGACCGGGGTCAGCACCCCGAGCACCCCGGCATTGTGCACCAGGATGTCGAGCCGGCCGAAACGCCGTGCGAGGCTCGGCCCGATCGCGTCGAGCTGTTCCTCGTCGGCGAGATCGAGCGGCAGCAGCGTCGCCTCGCCGCCCTCGGCGCGGATCGCGTCGTCCACTGCCTCAAGCCCGCCCTGGGTGCGCGCGAGCAGCACCACATGCGCGCCCCGGCGGGCCAACTCCCGCGCCACCGCGGCGCCGATGCCGCGGCTCGCCCCGGTCACCAGCGCGACGCGGCCCGCGAGGTCCGTCATCTCAGCGGGACTCGGTCAGCAGGCTGAGCTGCCGGCCTTCGTTATCGTTGAAATCCGGCAGCGCGACCGGGTAATCCCCGGTGAAGCAGGCGTCGCAATAATACGGCTTGGCGGCATCCCGCCCGGACTTGCCGAGGGCGCGATAGAGTCCGTCGAGCGAGATGAAGGCGAGGCTGTCGGCGCCGATCAGCCCGGCCATCTCCTCCACCGTGTGCCGCGCGGCGAGCAGCTTGCCGCGCTCCGGCGTGTCGATGCCGTAGAAGCAGGAATGCGTGGTCGGCGGCGAGGAGATGCGCATATGCACCTCGTCCGCGCCGGCCGCGCGCACCATCTCCACGATCTTGCGGCTGGTGGTGCCGCGCACGATGCTGTCATCCACCAGCACCACGCGCTTGCCTTCCAGCATGGCGCGGTTGGCGGAGTGCTTGAGCTTCACGCCGAGATTGCGGATGTGCTCGGTCGGCTCGATGAAGGTGCGGCCGACATAGTGGTTGCGGATGATGCCAAGCTCGAACGGCACACCGCTCTCGGTGGAATAGCCCATCGCCGCCGGCACGCCGGAATCCGGCACCGGCACCACCACATCCGCCGGCACGCTGCTCTCGCGCGCGAGTTCCGCGCCGATCCGCTTGCGCGCCTCATAGACGGGCGTGCCCTCCATCACCGAATCGGGCCGGGCGAAGTAGATGTATTCGAACACGCAGAACCGGGGCGCGTTGGTCCCGAACGGCTTGATGCTGCGCACGCCGCTGTCGTTGATGACGACGATCTCGCCCGGCTCCACGTCGCGCACGAACTCGGCGCCGACGATGTCGAGGGCGCAGGTCTCGCTCGCCAGCACCCAGCCATGCCCGCCATTCGCCCCCGGCAGCCGGCCAAGGATCAGCGGTCGCACGCCGAGCGGGTCGCGCACGCCGATCAGCGCCTCGTCGGAGAGCGCGACCAGCGAATAGGCCCCGACCACCTGCTTCAGCGCGTCGATCAGCCGGTCCACCACGGTGGAATAGAGGCTGATCGCGATCAGGTGGACGAAGACCTCGCTGTCGGTCGTCGACTGGAACAGGCAGCCGCGCCGCACCAGCGCGCGGCGGAGGGAGAGCGCGTTGGTCAGGTTGCCGTTATGCGCCACCGCGAAGCCGCCGAACTCGAAATCGGCATAAAGCGGCTGCACGTTGCGCAGGATCGTGTCGCCGGTAGTGGCATAGCGGTTATGCCCCACCGCCTGGACGCCCGGCAGCGAGGCGATGACGCGCGCATCGCCGAAATTGTCGCCGACCAGGCCCAGGCCCTTATGCGAGTGGAAGCGCCGGCCGTCATAGGAGACGATGCCAGCCGCCTCCTGGCCGCGATGCTGCAGGGCGTGCAGGCCAAGCGCCGTGACCGCGGCGGCGTCGGTCACGTTCCAGAGGCCGATAACCCCGCATTCTTCGTGTAGCTTATCGTCGTCCGCCGAGGACTCCACCCAGGAAGGGGTGGTGTTGCAACCCATCATCCGGTCTCCATTGGCGCGGCCGAGCGAAGGGCGGCGCGGAGGGGTATGTAGTCCTTGCGCGACGGTTGTGCGACTCTTGAAAGACCGAAGACGTGAAACAACCGCACGGAAAGGCCAGGGGCGAAGCCCCAAGTCCCTGTGCTTCAATCTCAGACAATCTTGCTCTAATACCAGCGAGCATAATGATTGATCTATGCGGGCAAGCCGCGGGGCGCTGCCCCGCACCCCGCTGGGGGCAGCGCCCCCAGACCCGCCCAAATTTGGAATCATTCATGAAAAGGGGTCTGGGGCCAATGGCCCCAGTGGGGTCCAGGGGCAAAGCCCCTGGCCTTTCAGGTGGGTCAATCGGTTGGCTGGTTGGTATAATCAGCGGTTTTATCGGCCGAGCGGGCGGGATCGGAGGCTCAGACCCGCAGATGATCGGGAATCGGCAAACCGAGGCGGGCCGGCACGTCCCAGATCTCGCGCACCGTCCGCACCGGGCGGAAGCCGGTGCGGAGATAAGTGGTCAGCGCCCGGGGGTGATCGGCGGTGCAGGTATTCACCGTCACCAGGCGCGGCCCGAGCGCCCAGGCGGCGTCCACCGCCGTGCGCAGGAAGGCGCGTCCGGCGCGCTGGCCCACCGCGTGCGGCAGCAGGCCGAAATAGCTGAGGTTCACCGCCCCACGCCCGCGCGCGTCCAGCTCGAAGAAGCCGGCCGGCTCGTCGTCCTGGTACAGCACATGGATGCCGATGGCGGGATCGGCGAGCAACGCCGCCAGTTGCTCATCCGGCGTCACCCGGCGCAGCCACCAGACATAGGCGCCGCCCACCGTGTCGTAGAGATAGCGGTAGAAGGAAACGGTCGGGCGTGGCAGGCGGACGATACGGCTGCCCTCGGGCAGCGGCGGCGCGGGATCGGCCGGCGCCTGGTCCATCCGCAGGAAGGTCACCGTCACGGCGACACGGATCGCCGCCTGGTTTATCCCTGCATGCACGTTCCGCTCCCCTTCCCTGGCCCGCTACTCCCCTCAGCCTGCGTCCGGCAGGGGCGGTGCGCAAGGGGCTTTGCCCCGGCTCCCACACCCCGGCAAAGGGGGCCGGGCCGCACGGCCCCGGCTGGGTTTCAGGGGCGGAGTGGCCCAAGGTTCCAGCGGCCGTTCCGGCCGCTGGAATGGCCACGGAGGGAGCGCCCCTGACCTTCGGGCGGATATTCCGCCGCCCCGCCTCAGTCGTCGAGGAAGCTCCGCAGCTTCCGGCTCCGGCTCGGGTGCTTCAGCTTGCGCAGCGCCTTGGCCTCGATCTGGCGAATACGCTCGCGGGTCACGTTGAACTGCTGCCCGACCTCTTCCAGCGTGTGGTCGGTATTCATGCCGATGCCGAAGCGCATGCGCAGCACGCGTTCCTCGCGCGGCGTCAGGCTGGCCAGCACGCGGGTGGTCGCCTCGCGCAGATTGGCCTGGATCGCGGCATCGAGCGGGATCACCGCCGCCTTGTCCTCGATGAAGTCGCCGAGATGGCTGTCCTCCTCGTCGCCGATCGGCGTTTCCAGGCTGATCGGCTCCTTGGCGATCTTCAGCACCTTCCGCACCTTTTCGAGCGGCATGCCGAGCTTCTCGGCCAGCTCCTCGGGCTGCGGCTCGCGGCCGATCTCGTGCAGCATCTGCCGGCTGGTGCGGACGAGCTTGTTGATCGTCTCGATCATGTGCACCGGAATGCGGATGGTGCGCGCCTGATCGGCGATGCTGCGGGTGATCGCCTGCCGGATCCACCAGGTGGCGTAGGTGCTGAACTTGTAGCCGCGGCGATACTCGAACTTATCGACCGCCTTCATCAGGCCGATATTGCCCTCCTGGATCAGGTCCAGGAACTGCAGGCCGCGATTGGTGTATTTCTTGGCGATGGAGATCACGAGGCGCAGATTGGCCTCGATCATCTCCTTCTTCGCCCGCGCGCTGTCCTTCTCGCCGCGGCTCACCGTCGCGAAGACGCGGCGGAACTCGCCCACCGGCAACCCCGCCTCATTGGCGATGGTGGCGATCTGCGCGCGGATCTCTGTCACCTGGCCGGCATACCGCGCGGCAAAGGTCTTCCACCCCTTGCCCGACAGCGCGCCCACCGTCTCCAGCCAGTTCGGCTCCATCTCATGGTCGCGGTAATGCCGGAGGAAATCCTCGCGGCTGACCTTGCAGCTCTCGGCCATGCGGAGAAGCTGGCCCTCCAGCCCGTTCAGCCGCTGGGTCAACTGCTTGAGCTGGGTCACCAGCTCCTCGATGCGGTTATTGTGCAGCCGCACCTTCTGCACCAGCGCGACCAGTTCCTCGCGCTGCTTCTCGTAGCTCTTCTCCGAGCGCGCGTTGATTTCCTCGCCGGAGGTCAGGCTTTCGAGGCGCTTCACCTGCACCTTGTTGAGGCGCTTGTAGAGCGTCTCGATCTCCTCGAAGGTCGCGAGCACCTCCGGCTTCAGCTTCTCCTCCAGCGCGGAGAGCGACAGGCCGGCGCCCTCGCCTTCCTCGCCCTCCTCCATCTCCTCCGGCGGCGGCGCCTCCTCGAAGGCGGCCTCATCGGCCCCCTCGGCGCCCTCGACCGCCTCGCCATCCGGCGCGGCGCCGGCGCCCTGCGTCGCCTCCAGGTCGATGATGTCCCGCAGGAGCATCTGCCCGGCCTTCAGCTTCTCGTGCCAGGTGATGATGGCGCGGAAGGTCAGCGGGCTCTCGCAGAGCCCGCCGATCATCATGTCGCGGCCGGCCTCGATGCGCTTGGCGATGGCGATCTCGCCCTCGCGGGAGAGCAACTCGACCGTGCCCATCTCGCGCAGGTACATGCGCACGGGGTCGTCGGTGCGGCCGAGGCTCTCCTCGTCCACATTGCCGCTCTGCTCTTCTTCCTCCGTCTCGGCGCGCTCCGCCTTCTGCGCGCCTTCCGGCTCCTCGCCTTCCTCGCCCTCGACGACCTGCATGCCCATTTCGTTGAGCATCGCCATCACGTCCTCGATCTGCTCGGAACTCATCTGGTCCGGGGGCAGAACGGCGTTCAGCTCGTCGAAGGTGATGTAGCCGCGCTCCTTGCCACGCGCGATCAGCCGCTTGACGGAGGCCGATTGCGTGTCGAGCAGGGTGGTATCCGCATCCTGTTCGGCCGAAGCGGTCTCGGAACTCACGGCTTGCTTGGTCGCCATCGCTCAGGAAACTCCAAATGCTTCAAGGCCACACCGTCCGGCTTCCGGTGCGCACCCGCTGTCACGCTGCTTCATGCTCCGGCTCCCGCCGGGGCGTTGGTCCCGCCCGGGTCGAGCCCCCTCCCCGCGATGCGCCCGGCGTGCATCGCGCCGCCAGGGCGGGATAACGCGGCCTCCCTGCCGGAGATGCGCCGCCATACTCGTCCGACGCACCACACTCGCGCGAGGCCGCGATCCTCAGGCCAGCTCCGTCCCTTGCTCACCGCGCCGGAGCGCGTCCCGCGCGGTGCAGAGCGCGATCAGCCGCCGCTGCGCCGCCCCGTCCGGCCTCGCGGCGAATGCCCGGCTGGCGGAGGCCACTTCCTCCTCCAGCCTGTCACGGTGCATCAACCCGAAGATGTGCCACCATCCCGCCTCGGCATCCGCCGGCATCGCGTCGGGGCTGGCGCAGGCCGGCAGCGGGCATGGCACCGCCGCCAGGATCTGCGCGATCTCCGCCGCTAGCCCAGTTTCGGTCAGGTGGTCTATCAGCCCGCGCGAGTCAAGCATCACGGCATGCTCTCCGGCGCCGGGAATCGCGTCCAGGATCGCCGCCCGCACCCGGTCCAGCGCCGGCGGCAGCCCCATACTAACGTATGCCTCCTCGACATCGTGCAGCAGCGGCGGATGATGCAGCAGAATGGCGGTGAGGCACCGGGCCTGCTCCGCCTCGGTGTCGGCGGCCTGCGGCACCGGACGGGCGGGGGCGGTGACGGGCGCGGCGGCGGCCGGGCCGCGAAACCCTCCGGCATGCCGTCCGCCCTGAGGCGGCCCGCCCCGGCCCGGTCGCGGGCGGGAGGCGAAGAACCGGTCGAGCAGCGTCCGCCGGTATTCGCCGGCCAGGTTGCGGTCCGGGATGCGGGATGCCGCCGCCTCCAGCCGGGCGCGGAAAGCGGTGCGTTGCTCCGGCGTCGCCTCGCCGCCGGCCTCGCGCAACAGGCCATAGAGCGCCTCGGCGAGCGGCCGCGCCGAATCCAGCACCGCCTGGAACGCACCAGGCCCCTGGCGGCGGATCAGCGTGTCCGGGTCCTCGCCCGGCGGCAGGGCGGCGATCATCACCGTGCGCTCCGGCCCGAGCAGCGGCAGCACCAGCTCGGCCGCCCGCGCGCTCGCCCGCGCACCGGCGGCATCGCCGTCGAAGCAGAGGATCGGCGCCGGGGAGAGGCGCCAGAGCACCTCCAGCTGATCCTCGGTCAGCGCCGTGCCGAGCGGCGCGACCGCCCCGCCGAACCCCGCCTGATGCAGGGCGATGACATCCATGTAGCCCTCGACCGCGACCGCCACCGCGCCCCGCCGCGCCGCCTCGCGCGCGAGATCGAGGCCGTACAGGGTCCGCCGCTTGGAGAACAGCGCGGTCTCCGGGCCGTTGACGTATTTCGGCTGGCCGTCCCCGAGCAGGCGGCCGCCGAAGCTGATCACCCGGCCGCGCGCGTCGCGGATCGGGAACATCACCCGGTTGAAGAATTGCTCGCCGATCGGGGCGCCGTCGTCGCGCAGGCGCAGCAGGCCGGCCTCGCCCAGCAGGCGGCGCTCCACTCCGGCGGCCACGAGTTCGGCGACGAGCGCACCCCGCCCCTCCCCCGACCAGCCGAGGCCGAAGCGCTCGATCGTCTCGTCGGTGAGGCCCCGGCGGCGCAGATAGGCGAGCGCGGCGGCGCCCTCCGGCTCGAACAGGCGCCGCCGGTAGCTGGCGGCCGCGGCGGCGAGCACGCCATGCAGGTCCATCGCCCGCCGCGCCTCGGCCTCGGCGCGCGGCGAGGGCTTCGGCATGTCGAGCCCCGCCTCCGAGGCCAGCGCCGTCACCGCTTCCAGGAAGCTCGCCCCCTGGCTCTGCATGACGAAGCTCACCGCGTCGCCATGCGCGCCGCAGCCGAAGCAGTGATAGTGGTCGTCATAAACATAGAAGCTCGGCGTCTTCTCGCCGTGGAACGGGCAGCAGCCCTTCCACTGCCGGCCGGAGCGCGCGAGCTTCATCCGCCGGCCGATCAGAGCCGACAGCGGCGTGCGGGCGCGTAACTCCTCCAGGAAGCCGGGGGGGAGAGCCATCCGACTCAAGCCGATCGAAGGCCAGGGCTCTGCCCTGGACCCGTCACGCGCAGGCGTGCCTTCGCACGACGGGGCAAGCGCCCCCAGACCCGCACAAATTTAGGGTTTCCAAAGGGCTTGGCCCTTTGGTGGAGGTCCAGGAGGCAAAGCCTCC
>DATJWY010000141.1:0-3760 GCA_035500775.1 Acetobacteraceae bacterium
CCAGGAGAAGAACCAGGCCATCCAGAATTCCGGCCAGCAGGCGCTTGGGCAGATCGAGGCCGAGTTGATCGCCATTATCCGCCAGGAGGCCCAGGCCCACGGCATGAACCTGATCCTGCACCGCGAGCAGGTGGCGCTGAATGTCGCCGCCTTCGACATCACCGACGAAGCGGCGGCGCAGCTGAACAAGTTGCTCCCCAGCGTGAAGGTGCCGCCCTCCGTCGTTACCCCCGGCATGGCTGTGAACCAGCCTGACCAGGGCCCCGACGGGCAGGGCCTCGGCCAGTAAGGCGGACCGATGCAGGAGACCGCCAAACCCGGTGACGCCCGCTTTTTCCGACGCACCGGGCCGCACAGCCTAGGCGAGATCGCGGCGCTGCTGGGTACGCAGACCACAGCGCCCGAGCGGCTGATCCACGGCGTGGCGCCGCTGCAAAGCGCCGGGCCGGAGGATGTCAGCTTCCTCGACAACCGCCGCTATGCTGATCTGCTGCCAGCGACCAAGGCGGGGGCGGTGATTCTGCACCCGGATTTCGCGGCCAAGGTGCCCGAGGGCTGCGAGGCCCTCGTTACCTCCGAGCCGTATGTCGGCTGGGCGAAAGTCTCGGCGCTGTTCTACCCGTTCCCCGAGGCCGCGCCCGGACGCCATCCTGCCGCCATCATCGACCCGTCGGCGGTGATCGACCCGTCGGCTGAGATCGGCCCCGGCGCGGTGATTGCCGCGGGCGCGGAGATCGGCGCAGGCACAAGCATCGGCGCGCTCGCTTACGTTGGCCCCGGCGTGACCATCGGCAGAAACTGCCGAATCCACTCGCAAGTCACGGTCTCCAACGCCATTTTGGGGGACCGCGTGGTGCTCTACCCCGGCGCGCGTATCGGGCAGGACGGGTTTGGTTTCGCTATTTCCAAGACCGGCTTCATCCCGGTGCCGCAGCTCGGCCGCGTGCTTATCGGCGACGGCGCGGAGATCGGCGCCAACACGACCATCGACCGCGGCTCCGCCCAGGACACGGTGATCGGTCCGGGCGTGCATATCGATAACCTGGTGCAGATTGGCCATAACGTGAACATTGGTGCCAACGCGGTGATCGTGGCG
Source organism: Acetobacteraceae bacterium (assembly GCA_035500775.1). Taxonomy (GTDB): domain Bacteria; phylum Pseudomonadota; class Alphaproteobacteria; order Acetobacterales; family Acetobacteraceae; genus DATJWY01. Next base: position 1,097 of record DATJWY010000141.1, read on the forward strand.
CAGGCCGGCGTCTCCGGCTCCACGCATATTGGCCCCGGTGCAATGATCGCGGCGCAGGCCGGCCTCACCGGGCACCTGAATATCGGCGCGGGCGCGCGCATCGGCGCGCAGTCGGGTGTGATGCAGGACGTGCCGGCAGGCGAGGAGGTGCTCGGCGCACCGGCACAGAACGCCAAGGCTTTCTTCCGCGAGGTGCTGACCTTGCGTAAACTGGCGCAGAACGCGCGCAAAGGACCGAAGACAGGGAACTGAATGATGACCGACGTAACCCAGGACCAGCTTCCACCTGTGGATGTGCCGCTGATCGAGACCAAGCAGATCCTGACCATGATTCCACATCGCTATCCGTTCCTCCTGGTGGACCGGATCGTGGACGTGCGAAAGGATCATTCCGCGATCGGCATCAAAAACGTGTCGATGAACGAGCCGTTCTTCCAGGGGCATTTTCCCGGCCACCCGGTGATGCCGGGCGTGCTGATCATCGAGAGCATGGCGCAGACGGCGGCGGGGCTGGTGATCTCCACCCTCGGGCCGGAGGCCGGGATTCCGGTGGTGTATTTCATGTCCATCGAGAACGCGAAGTTCCGCAAGCCGGTCACCCCGGGCGACACACTGCGCCTTACCCTCACCAAGGACCGCCGCCGTGGCCAAGTCTGGCGCTTCACCGGCGTCGCCCGCGTGGATGGCGCGGTGGTGGCGGAAGCCTCGATCACGGCCATGATCATGGATCAGGTGAAACCGGTTTAAATATTACAATCAAAGGGTTCCGGAGAAATATCTGGTAACAATGATTGACTTGGCCCGTCTGCCCCCGCCGCGTAGAGCGGGGGGCGGACGACTAAACGATCCCGGCGGAGGCAATGCACGACATGGCGCAGACTGAAATCCACCCCACCGCCATCATCGCGTCTGGGGCGGAGCTGGGGCAGGGCGTGAAGATCGGCCCGTTCTGCACGATCGGCCCCAAGGCGGTGCTGGAAGACGGCGTCACCCTGGTCTCGCATGTCGCCGTTGATGGCCGGACGCGGCTGGGGGCAGGGGTGAAACTGTTTCCCTTCTGCACCGTGGGGCTTGAGCCGCAGGACCTGAAGTACAAGGGCGAGGACACCCAAACGGTGATCGGCCCGCGCACGCAGATCCGCGAGCATGCCTCGATCCATCGCGGCACTGTCACCGGCACGGGCATCACCCGGATCGGCGCCGACTGCCTGCTGATGGCGACCGTCCATGTCGCGCATGACTGCGTGCTGGGCGATGGCGTCATCATCTCCAACAATGTGGCACTGGGCGGGCATGTCGAGATCGGCCCGCGCGCGGTGATCGGCGGCAACGCCGCGATGCTGCAATTCGTGCGCGTCGGTGCTGGTGCCATGGTCGGCGGGCTTACCGGCGTGACGCGCGATGTCATCCCCTATGCGCGCGTGTTCGGCACCCGTGCCGAGCTGCTGGGGCTGAACCTCATCGGCCTGCGCCGCCGCGGGCTGGACAAGCCCCAGGTGCACGCCGTCAACGCCGCGTACAAATTCCTGTTCACCGGCCCCGGCGTGTTCGCCGAACGAGTCGCCCAGGCGCGCGAGACCTACGCGAACGAGCCGTATGTGCAGGAGATACTCGCCTTCATTGCCACCCCCTCGAAGCACGGCATCCTCACGAATGTCGCCGGGGCGGGGGATGACGAGGCTTAAGTGACCACGCCGCTCGGGATTATCGCCGGCGGCGGCCCCTTGCCTGGGCAGGTCGCCGCGGCGGCGCGGGCCGCTGGCCGCCCAGTGTTCATCGCCGGTATCGAAGGCTTCGCCGAGCTCGAGGTGCTGCGTCCGTTCCCGCACAAATTCTTCCGGCTGGGGGCGATCGGCGCCATGGTCCGCGCCTTCCGCGACGAGGGCTGCTCCGATCTGGTAATGATTGGGCCGGTTAAGCGGCCTTCCTTCCTCTCCCTGCGCCCGGATGCCGAGGGGGCGAAGCTGCTCGCCCGAGTCGGCAGGGCCGCGTTTCTGGGCGATGACGGGCTGCTCGCCGCCATCGTGCGGGTACTCTCCGAGGATGGATTCCGCATCCTCGGTGCGCATGACATCATGACCGACGTGCTGGCGCCCGAGGGTCTGCTGACCAAGGCCGCGCCGGATGCCGCCGCCATGGCCGACATCACCCGCGGCACCGAGGTGCTGAAGATCATCGGCCTCGCCGATATCGGCCAGGCCTGCGTGGTGCAGCAGGGGATCGTTCTCGCGGTGGAGACCGTGGAAGGTACGGACGCCATGCTTTCCCGCATACCAGCCGTGACGCGGCCGGGCCCCGCCGGCGTGCTGGTGAAACTCGCCAAACCGGGGCAGGAACGCCGGGCGGACCTGCCAACCATAGGCCCCGCCACGATTCGCCATGCGCGGGAAGCGGGGCTGCGCGGCATTGCCTTCGAAGCGAACAATACGATTTTAGCGGAGAAAATGTTAACCGTTACGATGGCAGACCAAGAGGGGGTTTTTCTTCTCGGCGTTCGTCCTTAAGGGGGACAGGACAAGGAGGCTGATCTATGAGCGAATTTTCGTACCTGCACACCATGCTGCGTGTGGGGGATCTGGACCGAAGCATCGCATTCTATACGAATCTGCTCGGTATGAAGGAGTTGCGCCGGACGGATGTGCCGGAGGGAAAGTACACGCTCGT
>DATJWY010000142.1:0-28585 GCA_035500775.1 Acetobacteraceae bacterium
AGCCTTTGGAATCCATTACTTAAAAGTATTGGGGGTCTGGGGCCTCAAGGCCCCAGCGGGTCGAGGGCGGAGCCCTCGCCTTCCCCCCTGGCCTCAGAAACCGATGATCACATCGCTGGCGAGCGTAAAGCTCCCGGTATCGCTCAGCGCGTTATAGGGATGGCCGCCGCTGAACGATTTGTCCCAGCGAATCTCAGGGCGGAAGGCCAGTGTCTTCAGGTACGGGATGGTCGGCTTATAGGTCACGCCGAGGGTGAACTCGCTGAAGGTCTGGCGGCCGGCTGAGAAGGATGTGTTGGGAAGCCCGTTCAGAGCCTGAATCGCATCGAGGTTGCCGGGATAGGCCGCAACAAAGAACCCGGTATTGTCACGATAGATCTCGGCGCGGCCATTCGCGGTGAGGGCCGGAGTCAAGGCGTAGCTGACATAGGCGGCCGCGCCATAAGCGTCGGCGCCATAGCCCTCATCATGCTGGTATTGCGCTTCCCCGGCGAAGGAGAGCTTGTCGTTAACCTTGTAGGTGGCGACGACATCGCTCTCATAACGCATCTTGTTGTTGGCCTCGTCCCCCAAGGCGTGGGTCGCGTCCTCGGGACCGAGATGGGTCAGCGCCAGCACCGTCAGCTTGCCGCCGGCCAGGCCGTTGAGACCGATGCCGAACAGGCCCGCCGGCTCCGCGTTGTTATCGCCGCCATCGAAGGTCGTGCTCTCCCCGGTATCGACCTCGCCGTACAGATCGATCATCGGGCTCACATGCGCGACCGCGAGCATGCCGGTATTCTGGAACGGACCAAAATTGAAGAGGTAGGAGTGCGAATAGAACGGATTGCCGCTCGGATCGATCGTCTCGTAACCGATCGGAGTCACGAACTGGCCGAGCTTGAAATCAATGCCGCCCGCGAACAGCCAGGGCGCGTGCAGCAACATGTTCGCTTGCAACAGCGTGAATTGATAGCGGTCGCTGGTGAGATGGTTGAACTCGCCGAGATAATGGAGATAGCGCACGTCGGAGCCATACGTGCCCTGGAGCGTGAAGCCGACATCATAGTCGGAGGAGGAACTGTCGATCGGGCGCGCGGCGGTGAGCTGGATCTGGTTCAGCAGAACCGTGTTCGCTTTGTCGTCGAACAGCCGGCCGAAATTCAAACCGTCTGACGGGCGGTCGAAATTGCCGGTGGCGCCTCCCTCAAGCTGTGCGCCGAAATTGATACCGCTGACCCAGCTTCCCGAGGCCGGAGAAGGCGTTTGCGCCAGAGCGCCGCACGTCACGAGCATGCCGGCACCAAAGGCAAAACCGAAGGCATAAACAGGCGAAAAACGATTGCCACGAATCACGATCATGGTCCCTACGACACTGGAGTGGCCGCAGGAACAAGGAACCCGCATATAATTTCAATGCCATTCCAATATCGATATCAAAAAAACGCCGGGATGTAACGTCCGGGCGCGCCACGGCCCGGATGCACCGATCAAGCCGCCGGGCACGGGCCATGACGCGCGGCCGTCCTCTCCATCGCCGTGCGCGTCAGCTCAGATGCGGCAGATGGCTGATGTAGGATTGCTCGGCCACGTAGGCGGCATGCCAGGCGGCCGAGCCGGCCGGCAGTGCCGCGAGCTTCGTGCCGAGCGCACCGACATCGGTCAGCACCGTGCCGCCATGTCCGTCGGGGCTGAGGGCGATCTGACCAGGGGCGTAATGGCCTGCCAAAGTGAAGTGCCCCACCACCGATTGCTGGTCGTACGCGGTCAGCACCGTGTTCCCGCCGCTTGCTTGCAGGCCGAGCCGGGTTACCTGCGTGCCGGCGAGGTCGATCTGGTCGCCGACGCCGAAGCCGCGCAGCAGGCCTGTTTCGGCGACGCCATGGGCCAGATGCAGCCGGGCGTCGAAGGGCGCGAACACCACGATCTCATCCGTGCTGGCGTCGAGCGCGAGGGTGGCGCCCGGGGAGATGGCGAGGAAGCCGTTGCCGGTCAGCGAACCGGACAGGCTCAGCGTGCCGCCCTGCGCGTCGATCGAGTAGCGATTCTCCAATCCGCCGCTGATCTCGCCGTGCCCCCAGATGGCGCCGGTATTCACCACCGCGCCGCCGGCATGGCTGGTGTCGATGGAGCCGCCGAGCAACGCGATACTGCCCGCGAGAACGCGCGGCACCGGACCACCAATGCCGGCGATCGTCCAGTGCCCGCCGGACTGGATGACAATGAAGCTCCCGGACGCCACGGTGCCGGCCGCGCTCAATGATCCGCCTTGCTCGATATCGATCCGGCCGCCCGCCTTGACGGAGAGATCCGCGAACATGGAGCGCACGGTCGCGCCATTGCCGGAAATATCGAGCCGCCCCCCCGCGCCGACCTCCACCGCGCCGATGAAGGTGCCATGCACGATGACGGTGCCGCCATCGGCGGAGAGGCCCAGCTCGCTTTCATGGCCGGTGGCGTCGAACGTCGCCGAGGTGCTGAACGTCGCCGAGCCGCCATGGATCACGCGCAGCGAAGCCGCCTGCTGGAAGAGGTAGGAGGTTTGGAAGTTGCTGAACACGACTTGATCGCCATCGACGGTGATGGTCGGGCTCACCGCCGTGCCGGTGACGGTGTAGCTGCCTTTGAAGCCGGTCGCGAAGGTCGCGTCGCCATCGATGATCGGGGGGGCGCCAGGCGAGAGGCTGATCGGATGCGGAGGACCGCCGGCGGGGGACCAGTTGCCCGCATCGGTCCATGCGCCGCCCTTGGTGTTGACCCAGCGATAATGGATGTAGCCGGACATTCCCGTTATCTCCCCCGGTGATCATCCGGCCTCGAGCCGGTTCGGCCTCCAGGCTGGCGAGAAACGCGGGGACGGTCCTGCCCCGGCCGGTGCGGCCGGAGCCCGCCGATACAGGACGGGCCGCGTCTTGCACCCTGCCGCCCATCCCGGACCCGGAACAGCATCGGCAATCGAAGCAAGATCAACGGAAGACCGGCACCAATGAAATCGCGCGGCAGTTCCGCGCGGACGCAATCATGCGCGCAATAAGAACCGCCACCACGCCCCACCCGAGGCGGTTGTTCTATAAAGAAAAGCGCAACGCGTCGTCAAAAGTGAGACAATGCACCGCGACACGATACATCCTATATCGCGGTTGAAAGACTATTTTGAGTGTGCGCCGGGGCGGGGCAAAAACCCTGCGTCGCCGCGATTCCCGCGCCGCGCACCGCCGGCGCGGGATCACGGCGGCTCGCAACGAAGTGTTCCCCGCGCCAGCCGCCCCCTTGAGCCGCCCCTACCCGTTCGACGCTTCCGCGGCGGCCAGCTCCCGCCACTCCGCTTCCGTCACCATCCGCACCCCGAGTTCGGCGGCACGCTTCGCCTTGGAACCGGCATCCTTGCCGACGACCACGAGGTCGGTCTTCTTCGACACGCTGTCGGTGACGCGGGCGCCGAGCGCCTCGGCCTGCGCCTTCGCCTCCGGCCGGGTCAGCGTCTCCAGCGTGCCGGTGAACACCACCACCTTGCCGGCGAGATGCCCGTTCCCGGCCGGCGCGGCCTCGTCCTCGATGGTGAGCAGGCCGGCGAGTTCGTCCAGCACCGCGCGGTTGCGCGCCTCGGTGAAGAATTCGGCCAGTTCCTCGGCGATCGCCGGGCCGATGCCGACGATGCTGCCGAGTTCGCTCCGCGCCTCCGACCCCACGATGGTCGCCGCCAGCATCTGCGCCCGCCAGTGGGCGTAGCCATGGTAATGCCGGGCGAGCAGGCGCGCGTTCTGCTCGCCGATCCGGCGGATGCCGAGCGCGTAGATGAAGCGGGCGAGCGGAATCGTCCGCCGCGCGGCGATGGCGCGGGAGAGGTTGCGCGCCGAGGTCGCGCCCCAGCCCTCGCGCGCGGCGATCTCCGCCTCATGCTCCGGCAGGCGGAAGATATCGGCGGGGCCGCGCAGCAGGCCGCTCGCGTAGAATTCCTCGATCGTGCGCTCGCCCAGCCCCTCGATGTCGAAGGCCGGGCGGGAAACGAAATGCCGCAGCCGCTCCACCGCCTGTGCCGGGCAGGTGAGCCCGCCGGTGCAGCGGCGCACCGCCTCGCCCGCCGGCCGCGCCGCGAGGCTGCCGCAGACGGGGCAGGTCTCGGGGAAATGGTAGGGCTCCGCCCCCTCCGGCCGGCGCTCGGGAACGACGGAGACGATCTGCGGGATCACGTCCCCCGCCCGCTGGATCACCACCGTGTCGCCGACGCGGACATCCTTGCGGGTGATCTCGTCCTCGTTGTGCAACGTCGCCCGGGTGACGAGCACGCCGCCGACATTCACCGGCTCCAGGACCGCGACCGGCGTCAGCGCGCCGGTGCGGCCGACCTGGATGCGGATTTCCTTCAGCACGGTGGTCGCCTGCTCGGCGGGGAATTTCCAGGCGATGGCCCAGCGCGGCGCACGGCCGACGAAGCCTAGCCGGCGCTGTAACTCCAGATCATCGATCTTATAGACGACGCCGTCGATGTCGTAGCCGAGGCCGGAGCGCGCGAGCGCCATCTCCGCCTGGAAGGCGGCGGCCTCGCCCTCGCCGGCCAGGCGACGGGAGATCGGGTTCACGGCGAAACCCCAGTCGCGCAGGCGGCCGAGATACTCCCAATGCGTCGCCGCCACCTTCGCGCTCGCCTCGCCCATGGCGTAGGCGAGGAGCGAAAGCGGGCGGCTCGCGGTGACCGCCGGGTCGAGCTGGCGCAGCGAGCCGGCGGCGGCGTTGCGCGGATTGGCGAAGAGCCGCTTGCCCGCCTCGGCCTGCGCCGCGTTCAGCGCCAGGAAGTCGGCCTTGCTCATATACACCTCGCCGCGCACCTCGATCAGCGCCGGGGCATGGCCGCGCAGGGTCTTCGGCAGGCTGGCGAGAGTGCGGAGATTCTCGGTGACATCCTCGCCCTCCTCCCCGTCGCCGCGCGTGGCGCCGCGGACGAAATGCCCGTGCTCGTAAGTCAGCGAGATCGAAAGGCCGTCGATCTTCGGCTCGGCGACGACGGGGAAATGCTCCGTCTCGCCAAGGCCGAGAAAGCGGCGGGCGCGGGCGCAGAACTCGGTGAAATCGGCCTCGTCGAAGGCATTGTCGAGCGAGAGCATCGGCACGCGATGCCGGACCTTGGCGAAGCCGGTCTCCGGCGCGACGCCAACGCGCCGCGAGGGACTGTCCGGCCGCACGAGATGCGGGAAGCGCGCCTCGATCGCGGCATTGCGGCGGCGCAGCGCGTCATATTCGGCGTCGGTGACGAGCGGCTGGTCCTGCTCGTAATAGGCGCGATCATGCCGCGCGATCTCGGCGGCGAGGCGGGCCAGCTCGGCGGCGGCCTCCGCGTCGGTCAGGGTCTCGGGCGGCGCGGTTTCTGCGGTGTGCTTGGTCATGGCGGACCGTCTATAGCCGAGAAACGCGGCGCGCATCGGCCCCGCGCCTTCCTTCCGCCCCAGGCCAGCCCGCCGTGACATTTCATGACGCGCCGTCCCCCTTCGCACCACCCTGGCGTGAGTATGCATTGCACACCGTCTCCCCGATTCCACTTGAGCGCGAAGTCGCACCGCACGCGATCGCGGTGACTCTACTTTAGCGAACAGCCTCAGAAAGAATTCTCGCAATCGTACACGTCGCCTGACAAAACACCTGATAGTCGAACGTTTTATTTCTTAAAAATGCAAAAAAAATCAAAATATAAAACTCCGCCCCTTCTTGACCGTTCTGTCCAGCAACATTCACGCTGAAGCAGAACAGGTGGTCGCCGCATGGCCAATTCCGCCATCCCAGGAAATGACAATACCACGCAGGCTTTTCCCGCCCCTGGGACCGATGGACCGAAATTCACTTTCAATAATGGAACGGTTTTGAATGGCGTTGAACAATTCCTGCCGATCCTACCGCCCATTCCCGGCTCGGTCTCGACTGGCTGGGACATCACGCAGTGGAGCAAAGCGCAGTATCTTGACCCGGCAGCGGTAGAACAAAACGCCGCCTGGACAGGTGATTCCCTCCTCGGAACCGCGCGATACGCGTGGCGGACAGCGGACGGGACCACCGCCATCGCCGCCTATGCCACACCCGGCCATGGCTATATTTACCAGATCACGTCAAATGACGGCGCGCTTAACAGCGAGAGGGGCTCCTGTGTCTTCCTGCAAAGCAAGACGATCGCGCCCCATATCTCCTTCGACCAGCAGGTCACCTGCAGTTTTGACGCGCGGATCACCGCGGCGCATGCCGGAACGAACGCCTTGCCGACCCAGGTGGAAACCGGGTTCACGGTCAGTTTCAACACCCCGAACGCGGCCAAATACGACCGCTCCCTACTGAGCTACAGCCTGTTCATCCAGTTCACCCTGGCCGATACACGCGGAACACCGCAGCCGCTCTGGATGAAGACCGGCAATACCTACGTCTATAACGCGAATTTCAACACCAATACCTATCTTCCTTTTGCCGGCAACGCGGGCGCGGCGCAGCCGATCAGCTACAACCTCAACGCCGCCGTACTCGCCGCCGCGCGTATCCTCGCCTCCGTCACGGGAAGCAGCGCCGCCCTCCTGCAGGACCTGTCCCGCTGGAGCCTGAGCGGGATGTATGTCGGCGTGGAATCGCTCTCCGGCAGCGGCGCGACCCTGGAGGTCTCGAACCTGGCGGTGACCTGCGGCGGCACCGCCAGCGCCGCCACGTCCGGCCAGGCGCAGGAGATCACCACCGGGACAGGCGGCGAACTCGTCGGCTGCACCGTATCCGTGCCGCTCACCGTCTGGAGCCACGGGCCGGACACGGTGCGCGGCGGCACCGGCCCCGTCATCGTGCACGGCGCCGGCCAGCGCCTCGTGGTCGATGCGTCCAGCGGCCCGGTCTCGGTGGATGGGGCATCGGATCTGAGCTTCACCGGCGCCGATGGCAGCGCGACTATCGCCGCCGGCCTGGGGCTGAGCGATATTGTCGGCGGCGGCGGCCCGCTCCAGGTCACCGCCTCCGCCTTTGCCGGCGCCACCCTGTGCTTCCTGGGCGGCGCGGGCACGGCCACCGTGTCCGGCGGCGGCGGGCAGGAGACGATCCAGGGCGGCACCGGCGCCCTGACCGTCCATGGCGGCACTGGCGCGCAGACGATCCGTGGCGGCGCCGGGCCGCAAGTCATCTACGGCGGCAGCGGCGGGCAGGAGATCGACGGCGGCGCCAATCCCGCCGGCACCCAGCAGGTCTTCGCTGCCCAGGGCAACGGGGCGGGGGCGCAAACGGTGTTCGGCGGCGCCGGCGCGCAAACCGTCTGGGGCGGGGGCGGCGCGCTGGTCGTGGTCGGCGGCAGCGGGCAGCAGCAGGTGGTGCTCGGCGACGGCCCCGCCACCATCTGGGCGGGCAACGCGCCCGGCGAATACTACGCGGGGAGTCACGGCGGCGACCTCCTGGTCGCGAGCGGTCACAACCAGACCCTGGTCGGGTCGATACACGGCGACACGGTCAGCGCCGCCGGCTGGGGCGACGTGCTCGTCGGCGGCGCCGGATCGGGCGAGACGCTCAGCGTCTGGCGCGGCGGCAACGCCATGATCTGGACCGGCGCCGGCGACAACACCGCTCTCGTCGCCAGCGGCGACAACACGGTGGCCGGCGGCACCGGCCATGCGACGATCTGGGCGCAATCAACCGGCCTGGTGACCGGGATGACCGGCTCCGGCCCCCTCGACTGGGTCTTCGCCGACGCCGTGAGCGGCGGCGGCACCATCAGCGATTTCCGCCCCGGCACCGACCGCATCCTGCTCCAGGGCGCGGGCTCGGTCACGGACCGGGTGCACGTCATCGGTGGCCAGACGGTGATCACCCTTGGCGACGGCGCCACGGTGACGCTGGCGGGCGTGACGGCGCCCCTGTCCGACGCGTCGCTAGGCATCGTCTAGAAAGGGCGAGAGCAACGCCCTCGCCGGCAAGCCAAGTTGCGCCGGGGTCCGGGGGGGCGGCATCGCCCCCCGGCCGGAGTTCGGGGCAGAGCCCCGAGCGGCGGGCGCGATTTCCGGCCGGTTTCCCCTCGCCTTTCGCGGCCGGAGCGCCTTTATAGGCGTGATCCCGCAAGACCGACGCCCCGACAGGCCTGAATGCTCCGCCTCACCGAACTGAAACTGCCGCTCGATCACCCCGAGGACGCGCTGCGCGCCGCCCTGCTGCATCGCCTGGGCCTCGCCGAACCTGAACTGCTGGACTACAGAATCGCCCGCCGCGGCTATGACGCGCGGCGGAAATCCGCGATCTGCCTGATCTACACGGTGGATCTTTCCGTCCGCGACGAGGCCGCCCTGCTCCGCCGCCATGCCGGAGACCACCATCTCGGCCCGGCGCCGGACGTCACCTACCGTTTCGTGGCCAAGGCGCCGGATCCCCTTCCCTCCCGCCCGGTGGTGATCGGCGCCGGGCCGTGTGGCCTGCTCGCGGCGCTGACCCTGGCGCAGATGGGCTTCCACCCGATCGTCCTGGAGCGCGGCAAGCTGGTGCGGGAACGCACCAAGGACACCTGGGGCTTCTGGCGCCGCTCCGTTCTGCAAACGGAATCCAATGTGCAGTTCGGCGAGGGCGGCGCGGGCACCTTCTCCGACGGCAAGCTCTACAGCGGCATCAAGGACCCGCACCATCACGGCCGCAAGGTGATGGAGGAATTCGTCCGCGCCGGCGCGCCGGAGGAAATCCTTACCGTCAGCAAGCCGCATATCGGCACCTTCCGCCTGGTGACGGTGGTCGAGGGCCTGCGCGAGCAGATCATCGCCCTGGGCGGCGAATACCGGTTCCAGAGCCGGGTCGAGGATCTCGACATCGCCGAGGACGCGGACGGCACGCGGCGCGTCCGCGGCGTGGTGCTGGACACGGGCGAGCACATCGCGACCGACCATGTGGTGCTGGCGATCGGCCACAGCGCCCGCGACACCTTCGCCATGCTGGAGCGGCGCGGCGTGTATATCGAGGCCAAGCCGTTCTCGATCGGCTTCCGCATCGAGCATCCGCAATCGCTGATCGACCGCTGCCGCTTCGGCGACGCCGCCGGCAACACATTGCTCGGCGCCGCCGACTACAAGCTCGTGCATCACTGCCGCAACGGCCGCTCGGTGTACAGCTTCTGCATGTGCCCGGGCGGGACGGTGGTGGCGGCGACCTCGGAGGAAGGCCGCGTCGTCACCAACGGCATGAGCCAGTATTCGCGCGCCGAGCGCAACGCCAATGCCGGCATCGTGGTCGGCATCACCCCGGAGGATTATCCGGGCGGGCCGCTCGCCGGCATCGCCTTCCAACGCCATTGGGAGGAACAGGCCTTCATCGCGGGCGGCGGCACCTATGCCGCGCCGGTGCAGCGCGTCGGCGACTTCCTGGCCGGGCGCCCCTCCACCGCGCTCGGCGCGGTAATCCCCTCCTACAAGCCGGCGGTGCACCCGACCGACCTCTCCACCTGCCTGCCGGATTACGCCATCGCCGCGATCCGCGAGGCGCTGCCCGCCTTCGACCGGCAGATCCGCGGCTTCGCAATGGCGGACGCGGTGCTGACCGGGGTGGAAACCCGCACCTCCTCGCCGGTGCGCATCCGGCGCGGGGAGACGGGGGAGAGCCTCAATACACGCGGGCTGTTCCCGGCCGGCGAGGGCGCGGGGTACGCGGGGGGTATCCTTTCGGCGGGGGTGGACGGGATCAAGACCGCCGAGGCGGTGGCGCTCAGCATGCTCGGGCAGAAGGTGCGGACGGCAGCGTAGCCGCAGGGGCGCCGCCCCTGCACCCCGCCAAAGGCTTAGCCTTTGGAATCCATTTATTTTCTTGACCGTGTCCGTCGTTCGCGACCGACGCCGCCAAATAAAACGATTGGTTTCCAAAGGCCTACGGCCTTTGGCGGGGTCCAGGGGCAGAGCCCCTGGCCTGGCCTTGCCTCCCCCCTTCGGTGAGTCCCGACGATGCGCCACTACCCCATCTTCCTCGACCTCGCCGGCAAGCGCGCCCTGGTGCTCGGCAGCGGCGAGATCGCCCGCCGCAAGGCGCGCGACCTGGAAACCGCCGGGGCGGCGGTGGAGATCGCCCCCGCCTTCGCCCCCGCCCTGCTCGATAACTGCGCCCTCGCCATCGGCGCCGACGCGCCGGAACCGGAGCTGCTCGCCCTCTCGGTGGCGGCGCAAGCGCGCGGCATCCCGGTCAACGTGGTCGACCGGCCGGAATTATGCAGCTTCATCAGCCCGGCGATCGTCGATCGCGACCCGCTGACCATCGCCATCTCCTCCGGCGGCGCCGCGCCGGTGCTGGCCCGGCTGCTGCGCGCCCGCATCGAGTCGCTGATCGCCCCCGCCTGGGGCCGGCTCGCCGCGCTCGCGGAGTCGTTCCAGGCGGAAACCCGCCGCCGCCTGCCGGACATGCGCCGCCGTCGCCGTCTGCTGGAGCGAACGCTCGGCGGCCGGGTCGCCGACCTGATGCTCGCGGGGGACGAGGCCGGCGCCCGCGCCGCCTATGCCACGGCGCTCGACGCGGCCACGACGGAAACCGCCGGGGACGAAACCGGCGGGAGCACCGGCATCGTCTATCTGGTCGGCGCCGGGCCGGGCGCGGCCGATCTCGTCACCCTGCGCGCCCTCCGCCTGCTCGGCGAGGCCGACGTGATCGTGCATGACCGGCTGGTGAGCGACGCGGTGCTCGATCTCGCCCGGCGCGACGCCGCACGCGTCTTCGTCGGCAAGAAAGGCGCGGCGCACAGTCTGCCGCAGGACGAGATCAACGCCCTGCTGGTGCGGCTCGGCCGGGAGGGGCGCAAGGTGGTGCGCCTCAAGGGCGGCGATCCCACTGTGTTCGGCCGCGCCGGCGAGGAGGCGGAGGCGTTGCGCGCCGCCGGCATCCCGGTGGAGGTGGTGCCCGGCGTCACCGCGGCGCTGGCGGCGGCGGCGGGGGCGCAGATTCCGCTCACCCGTCGCGGCTTGGCGAGCAGCCTCACTTTGGCCACGGCGCATGATGCGGGCGACGCCCCCGCCGCCGAATACGCCGCGCTGCTGCGGCGTGGCGGCACGCTCGCGCTCTACATGGGCCTCACCACCCTGCCGCGCATCCGCGACGCGCTGCTGCAGGCCGGGCTGGATGGGGCAATGCCGGCGGCGATCGTGGAGAGCGCCGGCACCGACCGGCAGCGCACGCTGCACGGGACGCTTGATTCGGTGGCGACGCGCGCCGCCGCCTGGGCCACGGGCGGGCCGGTGCTGGCGCTGGTCGGACAGGCGGTGGGCGAAGGCCAGAACTCTCCCTCCGTGGCCATTCCATCGGCTGTTCCGGCCGATGGACCCTTGGGCCACTCCGCTCTGGACCCATCACGCGAAGACGTGCTGCGCCCGACGGGGCCTTGATGCCCCACACCCCCGGCCACTTTCCTTTTCCAAAGCCGGGCGCGCAGGCGGCGGCACAAATCCCTTCACCTCCGCGTGAATTGCAGGCCCCATATCCACAGCCGCGTAAAGTTTTTATTGAATACCACTTCATGAATGTGGTTATGATCCATCCACCCCAGGGCGACGCTTATGCCCGGGGATGGAGACAGGTTCATGCAGACGGTATTCGTGGCATTCAGTCGCCATTGCAGCCCCGGCCTCGCCGGCCGGATGTGCCGGCGGCCGCGAATGTGCCGCTGTCCGGCCGAGCATCAGACCGTTGTCTGATCCGGCCGCGGGTCGCGCGCCCATGCCCCGCTTTCCCTGGACCCTCTTCAAGCGCCGGCCTCAGCCCGCCGGGCAGGACAGAACCATGTTGCGATCCCATGTTATCGAGGTGGACGGCGTGTTCCTCGGCGCCGCCGTCCCGCTGCCGCACTCCGAAGGCTTCCGCTTCGTCGCCGCCGACTTGCGGGTGGAGGAGTTGGACGGCAGCATCTGGCCGACCCTGATCGATACCCGCCGCCTCGCGTCGCAGCTCTTCCACACCGGTCGTCTACCGGCGCGGCGGGGCGCGGCGGCCTTCGCCGCCGCCTGAACCGGCGCACGGCCAGGGGCTCTGCCCCCTGGACCCCGCCAAAGGGCGGAGCCCTTTGGAAACCCTTCACTTAAAGTATTGAGGGTCTGGGGCCTCAAGGCCCCGTCGTGCGCAGGCACGCCTTCGCGTGACGGGGTTTGGGGCAAAGCCCCAGGTCAATGAACGTCCGGCACCAGCAGGGCCTCCAGCGCCGCCCGCAACCGCCCCTCGATCGGCCGAGGCCGCTGATCCGCCCGGTTGACGAAGACATGCACGAACCAGCCTTCGGCCGCCGGCATGTCCTCCCCTTCCTGGAACAGCCCGATCCCATAGCGCACGCTGGAGCGGCCGAGATGCTCCACCCGGAGCCCCGCCTCCACCCGATCAGGGAAGGCGAGCGAGCGGTGGTAGCGGCAATGCGACTCGGCGCAGAGGCCGATCTGCTCCCCGCCCCGGAAATCGAGTCCCCCCTCGCGGATCAGCCACGCGTTTATGACCGTGTCGAAGTAGCTGTAATATTCGACGTTGTTCACGTGGCCGTAGACGTCATTGTCCTTCCAGCGCGTGGTGATCAGCGTGAAATGCCGGTAGAGGGCGCGGGCGCCCCCCGCCGGACCGGCCCCCGCCCCCTCCGCCATCTCAGGCCAGGCCGTTGAACAGGGAGGTCGAGAGATAACGCTCCGCGAAGGACGGCACGATCCCGACGATCAGCTTGCCGCGATTGGCCTCGTCCTTGGCGAGGGTCAGCACCGCGTGCAGCATGGCGCCCGAGGAAATGCCGACCGGGATGCCCTCGACCCGCGCGCAGCGGCGGGCGGCGGCCAGGGCCTCGCGCTCGGAAACCGTCATCACCCGGTCGATCACCGAAAGATCGAGGTTCCCCGGCTTGAAGCCCGGACCAATGCCCTGGATGCCATGCGGCCCCGGCTCATCGCCCGAAAGCACCGCGCTCTCCGCCGGTTCCACCGCCACGACCTGCAGCTCCGGCTTGCGTCCCTTCAGCGCCCGGGCGATGCCGGTCACCGTGCCGCCGGTGCCGGCGCCGCCGACCACGATGTCCACCGCGCCGTCGGTATCCGTCCAGATCTCCTCCGCCGTGGTGGCGGCGTGGAAATCCGGATTGGCGGGGTTCTCGAACTGCCGCGGCATCCAGGCATCCGGAGTCGCCGCCAGGATCTCCTTGGCCCGGGCGATAGCGCCGGCCATGCCGAGCTTCGCCGGCGTCAGTTCCACCTGCGCGTCGAGCAGGCGCAGCATCTTCCGCCGCTCGATGGAGGCGCTCTCCGGCATGGTGACGATCAGCCGGTAGCCCTTGGCCGCGGCGACGAAGGCGAGCGCAATGCCGGTATTACCGGAGGTCGGCTCGACCAGGGTGGACCGGCCCGGGGTAATCACCCCCTCGCGCTCGGCCGCCTCCACCATGCCAAGGCCGATGCGGTCCTTGACCGAGCCCAGCGGATTGAAGAATTCCAGCTTCAGCGCGACATCGGCGAGCAGCCCGTCCTCGCTGGTCAGGCGCGGAACGCGCACCAGCGGGGTGCCCCCGACCGTCTCCAGGATGCTGCCATAGACGCGCCCGCGCGGCGCCGCCGTGACGGTGTCACCCGCCTTGTCTTTTTCACCGTCCCGCGACGTGGGTTGCGCGGGACTCTCAGCGTGTGACATTCGGTTGGACATGACTGATTTCTCGTTCAAGATTGCACAACAGTTCAGGAGGAAACCGACGATGCTGGTCCGACGCGACAGGGGGATGCTGGCCGTTCTGATCATGCTGGATGTCGCTTTCCACGCCGGGCGGGCCAGCACCGTCAGCGCGGCGGACATCGCCGAGCGGGCTGGGCTGGCGCGGCGCGGAATCGAGCCGCTGCTCCAGACCCTCTCCCGCTCCGGCCTGCTGGAAAGCGTGCGCGGCCCGCGCGGCGGCTACCGCCTCGGACGGCCGCGCCGCGACATTCATCTGCTGGAGATCGTGCAAACCGCCATCGCGGAGGACACCGCGTCCGAGGACGGTCCGGCCGGAAGCCTGCATGATAAAGTCGTCGACCCCCTTTGGTCGGAGCTGGATGCCGCGCTGTCGAAGCAGCTCCAGGCGCTGACATTGGAAGACCTGCTGCGCCGGGCGGAGGCGGCTGGCATGCGCCGCCCCCTGGCCGAGCCTATCACCTTCTCTATATGACAGCTTCCGCCGGAGCACCATGCCCGGCGAGCGGTTGAACTAACATCCCATTGGGTGTAGTGGTTTGGGGCAATTTACCGCCGAACGGAGGGACTTCATGGCCATCCAACTCGGGCAGATCGCCCCCGACTTCGAACAGGACAGCACCGAGGGGCGCATCCGCTTCCATGAGTGGCTCGGCAACGCCTGGGGCATCCTGTTCAGCCACCCGAAGGACTACACGCCGGTCTGCACCACCGAGCTTGGCGTCGTCGCCCGGCTGAAGCCGGAATGGGACAAGCGCAACGTGAAGGTGATCGGCCTCTCGGTCGATCCGGCCGACAGCCATGCCGGCTGGGCGGCGGATATCGCGGAAACGCAGGGCGCGGCGCTGAATTTCCCGCTGATCGCGGATGCCGACCGCACCGTCTCCACGCTCTACGGCATGGTTCACCCCGAGGCCGACCCGGCGGTGACGGTGCGCAGCGTCTTCATCATCGACCCGAATAAGAAAATCCGGCTGATCCTGACCTATCCCCCGAGCGCCGGCCGTAATTTCGACGAGGTACTGCGGGTGATCGACAGCCTGCAACTCACCGACTCGCACAAGGTCGCCACCCCGGCGAACTGGACCCCGGGCGAGAAGGTGATCATCGTGCCGAGCCTCTCCGACGCCGAGGCAAAGGAGCGTTTCCCGCAGGGCTGGCAGGCGCTCAAGCCCTATCTGCGCCTGGTGGATCAGCCGGGCGAGAACCAGGGCGGCTGATCGCCCCGCACAGGGTGCCGCCCTCAGGCGACACCCTGGCGATGCCGGGTCAGGACCCGGTTTTGGCCGGCGCGGCGCCGGCGGACGGCAACGCCGCACCCTTCGGCAGCACCGTGGCGGCCACATTCAGCGTGGTGTAGCCCGGCGTGCCGCGCACCAGCAGACGAACGCTGAAATGATCGGTCCCGGTGAACCCGGCATTCGGCGCGTAGTTGATGCTGGTCTTGCCCAGCCAGGTGCGGATCGGGGCATGGCCGTTGCTCGGACGCACCGGCTCCAGCCCGGCATCGAACGGCTTGCCGTTCGGCTGCGTCACCTCGACCGGGCAGTAGCCGCCGTCATTGGCGACGGTAAGGCTGACCGCATTGGTCCCGCCCTGCATCAGGGTGAACGGGGCGACCGCGCAGGTCTCGGCCGGCGGCGGCCCGTACGCGGGCCGGGGAACCGGCGGCGCCACGGGCGGCGCCTTCTCGGCGCATCCCTGTAGCAGGAGGCCAATTGCTGTCAGGCCGGCGAAAACTCGCAGATCCACTCGCGCACTCCACGTCATCGGCTGGATGTCCCTGATCGTCCGGACGCCATCGCTCCGGGCCAGTTGCCAGCGAATAGCCTGGGCGCGTGCGGAGGTATAGGGGCCGTGCGCGGGGGCGCCGCCATCCGCCTTCGCCACAGCGAACACATCGGCCGACATCCCTCAGGAATCAAAGAGGAATCCAGATTTCGGTTGATTTCCCGGCCGATAGACGCTTCATCTCACATTTAGGGTGATCCTGGCCTCGCGCCACCAGCCCGTCGGCAACGTAAATTGTCACCGCAATCCGCAGGTCTGGAGACCAACATGCGTATCCTGCTGTCCGGCCTCGTCGCCGCCGGCCTTCTGACGAGTTCCTTCGCCCAGGCCATCGAGCCCTGCGCCCGCCCGGCCGACCAGACGGCGTTCAACGTCGAGGGGCTGAAGAGCGAGCTGATGGTCACGGCCCTCTCCTGCCACGCGCAGAACAAGTACAACGCCTTCATGGCGCGGTACAAGGGCGACATCGCCGCGAACGAGAGCGCGCTGGACGCCTATTTCAAGCGCACCTATGGCCGGTCGGCACAGAAGGCGCATGACGACTACATCACCCAGCTCGCCAATGTTCAGTCCGAGGACGGACTGCAGGCCGGCACGGCGTTCTGCGACACCTTCGCCTCCATGTTCGACGAGGTGCAGGCGCTGCATGACGGCTCGGAACTGCCGGATTACGCCAGCGCCAAGGACATCGTGCAGCCGGTGTCGCTGACGAGCTGCGCGCTGAACGAGAAGCCGCCGGTGCACGGCAAGAGCCGGATTCACCACACCCGCGCGACGGGCGGAAGCCACAAGCAGCTCCGCACCGCCAGCCGCTGATCCCGGCCCACGCCACCGGCCAGGCGTTTCCACCGTGCCCGCGCACGGTGCGAACGCCTTGTCCCGGTTCACCCGACACGCCCAACGGCCGGACCATACTTGGTCCGGCCGTTGTCGTTACAAGGCGCCAGAGCACGATAGCTTTAGGTTGATCTATAGGAAGGCCAGGGGCGCCGCCCCTGGACCCCGCCGGGGCCGTACGGCCCCGGACCCCATTACTTCACTTTTTTAATAACATTTTGGGGGTCTGGGGCCTCAAGGCCCCAGTGGGGTTTGGGGCAAAGCCCCAAATCTCTGCGCTTCAATCTCAGGCAATATGTTTCGCCCGGACGAGGCCTCCCCAGGGAAAGGCCTGCGTCCTGCCGGGATCAGTGCAGGATGATCTCGACGCGGCGGTTCTGCGGCTCGCGCACGCCCTTGGCGGTCGGCACCAGCGGGTTGCTCTCGCCATAGCCGTGGATGAGGATCTCGTTCCGGGGCACGCCGTCGCGGATCAGCTCGGCCTCCACGCTCTGGGCGCGGCGGACGGAGAGACGCTGGTTGTAGGCGGCGGTACCGGAAAGGTCGGTGTAGCCGTTGACCTCGATGCGGGTGGTCTGCACGCGGGTCGAGGCCTGCGCCGCCTCGGCGATGATCTGCCGCGCGCGGGCGGTCAGGTCGGCGCGATCCCAGTCGAAGAACACGAGGTAGGTGCGCGCGGGCTCCGGCGCCGGGGCGGCGACCGGCGTGGGCGCGGGCGCGGCCTCGGCGGGCGGCACCGGGTTCAGTTCGTAGCGCAGGCCGAGCAGGAAGCTGTGATTATAGTCGGTGCGGATATCCAGGTTGCCGCGCGAAACACCGGCCGGCCGCACGCCCGAGGCCCCGATCACGCCGCTGGATGACGCATCGAACTGCGCGTTGCCGACCACGCTGAAGAAACGATACTCGGCGGTCATGGAGAGGCCGGGCACATAGGCGATCGGGAAGGAGAGGCCGAACATCGCCTGATAGGCGAAGGTGCCGTAGGTGCCGCCGACCCGCTCGTTGAACGGCGGCTCGACGCTGTTGGCCTGGATGTGGCTCCAATTGGTCCAGCTATAGCCGACACCGCCGCCGAAATACGGGTAGAGCCAGTTGAGCCCGATATCCATGTCGAACAGCGCGTTCGCCATGACGCCGTAATTCTGCTGCTGGCCGCCAGCCTCGTTGGGCAGGCCGGAACTCAGGAAATGCTGCAGGCCGTTATAGCGGTAATTACCCTCGACCTCGACGCGGATGCCGTTGCCGAACCCATAGCCGGCGCTGCCGACGCCGACGTAGCCGGCATCGAATCGTTCCTTACCGCCGGGGAAGAAGGGCGAGATGCGGACTCGCTCATCCTGCACCAGATTGGCGCCGCCGCCGCCGCCGAAATAAATGCCGGTCACCGGCTGGGCCTGCGCCTGCCTCGGCACGCAGACCAGCGCGCCCCCCAGAACCGTCGCCCCCACGAGAGCCGTCGCACCCATGGCGAGCGGCGCGCGGAGCGTCAGGCTCCGTGCCGCCGTCCTCAGGAACGTCCCTGCCAGCCAAACCGAGCGGAGTTTCATCGCGGTCTCCCCGTCACACATTCTTCGCCGCACATTGCACCTCCGCCTGCCAACCTGCCGCCGATGGAGCCCGCGGGTCCCGGCGCAGGTCGCACGCCAGTCGCGGCCTGCGCCGCCCACCTGTGCCCGTTACACCGTAAACACACCAGCCCCCCGGCGTGTCGGCCCGCGCAGGTCTGCCAGCGGTTTTTGCGCCTTCATGGCGGCGGCGCAACAGTATCCACGCAACACGACAGAGCAAAAAAACGGCACCGCCCGCTACGCGGCGTCACACACTCCTGGCCGCGCCCCACGCCCGCCGGATTCGCCCCGCCCCACATGAAAAAACCGGCCCCGCGAGGAGCCGGCTTTTCCTGATGTTTCGCCCGGACGAGACCTCCCCAGGGGAAGGCCCGCGCCCTGCCGGGATCAGTGCAGGATGATCTCGACGCGACGGTTCTGCGGCTCGCGCACGCCCTTGGCGGTCGGCACCAGCGGGTTGCTCTCGCCATAGCCGTGGATGAGGATCTCGTTCCGAGGCACGCCGTCGCGGATCAGCTCGGCCTCCACGCTCTGGGCGCGGCGGACGGAGAGACGCTGGTTGTAGGCGGCGGTGCCGGAGAGGTCGGTGTAGCCGTTGACCTCGATGCGGGTGGTCTGCACGCGGGTCGAGGCTTGCGCCGCCTCGCCGATGATCTGCCGCGCGCGGGCGGTCAGGTCGGCGCGATCCCAGTCGAAGAACACGAGGTAGGTGCGCGCGGGCTCCGGCGCCGGGGCGACGACGGGGACCGGCGGGGCCGGCGGCGGCACTTCCGGCTGGAACAGCTGGTAGCGGAAGCCGAACAGGCCGGCATGGTTAAAGGTGCCGTCCGTACGGATGCTCCCGCGGGTCGGCGGGTTGCTGCCATAGAAGACCTGCCCCTTGGAGGTCAGATTCTCGGGGATCGTGGTGAAGCGATACTCGACGGTAAACGCGAGGCCCGGGACCGAGGCAATGTTGTAGGCGAGGC
The DNA here is from genome assembly GCA_035500775.1 of Acetobacteraceae bacterium. Classification (GTDB taxonomy): domain Bacteria; phylum Pseudomonadota; class Alphaproteobacteria; order Acetobacterales; family Acetobacteraceae; genus DATJWY01. The sequence continues at coordinate 18,782 of DATJWY010000142.1, forward strand.
CGAGAATGGCCTGAGTGGCGAAATTACCGTCCGTGCCGGTGTTGCGGATATAGGTCGAGTTACCGGCGACCGTGCCGTAGGCGCGGGCGTTCTGGAACTGCAACTGCTCGTAGCCGACGCCGACGCCGACATACGGCGCGAGGCTTGGCACGCCATACGGGGTCAGGTCGAAATCATAGAGCACGTTGACGAAGCCGCCATACTGCTGCTCGTCGCCGCCCGCCGAGAGCGAGCCGGCATTGGTCAGCTTGTTGTCGCGCCAGTCACCCTGCAGCTCGACCCGGAGGCCGTTGCCGAAGCCGTAACCAACCGCGCCCGAAGTGAACAGGCCGGGGTCGGTCTGCAGGTTGCCGCCGCTGCTGAGATTCACGCCGCCGTAATTCAACCCATTCACGGACTGGTCCTGCATGCCGCTCACGCCGACGCCGGCGGCGATGTAGGGGCCGGAAACGGGCTGAGCGGCGATGGCGGCCACCGGCACGGCCAGGATCGTCGCGGCCAGCAGCGCATTGCGGAGCATCATTAATTGTTCTCCTTTGTTGTGTCGCCTGCGCGTTGCACGCAGCCGCGGGAGCCAGACGGAACGACCGCCCCCACCTCTCGCTGTCGTAACAATATCATCAGAAACGCGGCACAGGAGATGTCCATCACCGTTTCGCGAGCGAATGTTGCTGTCCAGCAACAGATACGACGACTTTGACGCAACACCCCGGCGCGGCAACCTCCGAAGCGCGCCGGTGCCGCCCGGGTTACGCCGGAGACCTCTGAAAACGCGGGAAAAACGGAAGGGGGCCGGGCGAGGTGGCGCCTCCGCCACACCGCCCGGGGGTGCGCTACCCGGCGCGGCGCGGCGGACGGAGTTGCGTCACCAACGCGCCGCGGGGCATGGGTGCGTCCTCGTTCCCGGCCACGACGCAATCAGGGCAAATCTCCGCAAGCGCATCGGCGAGACGCGGGTACACGCCAAGCATGCGCTGCTCCAGCCGCTGCCAGACGGCGTATCCCGCGCCCCGGCGCAGGATGCGCCAGGACGGCCAGTCATTCTCGTATTTGTAGAGGGAGACGCCCGTGACCTCCTCCCCCGCATCGCCTGCGCCGCCGTCGCTGGGGGCGGCGATGCGCATGGCTGAGAAGCCGTACGGCCGTGCCGCCTCCAGCCACTGATGCAACAATGCCACATCTCGCCGCCCGAAATAGCCCACCGGAAACGCCAGCACCGTCCCGTCGTTCGCCTCGTCCATCGCGCCTGTCCCTCATGCAGTCCGACAGGCAAAATTTAACATAAATTAACAACCTCAGGTTGACTAAATCCGCTCCGGCTCTGGTTTCGCCCGCCCGGCGCGGGGGGCTATCCTCCCCGTCCGGCCGGATCGCCCGCCCGTCGCCCCCCGGCCAGAGCCGGATCGGCGCAACAATGCCTCCATCCGAACCGATGGCGCTCCAAGGAGACAGAAGCATGGCCCGGACCCTCCTGATCACCCGGCTCCTGCCTCGGGACGTGCTGGCGCGGGCCGATCGGGACTACCATGTGCGGCTGAACGATGCCGTCGGTGTTCTGCCGACGGACCAATTGGTGCGGCTGGCCCAGGGCGCGGACGCGATCCTCTGCACCCCGATGGACCGGCTGAACGCGGCGGTGATCGCCGCCCTGCCCGACAGCGTCCGGGTGATCGGCACATTCAGCGTCGGCTACGAGCACATCGACCTCGCCGCGGCAAAGGCGCGCGGCATCGCCGTCGTCAACACGCCGGACGTCACCTCCGCGCCGACGGCGGAAATCGCCATGCTGCTGATCCTGGCGGCGGCGCGGCGGGCCGGCGAGGGCGAACGGCTGGTCCGCTCCGGCGGCTGGACCGGCCTGACCGCCCTGCAACTGCTCGGCACCGGCGTCACCGGACGCCGGCTCGGCATCTTTGGCATGGGCCATATCGGCCGCGCCCTCGCCCGCATGGCGCGCGGCTTCGACATGGAGATCCACTACCACAACCGCTCCCGCCTGCCGCCGGAGATGGAACAGGGCGCGACCTACCACGCGAGCGAAGACACGATGCTGCCGCTCTGCGAGGTGCTCTCGCTCAATGCCCCCGCCGGGCCGGAAACCACGGACTGGCTGAACGCCGAGCGCATCGCCTGGCTGCCGGAAGGCGCGATCGTGGTGAACACCGCGCGCGGCACCCTCATCGATGACGAGGCGCTGATCGCGGCGCTCCGCACCGGCCATGTGCGCGCCGCCGGGCTCGACGTGTATAACCACGAGCCGCGCCTGCATCCGGGCTATCTGGAGCTGGAGAACGTCGTCCTGCTGCCGCATATCGGCAGCGCCACCTGGCAGGCGCGCAACGCCATGGGCTTCGTGGCGCTGGACGGGATCGACGCCGTGCTCGCCGGCACGGTGCCCTCCAACCGGCTGGTCTAGACGGAGCCTTGAGGCCCCAGTCTCCAAATCACTTAAGCAATGGATTCCAAAAGCTTATACCAACGGCCCTATTGATTGACCCATGCAAGGAAGCTGCGGGGCTCTGCCCCGCACCCCGTCACGCGCAGGCGTGCCTTCGCACGACGGGGGCAGCGCCCCCAGACCCGCACGAATTTGGAATCATTTATGAAAAGGGGTCTGGGGCCAATGGCCCCAGTGAGGTCCAGGGGCGGAGCGCCCCTGGCCTTGCTGGTCAGCCAAACAACTCCGGGTGACAGCTCTCGACATAAAGCACCGCCACCGCCTCCACCCCCGCGCGATCAGCCTCGGTGAAACGCCCGAGCGCCGGACTGTCGATATCCAGCACGCCGAGCACGCGCGACCCGAGCAACAACGGCGCCACGATCTCCGAGCGCGACGCGGAATCACAGACGATATGCCCCGGAAAAGCGTGCACATCCGGCACCACCAGCGTCTCCCGCCGTGCCGCCGCCGCGCCGCAGACGCCTTTGCCGAGGGCGATGCGCGTGCAGGCCGGCTGCCCCTGGAACGGGCCGAGCACCAGATCCTCCCCGCGCTGGAAGTAGAATCCGGCCCAGTTCACCGCCGGCATCCGGGTAAAGAGCAGCGCCGCGGTATTGGCCGCGTTCGCCACCGGATCGGTTTCGCCCGCGAGCACGCCGCGCAGCTCGCTCAGCAGATCCTCCCAGCGCGTATCGAGCAGCCGCTCGCGCGGATCGTCGGCGGGGGTGCTCATTTCGATTCGGGCTCGAACTTCAGCGCCACGCCATTCGTGCAATAGCGCAGCCCGGTCGGCTCCGGCCCGTCCGGGAACACATGCCCAAGATGGCCGCCGCAGCGCGCGCAATGCACCTCGGTGCGCAGCATCCCGAAACTGCGATCCTCGGAGACGCCAATCACGCCGTCCGCGATTGGCGTGTAGAAGCTCGGCCAGCCGGACCCGCTCTCATACTTGGCGTCGGAGGGGAACAAGGGCTGACCGCACCCGGCGCAGATGAAGGTGCCGGGGCGCTTCTCGCTGTTGAGCGGACTGCTACCGGCCGGCTCGGTGCCGTGGCAGCGCAGCACCTGGTATTGCGCCGGGCTGAGCGCGCGCCGCCACTCCTCGTCGCCGCACGCCGCCGGGTCCGTCGTCCGCACGCCGCTCGATCCGGTGCTCATCGTTCCCTGCCTCCGCTTGCCATGCCCGCCGCCTGGTGCCGGGCGGCAAGACATAGGGTGGGTGGAACCGGCCGCGAAATCCACCCCGAACCGCGTGTCCAACGCGGGACCGGGGCCGTACCGGCTCCGCCGCCGGTCACGGCCGCGCGAGCGCATGCCCCCCGTGCCAAGGGTAAGACATCCCAAGGTAAGGCGAGGGGCTCCGCCCCTCGACCCCGCCAAAGGCCGTTGGCCTTTGGAAACCATCTATGTTTCCTGGTGTCGCCAGGAGCTGCCGGCCGAAGAGCGCGGACGCAGTCATATAAGATAAATGGATTTCAAAGGCTTAGCCTTTGATGGGGTCGAGGGGCAAAGCCCCTCGCCTTGCACCGCTCGGAGCCGCATGCCGTTGATATTATCGCTTCGGATGCTTCCTTCCGAAGCGATGGCGCTCAGACCGTAACGTTCAGCCCCCACCGCCCGCGAAAGCCCGCAGCATGCCCGCCGACTCCACCGCCCCCACCGACCTGCCGGCCGAGCCGGACGGATTCCTCGCCGCGCGGCTGGTGGAGCGCGCCATGGCGGCGGGAATGGCGGGCCTGATCCACCTCGCCCGCAGCGAGACCCGCGCCGCCCGGCTGCACGCCGCCGCCACAGCGCTCGCGCCCGACCTCCGGGTGGAGCGGCTGCCCGGCTGGGATTGCCCCGCCTATGACCGCGTCTCCCCCGCGCGCGCGGTGATGGGGGCGCGCATGGCGACGCTCGCCCGCCTCGCCTGGGCGGCAGCGCCGACACTGCTGATCGCGCCGGTCGATTCGGCGACGCAGCGTCTGCCGGCGCCGGAGACGGTGGCGGTCCTGCATCTCCGTCCCGGTGACCCGATCGACCCCGCGGCGCTGCGTCGCCACCTGCGCGCCCTCGGCTATCAGGAGGACGAACTGGCTGCTACGCCGGGCGACACCGCCTGGCGCGGCGAGGTGATCGACATCTTCCCGGCCGACGCCGCCTTCGCCTGCCGGGTGCGGCACGCGGCGGGGCGGATCACCGCCCTGCACCGGATCGACCCGGCCTCGCAGCGCAGCCAGCACGCCCTGCCCGGCCTCGCCATCGCCCCGGCCTCGGAGGTGATCCTGCCGGAGGACCGGGCCGACGACCGCGTGCCAGGGATCGAGCACGCCCTGCCGCTTTTCCAGCCACGCCTCGTCACCGTGTTCGACCTGCTGCCGCACGCGGCGCTGACACAGGACCCGGAGGTTCCGGCGCTGCGGGCCTTGCGCTGGACGGAGGTGACGGAAGCCTATCGCGGCCGCCTCGTTCGCGCCGCCGTGCCGCCACCGGAGCGGCTGTTCCTGGACGACGCTGCCTGGACAGCCGCCCTCGCCGGCCGGACGGTGCGGACGGCATCAGGCGCCGGCCCGCTACCCCTGCGCTTCGCCGGGCGGGAGGATGCGGAGGAAGCCTGCGCGGACGCGGCGGCGGCGATTCTGAAGACCGGCGGCCGCGTCGCCCTGGCCGGCTCCTCCGCCCGCGCCGGCACCCTGCGCCGCCTGCTCGCCGCGGAACACGGGCGGGAGACGGTGCCGGTCGCGGACTGGCCGGCCCTGCGCGCCACCCCGCCGGGCACGCTCGCAGTGCTGCCGGGGGCGCTGCCGGCCGGCTTCGTCGCACCGGAAGCGACCGTCATCGCCCTCCCGGACATGCGGCCGGAACCGGCGGCGGAGAGCGGCGCCGCCCGCGCCTTCCCCGCCCCGGCGCTGCGGCCGGGCGACGCGGTGATCCATATCGAGCACGGTCTCGCCCGGCTCGGCGGGGTGGAGCCGGTGCAAGCCGGGGCGGTGCGGGTCGATTGCCTGCGGCTCGACTACGCCGGCGGCGCCAGCCTGCTCGTGCCGCCGGGCGAACTGGACCGCATCTGGCGCTATGGCGGGGAAGCCGGGCCGTTGCGGCTCGACCATCTGCATGGCGATGGCTGGACGCGCCGCCGCGCCGAAATGGAAGCGGAGATCGCCAGGATCACGGCGGCGCTCGCCACCCTGGCCCGCGCCCGTGCCGCCGCCCGCGCCCCGGCGCTGCGCCCGCCCGCCGCCTATACCCGCTTCGCCGCCCGCTTCCCTTACGCCCTCACCCCGGACCAGGAAACGGCGATCGAGGCCGTGCTCGCCGACCTCGCCTCCGGCCATCCGATGGACCGGCTGATCTGCGGCGATGTCGGCTACGGCAAGACCGAGGTGGCGCTGCGGGCGGCGGCGGTGGCGGCGCTCTCCGGGCGGCAGGTGGCGGTGCTCGCGCCGACCACCGTGCTCGTACGCCAACATCTGCACAGCTTCACCCGCCGCTTCGCCGGATTCGGCGTGCGCGTCGCCGCCCTCTCCCGCCTCTCCACCCCGGAGGAGGCGCGCGCGACCCGGGCCGGCCTCGCCGATGGCAGCATCGGCGTCGTGATCGGCACCCAGGCCCTGGCCGGGCGCGATGTGCGCTTCCACGATCTCGCGCTGCTGGTCATCGACGAGGAGCAGCGTTTCGGCGCCCGGCAAAAGGCGATGCTGAAGCGCCTGCGCGCGGGGCTGCACGTGCTGACCCTCACCGCGACGCCGATCCCCCGCACCCTGCAGGCGGCGCTGATCGGGTTGCAGGATCTGAGCGTCATCGCCACCCCGCCGGCGCGGCGGCAACCGGTGCGCACCGCGCTCCTGCCCCTCGACGAGGACGTGCTGCGCGCGGCGCTGGCGCGCGAGCACCGGCGCGGCGGCCAGAGCTTCGTCGTCTGCCCGCGCATCGAGGACCTGCCGTCAATGGCCGGGCGCCTGCGCCGCCTCGTGCCGGACCTCTCCCTCATCACCGCGCATGGCGAGATGCCGGCCGCCGCACTGGACGAGGCGGTGCTGCGCTTCGCCGAGGGCGGCGGCGACGTGCTGCTCTCGACCAACATCGTCGAGAACGGGCTCGACATCCCGCGCGCCAACACGATGACGGTGTGGCGCGCGGACCGCTTCGGCCTCGCCGAGTTGCACCAGTTACGCGGCCGGGTCGGGCGCGGGGCGGCGCGCGGCACGCTGCTGATGCTGACCGACCCGACGCACCCGCCGGGGCCGACCACGCTCCGGCGCCTGCGCACGCTGGAGACCGAGGACCGCCCCGGCGCGGGCTTCGCCATCAGCGCCCGCGACCTGGATCTGCGCGGGGCCGGCGACCTGCTCGGCGCGGCACAGGCGGGGCATGTGCGGCTGATCGGCCCCGATCTCTACCAGCACTGGCTGCGCCGGGCGGCATTGGCGGCGCGCGGCGAGGCGGTGCCGGAGGAATGGACGCCGCATATCGCCATCGCCGTCGATGCCTTCATCCCGCCCGGCTACATCCCGGACGAGGCGCAGCGCGTGACGCTGCATTTGCGGCTCGGCGTGGCGCTGCGGCTCGGCGATCTCGCGGGCCTGGACGCGCTGGAGGCGGAGATCACCGACCGGTTCGGCGAACCGCCGCCGCCGGTGCGCGGGCTGCTGGCGCTCTCCCGCCTCCGGGCGCGCTGCCGCCGCCTCGGCGTCCAGGCGCTGGAGGCGGGGCCGCACGGGGTGGCGGCGCATGTCCGGGGCGAACCGCCCACCGCCGCCGGGCTGGAACGGGACGGGCACCGGCTGTTGCTGCGCCAGGAGAGCGACACGCCGGACGCGATGCTGCGGGCGGCCGATGCCTTGCTGGATCGGATAGGGCGGCGGAGTTGATGCGGAAGGCCCGGGCTCCGCCCTGGACCCGCCAAGGGCCTTGAGGCCCTTGGAACCCCGTTACTTGGAGGTTGGCCCACTGAATAACCGCGACCTGGGCCGCTCCGTTATCGGGGCGCTCCCCGGCGCTGACGACACCGGTCCCACCAGCCCTGCACCATGACCAGCCCTCGCATCGTGGGTTGGCGGAGGAACGGCATATCCTCCGCCAGCAGCAAGGCCCCCAGCGGCGCCATCCAGAAGCCCAGGATCGGAAGGAAACCCAGGAACCCACCTGCGAGCAGCATCAACGCCATCGGGATACGCAGCCAGATCAGCCCGGGCTTGCGCAGCCAATTATAGGCACGGCGCACGGATGCAGGCAGGGCCGCGAGCAGCCGCTGCAGGGGTGCATCATCATCGGTGTCAGCGCTCGGCTGCATCATCGAGACTTACCATCACATCACGGAATGCGCCCCTGCTGACGCGATGTCGGCGCAGGGTGGACGAACTGGCCGCGCGCAAACGTCGCGCGGCCCCTCAGGCTAATCCTTCAGCTCCGCCGCCGCACCAGCGCCAGGGCGGGCAGGCCGATCGTGGCGTAGCCCGGGATGAAGGCGCCGGTCACACCGGCTCGGCGTGCGCCTTCCGGGCCAGTTGCCGCAACAGGATACGGGCCAGCGTGGTGGGCGGCACGGCGCCCAGACGGTCGGAGAGATTGCCGAGATCAGGATGCCTGACGGTCAGCACGCCGCCATCAGTGCTGTACGAGGCGGTGTAACGCACCCCGTCCATGACGACGGTCATTTCGCTGCTGTACTGATCCATGGTAGCCTCGCCCAATGCCGTCGCCGGATGACACCAACGACGCTCCGCCTCCCTACGCGACAGTGGCGCCAACCATTTTTGGGGGTTCCACCTGGTGGGTGGTGGGCGCACAAGGATTCGAACCTTGGACCCGCTGATTAAGAGTCAGCTGCTCTACCAACTGAGCTATGCGCCCGCCGACGACCTCGTCGGGAGGCCGGTCCTATAGCAGCGGCCGCCGGGGCTGAAAAGAGCCGATTGCACCGCGCCGTCATTTTTGGATGCACGGCAGCCACCCACCCGGCACCACACAAGACGGCTTGACGGCCGCGCCATGCAACGATCCGCGTGCCGCACGACTCCGCCTTGATACGCCGCATGGCGCCCCCCCTGATCGGCCGCGCCGCGCCGTCTTGGCGCAGCCGCGCCGGTGCCGCTGGCCAATCCCTGTGCAGCCGCCGCGCCTTCTGCCGCGCTCCGGGGCAAAAGGGGAACCAGACCGGGCGAAGTGGTTGCCAGCGCACAAAACGGATGCTTGCGCCGCCCCCCGCCGGGGTGTTTGCTGCGGCATCAAGACCCGGCCCAAGACATAGGGGAATGCTCTGTGGCCTATGCGCTGCAGCAACTCATCAACGGCGTGACCCTCGGCCTGATCTACGGCCTGATCGCCGTCGGCTACACCATGGTTTACGGCATCATCGGCATGATCAACTTCGCCCATGGCGACGTGTTCATGATCGGCGCCTTCCTCTCGCTCGTGGCGTTGCTCGGCCTCTCGGCCCTCGGCCTCTCCTCCGTGCCCCTCGCCCTCGCCCTCACCCTGCTCTTCGCCGTGGCGCTCGCCGCGCTCTATGGCTGGACGGTGGAGCGCGTCGCCTACCGGCCCTTGCGCGGCTCCTTCCGCCTCGCCCCTCTGATCAGCGCCATCGGCATGTCCATCACGCTGCAGAATTTCGTCGAGCTGAGCCAGGGCGCGCGGGTGCGGCCGATCGAGCCGGTGGTCCATGGCGGGCTGCGCTTCCTGCAATCCGGCGGCTTCACGGTGGAGCTGTCCTGGATGCAGATGCTCATCGCGGCGATCACCCTCACGGTGCTCGGCCTCTTCACCTGGATCGTCCGGCGGACGCCGCTCGGCCGCGCCATGCGCGCCTGCGAGCAGGACCTGAAAATGGCCGGGCTGCTCGGCATCGACACCGACCGGACGATCAGCCTCACCTTCGTCCTCGGCGCCGCCCTGGCCGCCGTCGCCGGGCTGATGTTCCTGCTCTATTACGGCGTCATCGACTTCTTCATCGGCTTCGTCGCCGGGGTGAAGGCGTTCACCGCCGCGGTGCTCGGCGGCATCGGCTCGCTGCCCGGCGCGGTGCTCGGCGGCCTGCTGATCGGCCTGATCGAAACCTTCTGGTCGGCCTATTTCAGCGTCGAATACAAGGATGTCGCCGCCTTCTCCGTGCTCGCCATCGTGCTCGTCTTCATGCCGACCGGCCTGCTCGGCCGCGCCGATGTGGAAAAAGTATGAACCACGCGCTGCCGGTCTTTCCCTTCTCCGACCGCTACGTCATCGATCTCGCCACCACCGTACTTATATATGTGATGCTGGGCTGGGGCCTGAACATCGTCGTCGGCCTCGCCGGCCTGCTCGATCTCGGCTACGTCGCCTTCTACGCCGTCGGCGCCTATTCCTTCGCATTGCTGGCGCGCACCTTCGGGCTCGACTTCTGGACC
>DATJWY010000143.1:0-8638 GCA_035500775.1 Acetobacteraceae bacterium
GCGGGCGAGCGGCCGCAGGCCGAGCCGCTCCACCGCGTCCCCGCTCGCCAGCACCACCGCGGCGGCGGCATCATTGAGCCCGGACGCGTTGCCGGCCGTCACCGTGCCGCCTTCCTTGCGGAACACGGTGGGCAGCCCGCCCAGATCCTCGGCCGTGACGTCGGGGCGCACATGCTCGTCGGTGGTGAACTGCACGGTCTTCCGCCGCACCTTCACCTCCACCGGCACGATCTGCTCGCGGAACCGCCCCTCCTGGATCGCGGCGGAGGCGCGGCGATGGCTTTCGAGCGCCAGCGCATCCTGATCGGCGCGGCTGATCTCGTGCCGCTCGGCGACATTCTCCGCCGTGACACCCATCAGGATGGCATGGAACGGATCGGTCAGCGCGCCATTGAGCGAATCGACCAGCGTGCTGTCGCCGAGCTTCTGGCCCCAGCGCATGGCGGGAACCAGGAACGGCGCCCGGCTCATCACCTCGGCACCGCCAGCCAGGGCGACATCGTATTCGCCGAGCAGGATGCCCTGCGCCGCCGAGATGATCGCCTGCAGGCCGGAGCCGCACAGCCGGTTCACCGTCATCGCCGGCGTCTCCACCGGCACGCCGGCCTCGACCGCGATCACCCGGCCGAGATAGGCGTCGCGCGGCCCGGTCGAGATCACCTGACCGAACACGGAATGGCCGATCACCGCCGGGTCGACGCCGGCGCGGGCGATCGCCTCGCGCGCCACCAGCGCGCCCAGTTCGGCGGGGGTTTTGTCCTTGAGACTGCCGCCGAACGTGCCAATGGCCGTGCGGGCAGCGGAGACGAGGAAGACGTCAGGCATGGACAGATCTCTCCTGGTCGAAACGGTTGGGAACCCGGCCGGCGGCACCGCGCGCCCCTGGAGTCAGGCGGGGCTTGCCGCCTGAGCGCGCGACCGGGCATGCGGACGGGCCGGTTCCTGGTAGGCAGGATTCCGCTTAACCCTGACTTGATGGTTGAACAAGGGGACTCCCTGGTAACAAATCAGACCTTCGAGCGGTTCGGCGTTCGGCCCGGAAAGCCGGGAGGGCTGACCGGGACGGCGTCCGCCCGCCGCCATCCGCTGATGCGCCCCGGCGGAGCGGTCACGGCGCGGCGCGCAACCCGGCGAAAAAATCCCGCAGCAGCGCCGCGCATTCCGCTTCCCGCACCCCGCCGATCACCTCCGGCCGATGCTGCGCCCCTGGCGCGCCATAGATGCGCGGCCCGTGCTCCACCCCGCCGCCCTTGGGGTCGTAGGCGCCGAACACCACCCGGCGGATACGGAACAGCCCGGCGGCGGCGGCGCACATCGGGCAGGGTTCGAGCGTCACCACCAGATCGCAGCCAATAAGCCGCGGCGTGCCGAGGCGGGCGGCGGCCTCCCGCATCGCCAGCAACTCGGCATGGGCGGCGGCGTCATGCGCCGCCTCGGTTTGGTTGCCGGCCCGCGCCAGCACCGCGCCGGCCGGATCGAGCAGGACGGCGCCCACCGGCACCTCGCCGCGCGCGGCGGCGGCGCGGGCTTCCTCCAGGGCAATCTCGATCGGGCTCATCCCCGCTTCATGCCCGCCGCCGCGCCACGGGGGAAGAGGCCGGGAACCATGCCGCATCGCACCCTGCCGGGATGACACCGCGCCGGAAAGGCGCTACCCGGGCGCCATGAATACGGAAAGCCAATGACCGGCCGCGCGCGGCCGCGTGACCCGTCATGCCGGTAGCCTTCGGTCTGGCGGCGGCGCTGCTCTGGGGCATCAGCGACGTGCTGGCGCGCTTCTCCGCGCGCGGCCTCGGCCCGTTGCGGTCGCTGTATTTCGGCCAGCTCCCCGGCCTCGCCTTGCTGACCGTGTGGCTGCTGGCCGTGCCCTCCGCCCATGCCGAGATCTGGCGGGCACCGCCCGGCGCCTGGGGCGCCGCCCTGCTCGCCTCCCCGCTCAACCTGTTCGCCTCCTACGCCCTGACCCGCGCCGTCACCGTCGGCACGCTGGCGCTGGTGATGCCGCTCATCTCCAGCTACGGCGCGGTTTCGGCGCTGCTCGCCGTCGCCAGCGGCGAGGCGCTCGGGCGCGGCGCCGCATTGGGCTTGCTGGCGACGCTCTGCGGCGCCGCTCTCGCGGCCGCGCACCGGCCCGCGCGGACGGCGGACGAGCCGCGCCGGGCCGGCCTGAGGCTCCCGGCCGGCGTGCCCTGGGCGCTCGCCGCCGCGATGACCTTCGGGCTGACGGTCTGGATGCAAGGGACGCTGGTGGTGCCGCGCCTCGGCAGCGTGATCCCGGTCTGGATCTACGCGGCGACGGCGATCCCGCTGCTCTCCTGCGGCAGCCGCCTGCTCGGCCAGAGCCTGGCGCCGCCGCCGCGCCGGAAGCTGCTGCTCGCGCTCGGCACCGGGCTGCTGACGGCCTGCGCCTATGCCGCCGTGTCGCTCGGCCTCTCCACCGGGCAGGTGGCGATCGTCTCGGTGCTCAGCTCGCTGTCCAGCGCGGTCTCGGCCCTGCTCGGCTTCACCGTGCTCGGGGAGCGGCTCGCGCGCTGGCAATGGGGCGGCATCGGCCTGATCATGGCCGGGGTGGCGACGATCAACGCCACGCTGCACTGATAATACCGGGCGACCTGTTTCAGCCTTCGTTTGGCACGCCGCCGCCGACCACCCCCAGGGCCGACCCGGCGCGCGAGACCGGCGCCCCGCCCCAGGAGTCGCTGCGCGATTCCCTTCGGGCGCATATTGCTCTAGCACACGGGCATGACCATCAGCCCGCGCCCCGTCATCGGGGTCACCCTCGATTCAGAATCGCCCGGCGGCTACTCGAAATACCCGTGGTACGCCCTCCGCGCCAACTACGCCGACGCCATCGCCGGCGCGGGCGGCCTGCCCATCGCCCTGCCGCACCACCCGGCGCTGGCCGAGGCGATGCTCGACCGCATCGACGCGCTGGTCGTCACCGGCGGCGCCTTCGACGTCGATCCCGCCCTGTACGGCGAGGACGGCCGGCACGCGACCGTCACCCTGAAGGAAGACCGCACCGCGACGGAGCTGGCGCTGGTGCGCGGCGCCCTCGCCCGCGACCTGCCCGTGCTCGGCATTTGCGGCGGCCAGCAACTCCTCGCCGTCGCCCTCGGCGGCACGCTGATCCAGCACATCCCGGACACAATACCCGGCGCCCTGGAACACGAGCAGCCCAACCCGCGCCATGAGCCCGGCCACGCAATCCGCCTGATCCCCGACACCCTGCTGCACCGGATCGTCGGCGCCGACACGATGCAGGTGAACTCGGCGCACCACCAGGCGGTGCGCGCGCCGGGGCCGGACGCGGTCGTCAACGCCGTCGCGCCGGACGGCGTCGTCGAGGGGGTGGAGGATGCGCGCTACCGCTTCTGCCTCGGCGTGCAATGGCATCCGGAATTCCTGATCGATCCCGGCGATGCCCGCATCTTCGCCGCCCTGATCGCCGCCTGCCGCTCATGACCGACACCAAGGACGCCGCCTCACAGGACGCGGCGGCGGAAACCGGCCGGGACGAGGTCCAGGGCCGGGAGGGCGGCCGGGAGGGAGAGCGCATCGCCAAGTGGCTGGCCCGCGCCGGAATCGCCAGCCGGCGGGACGCGGAGCGGCTGATCGCCGAGGGGCGGGTAAAGCTCAACAACCAGGTCGTGAGCCACCCGGCCACCTTCGTCGGCGCCAACGACATCGTGCAGGTGAACGGCACGGTGGTCGATGCGCCGGACCGCGCGCGGCTCTGGCGCTACCACAAGCCGGAAGGGCTGGTGACGACGCATCGCGACCCGCAAGGCCGCCCCACCGTGTTCGAGAAGCTGCCGCCCGGCATGCCGCGCGTGGTCAGTGTCGGCCGGCTCGACCTCAACAGCGAGGGGCTGCTGCTGCTGACCAATGATGGCGGCCTCGCGCGGCAATTGGAGCTGCCGGGCAATGGCTGGACCCGCCGCTACCGGGTGCGGGTGCACGGCACGGTGGACGAGGCCGTGCTCGCCGGCCTCGCGCGCGGCATCACCGTGGAGGGCGTGCGCTACGGGCCGATCGAGGCGGGTCTGGATAGCCGCAAGGGCGCCAATAGCTGGCTGACCGTGTCGCTGAAGGAAGGGCGCAACCGCGAGATCCGCCGGGTGATGGCGCATCTCGGCCTCGCGGTGACGCGGCTGATCCGGGTGGCATACGGGCCGTTCCAGCTCGGCCTGCTCGGGCGCGGCGAGGTGGAGGAAGTGCCGACGAAGGTGCTGCGGGAACAATTGCCGCAGGCACGGCCTCCTTCCGCCTGATGCGGATCGTCGCCGGCGCCTGGCGCGGCCGCGCCCTGCAGGCCCCCGCGGGCCAGACCACCCGCCCCACCGCCGACCGGGTGCGGCAGTCGCTGTTCGACATGCTGCTTCATGCGCCCTGGGGCGGGCGCGAGGCGGTGCAGGACGCGGCGGTGCTGGACGCCTTCGCCGGCACCGGGGCGCTGGGGCTGGAGGCGCTGTCACGCGGCGCCGCCACCGCCTGCTTCATCGAGCAGGACCGCGCCGCCCTCACCGCGCTGCGCGCCAACATCGCCGCCTGCGGCGCGGAGGCGCAATGCCGGGTGCTGCCGGCGGACGCGACCGCTCCGCCGCGCGGCACGCCCTGCTCGCTGGTGTTTTTGGACCCGCCTTACGGCAAGGATCTCGTCCCCCGCGCCGTGCGGGCCCTCGCCGCCGCCGGCTGGATCGCGCCGGGCGCGCTGGTGGTGGGCGAGCTGGGGCGGGATGAGGCAGCGCCGCCGCTGCTCGGTTCGGCGCTGGCTGAGCGGGCGCACGGCGCGGCGCGTGTCGTCGTGTGGCGCTGGGGCGGGGAGTGATGCGTTCTTGCGGTGGGGAATGAAATAAAGGCCAGGGGCTCTGCCCCTGGACCCCGCCAAAGGCTGAGCCTTTGGAATCCGTTACGTTAAATGAAGCCGTATTCGTAAAGCATTTATATTAGTAATGATTTCTAATTGGATTGTAATTATATTGCGTTTTGTTTATTTGGTGAATAGGATTTTTAGTATTTTGGATCTGAGGCATCAAGGCACCAGCCGGCCCGGGGCGGAGCCCTGGTCTTCCCTTGCCCATTTTCCAGGCCTACCCGGCTGAGCATCGCGGCGCGACAGGAGCTGGCGGCTCCGATTCGCGCCGCACCCGTACACATCTTGTTGCAACGATGTCCCATGCAGGCGGCGATTGCCGCGCCGCACACCGCACGCCTGCCCAATCACTTTGCAACCCCGATTGTCCCAGGTCACATAGGGATCTGCCGGGGGCACCAACGCCGGGCGCCCCGGAAAGAGGACGGCACGCCTTGGACCTGACGCAGATCCACCATTTCCTGGTGCTCGCCGAGACGCTGAACTTCACTCGCGCCGCCGAGCTCTGCAACATCTCCCAGCCGGGCCTGACCAAATCCATCCACCGGCTCGAAGCCGAGCTGGGCGGAGAATTGCTCTACCGCGAGCGCGAGCTGACCCAGCTGACCGAACTCGGCCGGGCGATGCTGCCGCTGCTCCAGCAATCCTACGAGGCGGCGGAACACGCCAAGCAGCGGGCGCACGACCTGCGCACGCAGGACGACGCGCCGGTGCGCCTCGGCATCGGCGCCTCCATCTCCGTCGCCGCCATCGCCCCGCTGGTCACGGCGGTCGGCGAGCAATTCCCGCAAGCGCCCTTCCTGCTCAGCGGCGGCACGGTGCCGGAGCTGAGCGACCAGGCGCTGCATGGCGAGCTGGACGTGCTGCTGGTGCCGGAAGAGGAAGGGCTGCACGACCGGCTCAATCGCTGGGAACTCTACCGGCAACGCCTCGCCGTGCTGCTCCGGGCGGACGATCCACTGGCGGCGGCGGCGACAGTGCCGGCGGCGGCGCTCGCCGGGCGGAACCTGATCACCCTGCGCGGCCGCGGCGGCCCGCTCGCCCGCGCCGCCGACTGGCTACGGGAAACCGCGCGGATCGAGCTGGTGAGCATGCACCAGGCGGACCGGGACGCGCATATCCAGGCGCTGGTGCTCGGCGGCATCGGCCTCGCCTTGCTCACCGACCGGCATTTGCCGCTGGCCGGCCTCGCGCTGCGCCCAATCGTGGAACCGGAACTCTCGTTTCCGGTCTTCCTGGCCATCGTCTCCGGCCGGCGCTTCACCCGGCCGGCGGATGCGTTCGTGAAACTGGCGCGGACGCGGGACTGGGGGCCGGAGACCGGCCACGCCGCCGTGTCATCGATACCATAACCCGAAATCATTTCCGGCAGAAACCGCACAGCATTATTTCCTTCTTCAGACAGGCCAGCACGACTTGGTCAATCAAGCCGAGACGCTGCCGAAGAGGAGATCAAGTCAATGACCCGCAGCCTTCGTAATACCGCCCTCGCCCTCGCCGCCCTGCTGGCCCTGGCGGCGCAAACCCCGAGTTACGCGCGCGGCGACTTTGCTCCGGGCAGCAGCGCGCACGCCACCGCCCAGAACAGCGGCAACTAACAGCGGCAAGTAATACACGGCCAGAATACCCTCGGTTTCGATCCGAACGCGCTCCCGGCGAAAGCCGGGAGTCGGGAACGCGGGCCGCAGCGCGATCGCTCCCCGCCCGTTTCGGTCATGGATTCGATAACTGGAAATCATTTCCCGACCATGGCGGCCAGGATCATCTGTCCTCCCGGACAGCGCGGTCACGACGGCGTGAACAGCCGGGGCGCTGCCTAAAAAGAATAGTACGGAGAGAATGCTATGATCAGTCTTACGCGCAGCACCCTGTTCGCCCTCGTCGCCCTGCTCGGCCTGGCGGCATGGACGACCCCGAGCCACGCCCACGCCCCGTTCGCCCCGGGCAACACGCACGCCTATTCGGGCAAGTAAACGCCACGGCCAGCCTGGAACGGTTGCGGCGGCGGTTTCGGCGCCGCAACCCTTCTCGCGCCGGACCAGGCGCCATCCCGCCCGCCCCTCGCCCCGCCAGCCTCACGACCTCTTTCTTCTTCGCGGTTCCCTTCTTTACGACCCCGTTCTTTACGGGCAGCGTCCGGGCCGGAGCAGCCAAGGCGCGAAGGAGACCGTGGCATGAACAATCCTGCCGCCGGTGCCGAGCCGCCGGCCGTTCCGGCGGAAGACCCCGCGACAGAGGCATGGGCCGCGCGCCTGCCGGAAGCCTGCGCCCATCTCGCCACCGCGCATCCGCCCTTCGGCGCCCTGATCGCCCGTGTCGGCCCCTGCCAGCTCCGCCCCCACGCCACACGCGAGCCCTATGAGGCGCTGATCCGCGCCATCGCCTACCAGCAACTCCATGGCCGCGCGGCGGAAGCGATCCTGGCGCGGCTGCTCGCCCATCACCCGGCGGGCTTCCCGGCCCCGGCGGCAGTGCTGGCGATGGACGACACCACGCTCCGCGCCTGCGGCTTCTCCGCCAGCAAGATCGCGGCGCTGCGTGACATCGCCGCCGGTGCCGCGAGCGGCCTCGTGCCGACGCGCGCCGGCGCGGCCGCGCTTTCGGATGAGGCGCTGATCGCCCGCCTGACCACGCTGCGCGGCGTCGGCCGTTGGACGGTCGAGATGCTGCTGATCTTCACCCTCGGGCGGCCGGACGTGCTGCCGGTCGATGATTTCGGCGTGCGGGAAGGCTGGCGCCTGCTGATGGGGCTGGCGGAACAGCCCCGCCCCCGCGCGCTCGCCGCGATTGGGCGTGCCTGGTCGCCATGGCGGTCGATCGCCTCCTGGTACCTCTGGCGCGCCGCGGATAAAACTAAAAAGGTTAAGCCGTCCGAGCTGACCGCCTGACGGACCCAGCCTCCCGGGGCGCCGGCGAGGCCGACGCCCCGACCCCAAGGAACGCCGTATGGTTCTGATCGTCCGCCGCCTGCTTCCCGCCGCCTGCCTCACCGCCCTCGCCTGCGCCGCCCCCGCCTGGATCCCCCCTGCCCGGGCCGGACAACCGGATCGGCTCGCGATCGGCGGGGGCTATTACGACGTCGTCCGGCAGTGGCGACCCGCCGCGGATATCCGCATGGAATACCGGTCCGGCTGGTCGCTGATTCCGATCACCGAACCGTTCTTCTCCATCTCCCCCTGGGGCGGGCTGGAAATCGGCACGCGCGGCTCCGTCTGGGGCGGCGGCGGGCTGACGCTGAACATGCCGCTCACGCAGCACCTCGTGTTCAGCCCCGGGGTCGGCATCGGCGTCTATGGCCAGGGCAAGGGCCGGAACCTCGGCTCGCCGCTCGAATTCCGCGAGCAGGTGGAAGTCGGCTGGGAATTCGACGACCAGACCCGGCTCGCCGGCGCGCTCAGCCACACCTCCAATGCCGGCGCCGCGCACCGCAATGGCGGGGTGGAGTCGGCGGTGCTGTATTACGAGGTCCCACTCTGGGGCCACACGCACCCGTAATCCCGGCGGACAGTCGGAAAGCGTGAATTGTGCTCTCGAAACAAGACGCCAGAGCCTGATTGCCAGAGATTGAAGCGCAGAGACTTGGGGCTTTGCCCCAAACCCCACTGGGGCCTTGAGGCCCCAGACCCCCAACTATTTGATTCTTTTATGTTCATGGGGTCTGGGGCCGTACGGCCCCAGCGGGTCCAGGGCAGGGCCCTGGCCTTTCTTGGCCGGTCAAGACTTACGGCGGTTGGTATCAGGCCACGCCCGCGGTCACCGGCC
>DATJWY010000144.1:0-6685 GCA_035500775.1 Acetobacteraceae bacterium
GGGCAATCAAACGCCCCGTCCGGCCCCGGACGGGCTTTTCCACGCCCGAAGCCGGATAGTCAGGAACCGGCCCGAGGGACCGATTACTTCCGCCCGCGCGGCTTGGTGCCGAGGCCGATTTTCTTGGCGAGCGAGGAACGGTGCCGCGCGTAATTGGGCGCCACCATCGGATAATCAGGCGGCAGCCCCCAGCGCTCGCGATACTGTTCCGGCGTCATGTTGTACGCCGTTTTCAAATGCCGCTTGAGCATCTTGAGCTTCTTGCCGTCCTCCAGACAAACGATGTGGTCCGGAAAGACGGAGCGCTTCACGGGGACGGCCGGTTGCGGCTTGTCGCTCTGCACCGGCTCCTTCCCGACGCCGGCCAGGGTCTTGTAAACCTCCTGGATCAGGCTCGGGAGAGCGTCCGTGGAAACCGAATTGTTGGAAACATGGGCGGATACGATTTGCGCGGTCAGTCCCAGCACATCCGCAGCCGCTGTCTGGTCGGCCATGGGGCCATCCTTTCGAACTCTACAACTTGCGTCATATACTAACGGGATCGGCGGTTCCGCAACTGTATTTCCGGTCGTCTGAGAGAATTTAGCAGTGCAGCAATCATGGCAGGCAGACTTAGTTGTCGACATCACCAGGGAGACCTGCCCGATGACCTATGTCCGCACACGCCTGGCGCTCGACCGGCTGCGTCCCGGCCAGGTGTTGCTGGTCCGGTTGCGCGGCGAGGACCCCCGCCGCAACGTGCCGCGTACGGCCACGGAACAAGGACATACCGTTCTGGCGGAAGAAACCGGCGCCGATGGCATCACGCGGCTGCTACTCGCGCGGGGGCCGACCCAAGCGATGTCTTAACTTCCGTGTAACGAACTCAGAAGAGCGTACCGCGCAGACCTCCACACCAGGCCAAACGGGACCGGCGCGGCCCCCTGCCACGCGATTTTGATCAACCCGGCGCGCCGGGTAGGCGAGACGGGATCAGCCGAGTCGCTGTTCCGGCGCTTGCTGCTCCGGCTCTTGCTGCTCTGACTCATGCGGCGCCGGCGCGAGCGCCCGGCGCAGCACCAGGGCATCCGCCCCATCCGCGTAATAGCCCCGGCGCAGCCCGACCGGCTCGAACCCCGCCGTGGTATAGAGCATCCGCGCCGCCGCATTGCCCGCCGCGACCTCCAGGAATATCGCCGTCGCCCCACGCTCCCGCGCCCGCGCGAGGGCGGCGGCGAGCAGGGCGCGGCCAAGGCCCCGCCGGCGCGCCGAGGGGACGACCGCGAGAGTCAGGATCTCCGCCTCGTCCAACACCACACGGGCGAGCACCAGGCCGCCTCGCCGGTCGAGCAGGCCGAAGATCCCGGGCTGACCGAGCAGGCCGGCGAAGGCGGCCTCGTCCCACACCTCTTCCGGCGGAAAGGCGGCTTCATGCACCACGGCCAGGGCCGCGGCGTGCAGCGGGCCAGCCTCGGTCATACGGGCGGCGGGCGCGGCGGCGTCGCCGGCAACCGCGCCTCGGGCGGATCGACGTAGAGCGGCTGGGCCGGCAGCGGCGGCAACGCGCCTTGCGCCCGCCGCGCCGCGACCAGCGCCACATGGCGCGGCAAGGGCCGCCGCGCATCGGTCAGCATCACATCGACGTTGCGGGCGGCGAGACGGGCCGCCACCGCGCTCGCCGCGTCCCCGGCCACCGCGACAGGCCCCTCGGGCGCGGGCAGAGCATCCAGCGCGAAGGCTTCCATCCCCCCGCCCCGGTCCAGGAAGACGCGGGAGCGGCGCGAATCGATCGCCACCCACAGCGCGCGCCCATGCAAGTGCGGCAGCGAATCGGCCAGCGCCTCGGCGACCGTCACCCCGACCACCGGTACCCCGGCGCCAAGCGCGAGGCCATGCGCGAGGGCAAGCCCGGCGCGCAAGCCGGTGAAGCTGCCCGGCCCGACCGTCACCGCCACCAGATCGAGCTGCCCCGGCGTCACCCCGGCCTCGGCGAGCACCTGCTCCACGAGCGGCGGCAGGATCTCCGCCTGGCCGCGTGGCGCGTCCGAGAGGCGCTGTGCCGCCACCGCGTCCTCCGCCACCACGGCGGCGGCGCAGCCGGACAGAGCCGAATCTAGGGCCAGGATTAGCATCGAGGAGTCATATCCATGTGGGAGAAGGCCTGTAAGGCCAGGGGCGCTGCCCCTGGACCCCGCCAAAGGCTAGCCTTTGGAATCCAATTTTTTATCACGTTCCCTTGGCCCCGGACGAGGGATCGGTTTCCAAAGGCCGCCGGCCTTTGGCGGGGTCGAGGGGCGGAGCCCCTCGCGCTATCAAAGCAGCCAGCAGGCCTCGCCAAACTCCAGCCGCGGTCCGCGCGGATGCCGTCCCGCCGGATCGCCATGGCCGAGATTGACCAGGAAGTTGGATTTCCAGTCGCTGCCTAGGAAGAATTCCTGGTCCACCGCCTCGCGGTCGAAGCCGGACATCGGCCCGGTGCCGAGTCCGAGCGCCCGCGCCGCCAGGATCAGATAGCCGCCCTGCAGCGTGCCGTTGCGGAAGGCGGTTTCCTCGGCCAGAGCAGGATCGCCGGCGAACCAGGACCGCGCATCGGCGTGCGGGAACAGCCGTGGCAGCGCGTCGTAGAAGCGGGCATCATAAGCGACGATCACCGTCACCGGCGCCGCGAGCGTCTTCGCCACGTTCCCGGCGGAGAGCGCCGGACGCAGCCGCTCCTTCGCCTCCGGGCTGCGCAGGAAGACGAAGCGGCCGGGCGAACTGTTGGCCGAGGTCGGGCCGAGCCGCATCAGATCATAGAGCTGGCGCAGCGTGTCGTCGGAGACCGGCTCGTCGGTCCAGCGCGTCTCGGTGTGGGCGGCGCGGAACAGAACGTCCAGCGCGTCATCGTCCAGGGGCATGGGCATGGTTCCGTCAGGGCGGCGGCCGGCGCGCGGCCACCGCCGGCACGCTCAGAAATCCACCTGCTCCACCGATACCACCTCAGGCACGTAATGGCGCAGCATGTTCTCGATGCCGTGCTTCAACGTCGCGCGCGAGGAGGGGCAACCGCTGCAGGCGCCCTGCATGTGCAGGCGGACGATCCCGGCGCGGTAGCCGCGGAAGACGATGTCGCCGCCATCGCCGGCCACCGCCGGGCGCACCCGCGTGTCCAGCAATTCCTTGATCTGCTCGGCGATCTCCCGGTCCTCGGGGGCCACGTCCTCGTCCGAGAGGTCGGCGTCACCCTCGATCACCGGCCGGCCGGCGACGAAATGATCCATCAGCACGCCGAGGATCTCGGGCTTGAGCGCCGGCCAGTCGGCATCGTCGGCCTTCGTCACGGTGACGAAGTCATTGCCCAGGAACACGCGGGCGACGCCGGGCTGGGCGAACAGCGCCACGGCGAGCGGGCTGCGGCCGGCGCTCTCGGGGGTGGCGAAATCGGCCGTCCCGCGCTCCATGACGATACGGCCCGGCAAGAACTTGAGCGTCGCCGGGTTGGGGGTGCTTTCGGTCTCGATGAACATGGGCCTGGTCCGGAAAAAATCGGACCCCAAAGGTCCGCTTACGCCAGCCTTATGTGGCACGAGGCCAAGGCGGCGCAAGACACGGCGGAAACGCCCCGCCGGCGCGGCGCCGCATCCCAGCCCCGATGCGGCTTCAGCATCCGGCGCTCCGGCGCGGATCAGTCCGCCGCGCCGGAACGTCGAATATAACCTTCAATGGATTCAGCCATGCCGGCAACGCTTAGATCATGATCGGATCAGGTTGACTGATCCGATCATGATCTGGCGCCTTTTTTGAGAGCGCGATTCACGCTTTCCGACTGTCAGCCTCAAGCGATCGCGCTCAGCCGGCGATCTCCGGCCGGGGCACGACGGTGGCGGGCGCGACCCGCACCGGCTCGGCGCTGCTGGGGGAATCGGTCAGCATCTCGATGCGGCCGGTGATCTGGCCGCCATCCTCCACCTGCAGGCGGCGGCAGCGGGCGGTGCCGAGCACCTTGCCGGTCGAGCGGACGACCAGGTTGCCGCGCGCGGTCAGCGTGCCGTCGATGACGCCGGCGACCTCCGCCTCCTCGACCTCGGCCTCACCCTTGAAGGTGCCGCCCGGAGAGATCGAAAGCTCGGTGGCGTTGATCATCGTCGCCTCGACGGTACCCTCGACCACCAGGCGCTCGGCGTCCTGCACCGTGCCCTGTACGCTGATGCCGCGCCCGACGATCAGGGTGCGGCGCGGCTCCGAGTCGCGCGCCGGGGCAACGCGGGAAGGCCCCTGCGACGGCCCCTGCGACGGCCCCTGGGGACGCACGCTGGCGGACGACGCGCCCTGGAGGGGAGCAGACGGAGTGGCGGTCGGCAGCGGCGCACGGCCCATGGAAACTTCCTCCTTCGCGGACGCGGGACGAAACGGGGGCACGCCCAGGCCGCTATCCAGCGGCTTGGGCGGGACATGGACGAAGTCGGGCGCGGTGTGGCCGCCCGCCTCGGGCATGCCTTCCGTGGCGCCGGCGACAAGCGGTTTGGCCCCCTGGGCCTGGATCTCGTCAGGCTTGCGACGTTTGAACAAGGGTTTCCCCCTCTGGACATGGCCACCCACCACGCGGCGGGCGGTGCGGTCGGCCGCAACCGGCTCGGGCGACACCAGGCGGCGGGACCCCGGCGCCTGGTATTTGCCACGAAAACAGGAGCGTGGGGCGTGTCATACGACACGCCCTACATACCGCTGGCTGTAACACGCAGGTGCAGCAACGAACAACCGCTTACCGGGGCTTATCCCCAGCTTTTCTCCCCGCCCCTTCCCCCGGCGGCCGCGCGCGCCGGGGGCGCGGCATAAGCGGCGTGCAGCACATGCGTCATCGCCGCCGTCCCGAGCACGGGAACGAGCAGGTTCAGCACCGGCAGCGCCCCGAGTCCGGCCAGCGCCGCCCCCTGGATCAGCACCAGCCCGCGCCGCTGGCCGTAGAGCGCCACCGCCTTTTCCCGGCTCATCCGGCGCATCGCCACCGTGACGAAGAAACCACGGCCGAGCGCCCAGGCATTGATCAGCCAGCCAAGCACGAACCCCGGCCCGGGCAGCAGCAGCGCCAGCGCCAGCGAGACCAGGTTGAGCGCCAGCACCCGGAGCGTCAGGACGATCCCGTCCCAGGCCTGCACCGACAGCGCCGCCCCGCGCGGGGCCTCCATGCCGGGATAGAAGCGCCGCTCCACCGCCGCCGCCACCGGATCGATGAACAGCGTCGCGATCAGCACGGCGAGCGGCAGGAACAGGAAGACGGCCAGCACCGCCGCCCCGGCGCCGCCCGCCACGCCGGCCAGCCAGGCCCACCACCCATGCCCGGCGAGCGCCGCGTGCAGACCATAGACGCCGCCGGCGAACAGCGCCGCGAACGCGGCCGCGGACAAGGCGAGGCTTTGCAACAGCACCTTGGTGATAGCCGGATCGTCGAGCTGCGCCATGGCGCGGCTGATCGGGGTCAGAAGAGACAGCGGGATTTCCTTTCAGGCAAAGACAGGCGCGGGCCGCCCCTCACCACCGCCGCGGGGGCGGGGCAGTCCTCATTATGGCAACCCGCACCGCCCCCGCGCCAGGGCCGCCTACAACCATCCTCTCCGGGCCATTGATCACGGCCGCGCGGCGCACCGGGAACCGGGCGTCACGGCGTGTCCGGCTAATCCGTGGCCTCGCCGAGCACGCGGGCGACAAGGCCGCCCAGCACACCGCCGGCGATGGGCGCCAGCCAGAACAGCCAGAGCTGGCTGATATAGGCGGCTCCGGCGAACAGCGCGGGGCCGGTGCTGCGCGCCGGGTTCACCGAGGTGTTGGTGACGGGAATCGAGATCAGGTGGATCAGCGTCAGCGCCAAACCGATGGGGATGGGCGCGAACCCACTGGGGACGCCCGGTGCCGTCGAGCCCATGATGACGATCAGGAAGAAACACGTCGCCACGACTTCCATGATCACGCATGCGGTCAGGCTGTAATGCCCAGGGCTGAGATCGCCGTAGCCGTTGGACGCGAAGCCGCCGAGCACGAAATCGGGCTTGCCGCTGGCGATCAGGTAAAGCACCGCGGCCGCGACGATGGCGCCGGCGACCTGGGCGATGATGTAAGGGACGATCCGGCTCGCAGGAACGCGTCCCCCGGCCCAGAGGCCGACCGTGACGGCGGGGTTAAAGTGGCCGCCCGAGATGGAGCCGACGGCATAGACCATGGTCAGCACGGTCAGCCCGAAAGCGAGCGCGACCCCCGCGAAGCCGATACCGAGTCCGGGATAGGCGGCGGCAAGCACGGCGCTGCCGCAGCCTCCGAAGGTCAGCCAGAAGGTGCCGAGAAACTCGGCCGCCGCTCGTTTCAGCATGATCGTCTCCGGGTTTGTTCTTGGACGAGACACTGAATCCCGCGATGGCAGGCCGCGTCAATAATTAGTAAATGTAGATAAATAATGTATATTTATCGATTAATGGAGCAATTCGGATCATTGACACCGAAGATCCGTCCTGCGCCATGACGGCTCATCATGATGCGCCCGGCAGACCGCGCGAAAAGGCCCTCCAAAGGCCCATCCCCTGAAATCCTTTACTTAACTGGCCGGGGGTCTGGGGCCTCAAGGCCCCATCTTGCGCAAGCACGCCTTCGCGTGACGGGTCCAGGGCGGAGTGGCCCAAGGTTCCATCGGCCGGAACGGCCGAGGGAATGGCCACAGAGGGGGAGCCCTGGCCTTCTC
>DATJWY010000145.1:0-18667 GCA_035500775.1 Acetobacteraceae bacterium
TCCGTGGCAAGGCGCCGGCCGGCATAGGGCGCGGTGGGCCTGGCCTGTCGTGGAAGGGGGCGGCGGAGGCATTGCCTCCGATCCTGCCGCCGGGACGGTGCGCGTCGTTCTCGCATGCGCGGGGGTGAACCGCCCCGGAAATCCAGGGGCGGTTCGGCGCTGAATGCCCGCCGCCGGACTCGAACCGGCACGCCCGAAAGCTGCGGATTTTAAGTCCGCTGCGTCTACCATTCCGCCAGGCGGGCGAAGCGGCGCAAAGCTGCCTCGCGGGTTCCGCTCTGTCCAGACCGGATCGGCTGCCGTGTGTGCCACCGCGCCTTGCGTGGCCGGATCGGGCTGTGCCGCCCGCTTTCCGCTAGGCCATGGGCGGGGCAAGGGCAATATCAGCCGGGCCGGAACCGATCTGGCGGGTGAAACAGCCTGAAAACCAAGGACATGGAGCGGTTCCGGCCCGCTCGCCCTCCTTCCCGGCTTGACGGGCGCCGCCGCCCATCGGACTGATTCCGGGCAAGTGCCGTTCCAGCCGCAAGGGGTTCCCAGGCCGTTTTATGTATCGCGCACCCGGCTACACCCCGCCGCCGCGCCCGCCCGTCGATTTCCCGGCCGAGCCGCCGCCCGCGCCGCGACCCGAACCCCCGCGGCGTCCGCGCCGCGCCTCCTGGCGGCTGATCCGCTGGTCGCTGATCGGCCTGGTCTGGGGCGCGATCGGGCTGACCGTGCTGTTCGTCTGGGCGCTGCGCGACCTGCCGCACCCGGAAACCGCGCTGGACGCCATCCGCCGCCCGAGCCTGGTGCTGGAGGACCGGCTCGGCCGCACCTACGCCACCTTCGGCGACGTGGTCGGCGATCCGCTGCGCCTGCCGCAAATGGCGCGCTGCCTGCCGCCCGCCATCGTGGCGGTGGAGGACCGGCGCTTCTGGGAGCATGGCGGCATCGACCCGCGCGGCCTGCTGCGCGCCGCGACGGTCAACCTGCTGGCCGGGCGGGTGGTGCAGGGCGGCTCCACCCTGACGCAGCAGGTGGCGAAGAACCTGTTCCTCACCAACGCCCGCACCTTCCGCCGCAAGATCCAGGAATTGCTGCTCACCCTTTGGCTGGAGCGGCATTTCACCAAGCAGGAGATCCTCGAGATCTATCTCGACCGGGTCTATCTCGGCTCCGGCGCCTGGGGCGTGGACGCGGCGGCGAAGCTCTATTTCGGCACCTCCGCCCGGCGTCTGGAGCTGTGGCAATGCGCGGTGCTCGCCGGGTTGCCGCGCGCGCCCTCGCGCTTCAACCCGCGCACCGACCCCGATGCCGCGACCGCCCGCGCCCGCGAGGTGCTCTCCGCCATGACGGAGGCCGGCGCCATCACCGAGGCGCAGGCCAAGGCCGCCGCCGCCCGCATCCATTTCCCCGCCTATGGCGGCAATGCCGGCTGGTTCGCCGACTGGGCCGCCCAGGCGGCGCAGCGCGTGGTGCCGGAGGATACTGACGCGGAGCTCCGCACCACGCTCGATCCGCGCCTGCAACCGGTGGTGGAGTCGCGGCTCGCCGCCATGCTGGACGGGCCGGGCCACGCCGCCGGGGCCGGGCAGGGCGCCGTGGTGGTGCTGGATGCCGCGACCGGCCAAGTGCGCGCCATGGCCGGCGGGCGGGATTGGCATCAGAGCTCGTTCAACCGCGCCGTCCTGGCCCGCCGCCAGCCCGGCTCGGCCTTCAAGCCCTTCGTCTGGCTCACGGCGCTGGAGCATGGCGCGCGCCCGGACGATACGGTGCTCGACGCCCCGATTCATGTCGGCGGCTGGAACCCGGTGGATTTCGAGCCGGGCTTCAAGGGCGAGGTGACGCTGGAGGAGGCGCTGGCGGAGTCGCTGAACACGCCCGCGGTGCGGCTGCTGCTGCGCTCTGGCGGGCCGGAAGCGGTGGCTTCGGTCGCGCACCGGCTCGGCATCGCCGATACGCTGCCGCGGAACGCCTCGCTCGCCCTCGGCACCGGAGAGGTCGGCGTGCTGGAGATGGCGGCGGCCTATGCCAGCTTCTTCAATGGCGGCTACGCGGTGACGCCGACCGCGATCCTCGGCGGCGAGGCGGACCACCAGCCGCTCGCCGTGCCGGCTCCGGAGCAGCGCCGGGTGATCGACCCCGATCTGGCGGCGATGATGGTGCGCATGCTGGGCGCGGTGGTCGCGCGCGGCACCGGGCACGCGGCGGCGGTGCCAGGGCGGTTCGTCGGCGGCAAGACCGGCACGACCCAGGATTCCCGCGACGCCTGGTTCATCGGCACGGTGAACGGCACCGTCATCGCCGTCTGGCTCGGCAACGATGATGACCGGCCGATGCGCGGTGTGACCGGCGGCAGCCTGCCGGCGACGCTGTTCCATCAGATCGCGCTGGCGGTGCGGTAGGCAAGGCCAGGGCTCTGCCGTGGACCCGCCAAAGGCCGTGGGCCTTTGGAAACCAATACATTTTTCCTGGTGACGTCAGCCGTCCGAAAACCACGGATGCAGTCAAGAAAACAAAAGGATTCCAAAGGCTAAGCCTTTGGCGGGGTCCAGGGGCGGGGCCCCTGGCCTTCGATTCCGGCGCATGGAACGAGGCCCGGCAGCAGGGGGTAAGCCCTGCGTGGGTGGGGTGGGACGTGAGACGTCCGGCGGCGGGCGCAACTCCTGGTTTGCCTGCGGCGGGGCTGGTTCGCTAAAATGGCGGCGCGGACAGGAAGGGCAGGGCGCTGCCCTGCACCCGCCAAAGGGCGAAGCCCTTTGGAAACCCTTCACCAAGTCGGGTTTTGCGACCGCTTGCCTTCGGAGCGCGGGGGTGGCGCAATATCCGCGTTCGAGGTCAAGCCGCGGCCATCCGGTCCGGCAGGAGATCCCCCATGGAAGAGCAAGACGGGTCACAGGTGGAAACGTCGCGCCAAATACCGCCGGTCACCGAGGCGCAACCAGTCGTCGCCGACACCGCGGCGGCGATTCTCGCCCGTGCCTCGGAGGCGCCGGACCCCGCGCGCCTGCCTGTCCTTCGCCGCGCCATCAACGGCACCGGCCTCCTCCTGCCCGCCGCTCTCGGCCGGGCGCCGCTCGCCGAGGCGGCGGCCGAGGCCGTGGCCGAGGTGGCGCGCGGCTACTGCACCCTGGAACTCAACCCTGAGACGGGGCATGGCGAGGCGCGCACGGAAACAGTGGAGTCACTGTTGCGTGATCTGGCCGGCGCCGAGACGGCGCTCGTCGTCAATACCCATGCCGCCGCCCTGCTGCTGGCCCTGAGTGCCTGCGCCGCCGGCGGGGAAATCGTGGTCGCGCGCGGCGAGGTCGGCGACAGCGACGCGTTCAGCCTGCTGGAGATGATCCGGCAGAGCGGCGCCCGGCTGGTGGAAGTCGGCGCCGCCAACCGGGTGCGGCTCGCGGACTACCAGGCGGCGATCGGGCCGGCGACGCGGGCGATCCTCAAGGTGCGGCCGGATGATTACCGGATCGTCGGCGCCGCCGCCTCGCCCGCGCTGGCGGAGCTGGCCGGGCTCGCCCAGGAGCATGGGCTGATCCTGATCGAGGATCTCGGCGGCGCCACCCTGTCCGGGCTGACCCTGCCGGAAGGTGGGCGGGAACCGGCGCTGCGCGCGTCCGTTGCCGCCGGGGCGGACATCGTCACCTGTGGCGGCAACAGGCTGCTGGGCGGGCCGCAGAGCGGGTTGCTGGTCGGCCGGCAGGCGGCGATCGACCCGCTGCGCCGGCATCCGCTGCTCGGCGCGCTGCGGGCGGACAAGCTCGCGCTCGCCGCGCTGGAGGCGACGCTGCGCCTGCACCGCGCCGGTCCGCCGCGCGCCATCCCGGTCCTCCGCATGCTGACGCAGAGCGAGGCGGCGTTGCGCGACCGGGCCGAACGTCTCGGGGCCATGCTGCCGGAGCCGGTGCTGTACCGCATCGAGGCTTCCATCGCCTATGCCGGCGGCGTTCCCCTGCCGGACCGGGCGCTGAGCAGCACCGCGATCGGCCTCGCCGTGGAGGGGCTGGACGCAGAGGAACTGGCCCGCCGCCTGCGCCTGCACCGGCCCGCGGTGATCGGCCGCATCGAGGACGATCTGGTGATGCTGGACATGCTGGCGATCACCGATGACGAGCTTGCCGACTGCGCCGAGGCGATCAGCGCGGCGCTCGCTTAGAGCGGGCGCCAGCCGGACCGGAATTCGGTCTGGCTGATAAGAGCGCCCGCGAAAACACGGACACGCTTCGGGTGGAAACACCCGAAGCGGCGGAGCCGGCCGTCAGACGGCGACCAGGTGCTCCTCGTCCACCATCGGCAGCGAAATCCAGGTGGTCATCCGGCCGTCCGGCCGGTCCGGCTCCAGGTCGCGGCGATAGGCGATGGCGTGGTGGTTCCAGGCGATCCTGATGGTCTGGTTGAATTCCAGTCGCTTGCGGGACACGTAGGGGGCGCCGCCCACCGTCACGTCCACACTCACGCCCTTGGGCCAGTTCCGGTTCGCCAGAATGATCACCATTGCCTCCGCAGGACGGACCGTCGGGCGCCTACCCGGCGGCCGCTTTCATTGCTGTAACAAAACCGTTGCACGAATAGGATTTTCGCGTGCGGCGGGGAAGTCTGATTCTCGGCTAAACGTACAATGATTGAGTCATTATAGGCTCATAATGCAAAAATTGTCCATAAAATGATTAATAATCCCTATTCGGCATGGCGTTGGCAGGCGGCGCGGATCACGGCCCCTGGTCTTGCCAAGGAGGTCTCACCCCGGCCGCCGGCCATCAGCCCTCACCGGGTGGGGCGGCGTTGACGAGGCCGGGCGGCTTCACCGGCGGCAGTGTCATCGCCTGGGCGGGGTCGGGCCGGTGCTTTCGCGTCATCACCGGCAGGCTTTGCGGCTGCCCCGTGCGCAGCGCCTCCTCGATGGCGGCGCAGACCCGCACATCGGCGTAGCCTTCCTCACCATCCGGCTCCGGCTCCCGCCCCGTCAGCACGCAGTCGGAGAAATAGCGGATCTCGGCGCCGAACTGGTCCACTTCCGGGAATTCCTGCCGGATCTCCCGTCCGTCCCGCTGCATCCGGTAGGCGGCGGCGATGCCGGGGCCGAAGTCGAAGCCTGGCGAGACCTCGATATCGCCCTGCGTGCCGATCAGGCGGTACTGGTCCACCGGCGCGGTGCTGTAGGCGACGAGGAACTGGGCCTGGCGCCCGTCATCGAAGCCGAGGCTGACGCTGACGCTGTCATGGAAATCGAAGCCGCCGGAACGGCCGCCGCTGGCGACGATCTCCAGCGGTTCCTCGCCGAACAGCATGCGGGCGGCGTTGATCGGGTAGAGGCCCAGATCCGCCACCGGCCCGGACCAGAATCCGTGCTGCATCCGGTGGTTGCGCGGATCGACCGGCCGGGTGAGCACGGCGCTGAACAGGCGCGGCTCGCCGATGACGCCGGCGCGCACCCGGCGCAGCATGTCGAGCGTGCCCGGCTCGAAATGCAGCCGGTAGGCGCTCATCAGCGTGCCGCCGCCGCGCTCGGCCGCGGCCATGATCTCCTGGCACTCCTGCTCGCTGGTCGCCATCGGCGTTTCCAGCAACAGGTGCAGCCCGGCCTTGAGCGCCGGCACGGCGTAATCCCGGTGCAGCGTGTTCGGCAATGCCAGATACACGGCGTCGATATCCGGATGCGTCAGCATCCGGTCGTATTCCGCGTAGCCGAAGACATGGCGGATGCCGTAACGCGTTGCCAGCGCCTGGCCCTTGCTGGCATCGCCGGTGACGAGCGCGACCACCTCCGCGTTGCCGGCATTGGCGATCGCCGGCAGGAAGGCCGCCTGCGTGACCCAGCCGGCGCCGACCACCGCGAAGCGCACCTTGCCGGACGCGGGTTTCCTGGCCGTCATGTCGTTTCCCCTCGGCTCGGTCGCTAGAGCGGGATGGTCGCTGAAGGACGCGCTCATCCCGCTCTAGGTCTTTGTTTTGGCGAGCAAGTGAATGGGCTCAGGTGGTTCCACCTGAACCCATCTTGCTCTAGCGTAACGTGGCTGGCGGGCCAATGTTGCCGCGTGCGCGGATCGTGATTTCCCTTATACAGCGTCGCGATCCTGTTCCACGAAAGTCAAAACTTTCGCACCGTGGGATCCGGGCTATCCGACCGTCTCGGCGGCGCGGCCCGCCGCCGACCGGATGACCGCGGCGAGTTCGCACGCCGGGGTGGGCCGGGCGAAGAAAAAGCCTTGCGCCTCGCTGCAGCCAAGGCCGCGCAGGAATGTCACCTGCTCGGCGTCCTCCACGCCCTCCGCCGTGGTATCGAGGCCGAGCCACTGCGCCATGCTCACCACCGCCTTGACGATCGCCGCCGCGCGCTGCCGGCCCGGCAGGCCGGTCAGCAGCGAGCGGTCCAGCTTCAGGCGGTCCACACGGAAGCGGTCCAGCATGGAGAGATTGGAGAAGCCGGTGCCGAAATCGTCCACCGCGATGCCGACGCCGATCTCGCGCAGGAAGCCGAGCGTCGTGCTGGTTTCCATGGACTCCGCGAGCAGCGATGTTTCGGTGATCTCGAGCTCAAGCAGGCCCGGCGGCAGCTCCGCTGCTTCCAACGCCCGCTCGATCATCCGCGGCAGATCCGGCTGACGGAACTGCACCGGCGAGAGGTTCACCGCCATCGTGACGTCGGCGCCGAGGCTGCGCCGCAACTCCACCGCCTGGCGGCAGGCGGTTTCCAGCACCCAGGCGCCGAGGGGAACGATCAGCCCGGTCGCTTCCGCGATGCCGATGAATTGCAGCGGCGAGATCAGCCCCCATTCGGGATGCCGCCAGCGCAGCAAGGCCTCGAGCCCGGAGATCTGGCCCGAGGCGAGGCTCACCTTCGGCTGGTATTCCAGGAAGAACTCGTCCCGGGCCATGGCCTCGCGCAGGGCGGATTCCAGCTTGAGGTCGTTGACCGGCGGGCTTTGCGTCCGCGCCGAATAATGCAGGGCGCGGCCGCCGCCGTCCCGCTTGGCCGCATGCGCCGCGAGCGAGGCGCTGCGCAGCAGGGCGTCGATGTCCGGCCCGTGCTCCGGCCAGATCGCGATGCCGATGCTCGGCGTGACGCGGAAATCGCCGACCTGGCTCGCGATCGGCTCCGACACGCTGTCGATCAGCCGCTGGACGACCGCGTTCGGGTCCGGCGCGCCCTTGGGCGGGGCGAGCAGGATCGCGAATTCGTCGGCGCCGATGCGGGCCACGAGGTCGCTGCCACGGATGGCCGCCTGGATGCGCCGGGCGATGATGACGAGAACCTGGTCGCGCATCCGGTGGCCGAGGCTGTCCGTCACGCGCTTGAGGTTGTCGAGGTCGAGCAGCAGCAGCACCACCTGGCCGTTGGCAAGGCGGGCCTGCTCGATGGCGATGGCGGTGCGCCGCTCCAGCACCGGCCGCTCCGGCAGGCCGGTCAGGCTGTCGTAGCGCGCGTGCCGTCCTTCCGGCCCCTCCGTGTTGCCGTCGAAGGCGACGCTGATGAAGGCGGTCAGGCGGCTGGTGTCGTCGAAGACCGGCTTGGTCAGCAGGCGGGTGCGCAGGCCGGAGCCGTCCTTGCGGATCAGGAGGCCTTCGGTTTCGTGCCGCAACTCGTCGCCCGGGCGGATGGCGTACGGGTCGAGCCCCGCCGGCAACAGCCCGTGGCCGCGCGTCTCGGGGCGGGCCCGTTCCGGCTCGATCGGCCGGTGCAGGGCGCCGATCCGCATCGCGTCCCGCAACTCCGCCTCGGTATAGCCGAGCAGGCGGCAGAACTCGGCATTGGCGGCGTCGATCCGCCCGTCCACCCGCCAGGAGACGACGGCGAGCGGCATGGTGTCGATGAGGGCGCCGAGCGTGCCGGCCGGCTCTTCCGGCGCCACCGAAGCGGACTGGCCCGGCGCGACATCCCGGCTCGCGACCGCGATCTCGTTCCCGAGGCGCAGCATGCGGCAATGGACGCGCCGTGCCGGGCCGGGGGCGTCGATATCCACCTCGAATGTCCGTGGCTCGCCGGTCCTCAGCACGCTCCGGGCCAGGGCCATACAGCTCTGCAGCACGGCCCGCGGCAGCACTTCCGAGACCAGGCGGTCGCGGAGCGCGTTCTCCGCGAAGCCTGATCGTTCGCAGGCGGCGGCGTTCGCGTGCACGATCCGGAAGTCCAGGGGCTCCCCATTCGGGTCAGGCAGCGCGGCGAGGATGTAGGTGCGCTCCGCGTTTGTCACCCCGCCCATGAGCGCCGGCGGCGCCGCGCCGCCGCGGTGCCACGGCCGCGAGACGAGTCTCCGGAGGGTCCTGAGCGTTTCTCGCACCGTATGGGGTCCCGCCCTTCTTGCCCGGCGGAGGCAGCGCCGTCCGTCAGGCGTTTATCGTCGCTTTTTGCTGCATCTCACGCCACGCCAGCCGTGTCTGGAGAATGAGGGCGGCCGAGTAATAATCGGGGGCGTCCGCCACGCTTGGCAGGACCAGGGGGCCGGCCCCGCGCTCCGCCCGCAGGATCAGCGCCGCGATGGCCCGGGCGCCAGTAAAACCTGGATTACTGAGCGGTACGTCCGACACCAGATCGACCCCCACCGGTACTTCCCCGACCTCCGCCTCGGTCCAGAAGGCCAGCAGGTCGCTGTTGAGGCCGGGGATGCTGAGGCCGCCCCAGGCCAGTTGCAGCGGCACGCGGATCGCGTCGTACGAGAAGCGGGCCGGCCACTCCGGTGCGGGCGCGGCCGTCCCGTCATCGCGCCGGATCCGCAGCCAGTCGGGCGGCAGCCGCCAGCGGCCGAACCGGCTATCGGCGATCAGCCGCGTGCCGTCGGCCCGCAGCCGGTCCCAGCTATCGGACGGGGTGAGGGCCGCGAGCGCGTCGAGGCAGGCGAAGGCGTAATAGGACGGGTTGACGACGAAGCTGTCGGTCCGCTCGAACCCGTAGGAGCCGGGCAGCAGGATGGTGCGCGGGCCGGCCTCGCGCACCAGTTGATCCAGCACGGCGCGGGCGATCGCGGCGGCCGTGTCGGCGTAGGCGTCGCGGCCGAAACGGTCGGCGGCGCGGGCCAGGGCCGCGCCGATATAGAGATCGCCGTCGGTCGCGTTGTTGAGGTCGTCCACCGAGGCTGATTGGTTCGGGTGGTAGCGCCAGGCATGCAGCGCGTCGCCGCGACAGCGGAGGGTGCGCGCGGTCCAGCCGGCCAGCGATTCGAAGGTTTCCTGGTCGCGATAGGCGACGGCGAACAGCATGCCGAGCCCCTGGCCCTCGCTGTGCGACACCCCGCCATTCCCGGTGTCCACGACGCGGCCTTCCGCCAGGATGAAGCGGGATTTGAAGCTTTCCCAGTCGGCATTGTCCTCCGCCAGCATCTCCGCCGTCTGGCGGAGCGGCGCCCTGCCCGAAAATCGCGGCAGCAGCGCCACGTCGAGGGCGACGGCGACGCTGGCCAGCAACGTGCGGCGGCGGAGACGAAGGCGGCGCGGCGGGGGATCGCCCCGATCCTGGCCGGGCGGCGGAGGCTCGGCAGCCCAATCGTACAGCAGGTCGTCGTCGGGGTCGCAGATGGGAAAGTCTGCAAGGGCGAGGCTTTGAGACGGTTGCATCGGGACCCCGTTCGTTCAGGATCTGGGTGCAACCAGACCTGCAAGGTCAGGATTACGGGGTAAACCCTGGGTAAGCAATGACGAGTCGCAATTGCTCTCGGAGTTGTGGCGCGACATATTGTTTGTCATACGATTTTTGTTATGATTTGTTAACTGTATCGGTGGAGGGTGGTTGAATTTTCGTTAATGCGCCGTTCGAAAAGCACCCGCCATAGCGCTAACACACTGAAAAATAAGCCAGGCTTTTTCCGATCGGTTCCTGTGCCGCGCTGGGGCGTGTCCCAGGTGTGCTTATCCGATCCTCATGTGAAATGATGAGCCGGGCACGTTCAGGTTGCAAGACGAAGCGGGTCGGCGCCGAGCCCGGCAAGGGCCGTCCAGGCGGTGGCCGCCAGATGCGGCCGGCGGAAATAGAGAAAATCCGGCGCGGTCTGGTCGAGCCCGGTGGAAAGGCCGGTGGTCAGGCGCGGCGTGGTGGTCGCGAAGACGAGGCCGCCGGGGCTGAACTGCCCGGCGAGCGTGCGGGTGAGGCGGCGGGCGGCCACGGCCCGTCCGGCGCGGCGGAGAGCGAGCGCGGTGATGGCGGTACCCTCCAGCCAGATGCCGTCGCGATCGGTGTTGAAATCGACGCCCTCCGGCGTTTCGGCGGGCAGGCCGTGCCGGGTCAGCACCCAGTCGAGCGCCGGGGTCCAGGCGGGATCCGGGTCCGGGGCCAGCAGCGGCCAGAGATTGGCATCCACCGCCGAATGCGGGTTCGGCGCGCCCTCCGGGGTCAGGCCTGAGAAGAAGCGCCGCTCCGGCGCCGACCACATGGACGCCACGAAATCCCGCGCATGCGCCGCCGCCGCCGCGCGGCCGAGACCGCGAAAGGCGACGAACAGGTCGAGATTATGCTCCGTGCTCGTCCAGCTCAGGCGGACGGGGGCGGGCTCGAAGCCGAGCGTGCCGCCGGTATAGCCGCGCGCGGCGCGCTGCGTCGTCTCCACCCAATCGGCGGCGCGGTTGGCCGCCGCTTCATAGGTGATGTCGCCAGTGCGGGCGCGCAGGGCGAGCCAGAACAGCATGATCCAGGCGATGACGCCGGTGGCGCTGCCGGCCTGGTAGCCGTCTTCCAGCCATTGCCCGGAAGCCGCGTCCCACCAGCCGGGCAGGGCGGCGGGGCGGCTGACCGGTCCGGCGGCGTAGGCGTTGCGCAACCGGCCGTCGCGCCAGAACCGGTCCGCCGCCTGGGCGGCGAGGAACGCGTCGCCCAGGCGGCGTGCCAGCATCGTCTCGCCGGCCGCCAGCAAGGCGAGGCCGGCGACCGCGTTGTCGTAGCTATAGGCGCAGTTGGCGTGGACGCGGTCGAAATCGGTGGCGTCCGCGCCGGTGCGGACATCGTAGCTGCGCAGCAGGCCGGGTCCCGGTAGCGCCGCCGCCCGGGCGCGCAGGACGGCGACGGCGCGGGCGGCGATCTCCGGCCCGGGGTCGCGCTCCGGCGCGGCGGCGAGGAGCGGGGCTGCGGCAAGCAGAAGCAACGCCCGCCGGCCGATCCGGGCGGGGGGTGGGGGGCTTTGGGAGGGAAGGCGAGGGGCTCTGCCCCTCGACCCCGCCAAAGGCCGGGGGCCTTTGGAAACCGTTCCTTACCCGAGCGCCGTGACCAGCGCCTCCGCGCTCCGGCCGTTGGCGATGGTGGCCGCCCGGCCGTTCCAGTGCACCCCGCCGACACGGGCGAAGGCATGATGCACGCCCGGATAGACATAGGCGCGGACATGCGGAGTGCCCTGCGCGGCGTGCACCACCTTGGCGCGCTTATCGGCGGGGAAGAACTCGTCCTGGTCGGCGATGTGCAGGATCAGCGGCCGCTTCACCTTGTGGAGATCCGGCAGCAGCGCGTCCAGGCCGACGCCGTAATAGGAAATGTTCACGTCGGCGTCGGAGTGCTCGGCCATCAGGAAGGCGAGGCGGCCGCCGAGGCAGTAGCCCATCGTGCCGGCCCGGCCATTCGATCCCGGCAGGGTGCGGGCGACGGCGAGGGTCGCCTTCAGGTCCTCGACGCCCTTGTCCTGGTCGAAGGCCTGCATCAGCGCCATCGCCTTCTTCCACTCGGCGTCGCTCTTGTCGGTGAGGTTGACCCCCGGTTCGAGCCGCCAGAACAGGTCCGGCACCACGGCGAGGAAGCCGAGATCCGCGACGGCTTCGGCGGTGGCGCGCATCGCGTCGTTCACGCCGAAGATTTCCTGGATCAGGACGACGGCGCCCGCGGGCTTGTGGCGCGGCTCGACGAGCAGGGCGGAGAAGCTGCCCGATCCGTCGGTGGCATCGATGCTGATCGTCGCCATGCGTTGACTCTCCCGTTCTACGAGGGCCGGGAGCATAGGCGGCGCGCACCGCCAAGACGAGGGGGCGAGCAGCGGCAAGGTTTCCAAAGGCCGCCGGCCTTTGGTGGGGGTGCAGGGGGCGAAGCCCCCTGCGGGCCGTTATTCAGACGTAATGTTCGGCCAGCGGCGCGAACCCGTTAAAGCACTGGCTGGCATAGGTCGTGACGTAAGCCCCGGCGGAGCGGATCTCCACCCGGTCGCCGCAGGTGAGCGAGAGCGGCAGCCGGTAATTGGTCTTCTCGTACATCACGTCGGTGCTGTCGCAGGTCGGGCCGGCGATGATCACCGGGCCGGTTTCCCCGCCGTCGCGCGTGGTGGCGATCGGATATTTGATCGCCTCACCCTCGGTCTCGGCGAGTCCGCCGAAGCGCCCGATGTCGAGATACACCCAGCGCACCGGATCGTCCTTCGCCTTGCGGCTGACGAGCACGACTTCCGAGCACACCACGCCGGCATCGCCGACCATGTAGCGTCCCGGCTCCACCAGCATTTCCGGCAGCGCGTTGCCGAAATGGCGCGTCATCGCGTCCATGATCGCGGTGCCGTATTCGTCGATCTCGGGCACGGCGCGCTGATACGGCGTGGGGAAGCCGCCGCCCAGGTTCACCATGCGCAGATTGACGCCGGCTTCCGAAAGATCCGTGAACAGCATGGCGACTTTGCCGAGCGCCGCGTCCCACGCCGCCGGGTTCGTCTGCTGGCTGCCGACATGGAAGGAGAGGCCGTACGGGTCGAGCCCGAGTGTGCCGGCGCGCAGCATCAGGTCGCGCGCGTTTTCCACCGTGGTGCCGAACTTGCGGGAAAGCGGCCATTCCGCGCCGTCATTCTCGACGAGCAGGCGGCAATAGACGCGGCTGCCCGGCGCATGCGTGGCGAGCTTGAGCAGCTCCTCCTCGCTGTCGAAGGCGAAGAGGCTGACGCCGGCTTCGTGCGCTGCGCGGATGGCGGAGACTTTCTTGATCGTGTTGCCGAAGCTGATGCGATCGGCGCTCGCGCCCGCGCCGAGGCAGAGCTGGATCTCTGCCCAGCTCGCGGTGTCGAAGCTGCTGCCGAGGGTCGCCAGGCGCTCCAGGATCGGCGGCGCCGGATTCGCCTTCACGGCGTAGTAGATGCGCGCGAGCGGCAGGGCATCGCGGAGGGCGCGGAAATTCCGCTCCACCTGATCCACATCGAGGACAAGACAAGGAGTCGCCGGCACGGTGTCGGCGATGAAGCGCGCGATCTTGGGAGTCATCGCACCACCCTTTCCCAATTTGGACGCCCGCCTGATATTTGAGGCGACGGGACGTGGTTGACGAAACGGTCGAACGAACCAGCGACCAAACGATTGCCAGAACGCTTGACGTCGTTGCGTAACCGCTGAGGGCCAGAGGCACGTGCGTTGCTGCGTAGAGGAGTGCACATAGGGATACTTGCCCGATGCCGCAACAGGAAATTCGTGGCCGGCAGGGCCGGGCGGCGGGGCGCGGAGCAGGAGGAGGGTGCCGTGAGCGATGCAGGGCCCGAAGCGTCCGGTGCAGGGCAAGCCGGGGTGCCGCATCGCGGCGGCGCCCCGGCCTGCGGGCAGGGCGATGGCGGGGCCGCGCCCGGCCGATTCGCCGGGATGTCCGGGCAAATCCCCTGGTCCGGCTGGAAGCGCGTGCTGCGGCGGACGGCGCGCGAAGTGGTCTCCGACCGCGTTTCCCTCGTCGCCGCCGGCTGCGCCTTTTACGCCATGCTGGCGCTGTTCCCGGCGATCAGCATGCTGATCGCGATCTACGGCCTGGTCTTCGATCCACGGGCCGTGGAGCCGCAGCTCGCCGTCCTCAACAACCTGCTCCCGCCCGCCGCCTTCACCCTCATCGCCGACCGGGTGCATGTGCTGGTCAGCAAGCCGCCGGGCACGCTGACCTTCAGCCTGGCGCTCAGCACGATGATCACTTTTTGGAGCGCCGCGACCGGGACCAAGTCGATCATCTCCGCCCTCAACCTCGCCTACGGGGAGGCGGAGCAGCGTGGCTTTTTCCGCTTCCAGCTGGTGTCGCTCGGCATGACGCTGGGGGCGATCCTGGGCGCCGTGCTCGGCCTGGCCCTGCTGGTGTTCCTGCCGGCGGTGCTCGCCTTCGTCGGCGTGCCGCCGTCACAGACGCTCTTGCTGCGGCTGGCGAGCCTCGGCCTGTTGCTCGGTTTCGTGACGGTCGCGCTCTCGCTGCTCTACCGCTTCGGCCCGTCACGCCGGGCGGCGCAATGGCATTGGGTCACGCCCGGCTCGCTGGTCGCGACCGGGCTCTGGCTCGTCGTCTCGGCGCTGTTCACATACTATGTGAGCCATTTGGCCCGGTACGACGCGACTTACGGCCCGCTCGGGGCGGTGGTCGGTGTGATGATGTGGTTCTACGTTTCCGCCTACGCCGTGTTGCTCGGCGCGGAGCTTAACGCCGCTCTGGAGACTCAGACGAGGCCAGATAGATGCGATGCGACCGCGACGCCAGGCGGGAAGCATGGTGCTTATGCTGCCGGCCGTGGAACTCCCTAGGCGCGGGGGCCGCGTCTTCCGGCGCTTCCGCCACCTCGACGGGCACCGTCGCGTCATCGGCGCGGCTCAGATCCACCATCGCCGTGCCGCGGTTGACGATGCCGAGCACGCCGGCCGCGGCGCGGGAGAGGTCGATGCACCGGACTCCGTGCGGCGGCTCGCGGTCATTGACCGTGACAACTACCGAGCGGCCGGTTTCCTGCACCGTCACGCGGATGCGGCTACCGAGCGGCAGGGAGGGGTGGGCGGCGGTCAGCGCGTTCGGGTTGAAACGCTGGCCGCTGCTGGTGCGGTGGCCGGCATGGCGGGGGCCGTACCAAGAAGCCACCCCGCTCTCGATCCACCCGTCGTCGCTGTTCGTTTCTGACGCCTGGGCCACGCCGACCGAAGCGGCCAGCAGCAGCGATGAGGTGATGAACCCGGACAGCAGGCGCAGGGGGCGTGCGCTCATGAACTTCCCTTTTTGAAGCCTAGGACGAAAGTGCCCGGTCATTGAGGCGGATCAAGGCGGCGAACGCAAGCAAAAACGACTCTCGTCCCCCGCCCGGCCCGCCGGGGTGGCGAGACGCATGGGACTCACCGGAACACGAAGCGACCGGGCGCGGTATATAAAAGATATAAAAAGCAAGTCATTTCAGTGCGAATGATTCTATCTGTTCTTGGTTGTGCATTGCCGTGGAAAACCATTCTGCAAGTTGATGCGACGGTGCTGTCGGGCGAAAAATTCTTCAGGCGGCGGCGCCCGGCGTGTCTCAAAACCCGGGCCGTGGGTCGCCCGGCGCGCGCGTGTCAGGCGGGTGTTGTCCCGTCTCGGCTGAGCCGGTGCGGCGGAGGGGGCGCCGCCGCCGGCCAGGCGCCCCTGGGCCAGCCCGGCCCCAGGCATCAGGAGCCGAGCGGGCTTTCGGGAACGAAATCGGCGACCTTCACCGGCCCCGCCGCATGCGCCGCCGGGAAGCGGCGCACCAGATGCAGCATGATGAGCATGGCCGGCAGCGAGGCCAGCAGGGTCAGGGAGTAGAACGGCACCCAGCCCAGCGCGGCGGCCAGCACCCCGGAGGTGCCCCCCACCGTATGCACCGCCAGCGCCGCGAGCGAGGAGAGCAGGGCGTATTGCGTCGCCGTGTAGGCGCTGCTGCACAGGGCGGAGAGGAAGGTGATGAAGGCGGCATCCGCCATCGCCCCGGCGAAGGCTTCCAGCGTCACCTTGGCGTAAAGGATGTGCACGTCCCCGCCCGACCAGGCGAGGGCGATGTAGAGCAGCATCGTCGCCATCTGCGCGAAGCCGGTGAGGATCAATGCCCGGCCGGTGCCGAGCTTCGCCACCAGCCAGCCGCCCGCTGCCGCGCCGGCGAGACTCGCCGCGAGCGAGGGCAGGCTGTTCGCCGCCGCCACCTGCGCGCGGTCAAAACCGAGCGAGCGGTAGAACGGCACCGCCATCTTGCCCGCCAGCGCCTCGCCGAGCTTGAACAGCAGCACGAAGCAGAGCGTCTCCACCGCGCCGGCGCGGGTGAGGAAATCCCGCAGCGGCGCCACCACCTCCGCCCCGATCCGCGCGACAAGCCCCGGCCGGCGCGGCGGCGCGGGGGCCGCGGCCGGCTCCGGCGCGAGCAGCGTCAGCACGATCCCGCCCGCGCTCAGCCCCGCCACGCCAAGCAGCGAGCCATGCCAGCCGAGCGGCCCGGCCAGCCGGATCGCCCCCGCGCCCGAAACCAGCATGGCGATGCGATAGCCCCAGACATAGGCCGCCATCGCCGCGCCCTGGAGCCGCTCGGGGAAGGTCTCGATGCGCCAGGCGTCGATGGCGATGTCCTGGTTGGCGGAGAGAAAGGCCACCCCAGCCGCCACCGCGACCAGGGCAGTGACGCTCCGCGCCGGATCGCACAGGGCCAGCGCCACGATGGCGGCGGTCAGAGCCGGCTGGATCAGCAGCAGCCAGCCGCGCCTCCGGCCGATGCGGGCGAACGGGCCGGGCGGGCGCTGGTCCAGCGCCGGAGCCCAGAGGAATTTCAGCGTGTAGGCGAGACCGATCAGTGCCGTCAGGCCAATGCCGGTGAGGGAAACACCGTGCTCGGTCAGCCATTGCGCCAGGGTGAAGCCGGAGAGCATCAGCGGCAGGCCGCTGGCGAAGCCGAAACCGGCCATGAGCCAGAGGGTGCGCTCGGGGAGAAGACGGCGGTGGGGCATGCCGGTGCGGGACTCCAGGGAGAGGCGAGGGGCGCTGCCCCTCGACCCCGTCACGCGAAGGCGTGCTTGCGCATGACGGGGCCTGGAGGCCCCAGATCCCCGAAACTTAAGGAAATCCTTGCCGGATGACAGCCGTCTTCATCCGGGATGAAATGAATAAGGAAATGGTTTCCAAAGGCCCACGGCCTTTGGCGGGTCGAGGGCGGAGCCCTCGCCTTACCCTTGGGGCCTGACCCTGCTGGTTAAAATCAGACGCCTGGTCATAAAGGCACCGCCAAGGCGGTTGGCGGCCATTCCCTTGGCTTTCTTCCGTCCGATTTTGTCCGCCAGCCAATGCCGCCCCCGCGACACTATTCAGGAACTGGAGCCTTACGGTGAGCCGTTCAGAGAAACATCCACGCCTGACCCGCGCCTATCTGAACAAGGCCCATCCGGGTAACAGGTTCGACATTGGCGACCACACCTACGGACACCCGAATATCCAGGAACCGCATTCCGCCCCGCTCAAAATCGGCAAATATTGTTCAATCGCCGACCGTGTTACGATCATCCTGGCGAATCACCGGACAGATCTCACGACCACCTATCCGTTTTTCTCCCTGCATTTCCTGTGGCCGGAGGCGGCGTCCCTCGGGCCGGATCATGATTGGCCCGGCCCGGTCGAGATCGGGTCCGACATCTGGATCGGATTTGGCGCGAGCATCCTGCCCGGCATCCGGGTCGGGCATGGCGCCATTATCGCGGCGAACGCCAATGTCACCAAGGATGTGCCGCCCTACGCCATCGTCGGCGGCAATCCGGCGCGGGTGATCCGGAAACGTTATGACGAGGCGACGATCGAGCGATTGCTGGCGATCGCCTGGTGGGACTGGGACGACGAGCAGGTGGCCCAGGCCCTGCCATTGCTGATGCAGCCCTCGATCACGGCCTTCCTCGACTTCGCCGGGCAACGAACGCCGGCGCGGCAGGACGTCTGAGGCCGGATCACCTTCAATCCGACGGAGGAGTCCCGAGGGAGTGGCCGCCTACCGTCATCCCCTTGCGGGCGTCTTACCCTGCCTTGCGGAACGTCAGATTGATCCGGCACCGCCCGGTCAGCGGGTGGTCCCCCTCCGCCAGCCGGGCCACGCCGTGGAAGGCGAGCCGGCTCGCCCCGCCCCACACCACCACATCGCCGGAGTCGAGCCGCACCCGCCGCGCCGGATCGCCGCGCCGGGCGCCGCCGAACAGGAAGGTCGCGGGCAGGCCGAGCGAGACGGAGACGATCGGCGCGCCGAGATCGCGCTCGTCCCGGTCCTGGTGCGGGGCCATCTGGGCGCCGGGGCGGTAGCGGTTGATCAGGCAGGCATCCGGCGCGAAGCCGGCGAACCCGGCGGCATCCGCCGCGCGCGTGGCGAGGCCGGCGAACGGCGCCGGCATGTCCGGCCAGGGCGCGCCGGAGAGCGGGTCGCGCGGGGCGTAGCGATAGCCGGCGCGGTCGCTGACCCAGCCGAGCGGACCGCAATTCGTCATCTCCACCGACATCATCCGCCCGCCGGGCGTCATCATCCGGCGGAACGGCGCGGCGGTGGCGATCGCTTCCACCGCCGTGAGCAGGTCGGGGGCTTCCGCGCTGGCGAAGTCGCGCAGCAG
Organism: Acetobacteraceae bacterium; assembly: GCA_035500775.1. GTDB lineage: Bacteria > Pseudomonadota > Alphaproteobacteria > Acetobacterales > Acetobacteraceae > DATJWY01. The sequence continues at coordinate 18,223 of DATJWY010000145.1, forward strand.
CACGGCGTCCTCGGCCAGGGGCTCACGGCCATCGCGGGGCAGGGCGGCGAAGAGATCGTGGGTCATCGCGCGTCGTGCTTTTAGAGCGTGATAGCTGAAAACTGACGTTATCTTGACTTGGGGCTTTGCCCCAAACCCCACTGGGGCCTTGAGGCCCCAGACCCCCGATCACTTAGTGTCTGCCCGGAAATCTTGTGAGTAATTTCAATCGTTTACCTATAGTCCAAAGCGGTGCGCCCATTGAAATTGCTTGGTTTTATTCGTTGCGATTTCAGGTGCTGGCTGCCACCATGATGTAGGTCATTGATATTAAATAGAAAAAGTCCGGACAGACACTAAGTCTTTCACCTAGCGAGCAATCTTATCCGATCAGATGAGTCCCTCTGATCGGATATCGCTCTAAAGTGTTGGGGGTCTGGGGCCTCAAGGCCCCGGTGGGGTTTGG
>DATJWY010000146.1:0-8765 GCA_035500775.1 Acetobacteraceae bacterium
GCAGACCGACACCATCTCCTTCAGGCGCGCCTCATGGCGTGCCCGATGCTGTTCCGTCCACATCTCTCCTCCAGTTCCGCCCCGGTAGGCGGATCGTGCTCATCCAGAGGATCAGATGGGGCGGGCAGCAGAGGGCCGCTCGAACAGGCTCTAAGTCTTTTGTTTGGCGAGCAATTTTATCCGATCAGGTGAGTCCATCTGATCGGATATTGCTCTAATGAATTATTTTAGCACGGCTTACTTGACGGAACCGTGACGTTTCGCTGTTGAGCATTCTTCCGTCATGTTGGCGGCGTGCCATGGGCAGGACGGGCCATGCGTGCCATGGGCACGACGGGCCACGTAGCCGGACGGGATGACGACACCTGGTTCCTCCAGCTACGAGAGCCGCTGGACTTCCCCTCGGCTAAAACAAGCCGCCGAACACCCCGAGCGCGCTGGTCGCCGTCGAGACCGCGACCACGACCCAGAGATACCAGCCGCGCAGCCGATACGGCGCCGGCAAGGCGCGCACGGCCAGCGCCACCAGGAAGCCGAGCACCAGCGGCAGCAGCAGGGCGTTCATCACCTGCACCCCGACATTCAGTGACACCAGATTGGGCCACAGCCCCACCAGCACGGCGCCCGCCACCACGCAGACGCCATAGATGCCATAGAACCAGCCGGCCTGTAGCGGGCGGTATTCGAGCGAGCGGCGATAGCCGGCCACCTCCCCGATCCCCCAGGCCAGCGCCAGCGAGGCGACGATCGCCGCCACCAGCCCCGCGCCGAGCACGCCGACGCTGAATACCAACTGCCCCGCCACCCCGCCGAGAAACGGCGTCAGCGATTCGCTCATTCCCCCGACCGTGGTCAGGCTGGGCGCGGCGCCATGCGCGCCGAGCGTCGCGGCGCAGGCAATCAGAACCGCGGCCATGACAAGCTGGGTGATGAGCGCGCCGACCGCCGTATCCCATTTCGCCGCCGCATAATGCTCGGGGCCGAGGCCTTTATCGGCGATGGCGCTCTGCTGATAGAAGATCATCCAGGGCATGATCACCGCGCCGATATTGGCCGCCGCCAGATACTGGTAGTCGCGGTCATGCCAGGGCACGTCCAGCGCGCCGCGCAGGATGGCGCCGGGATTGGGATGCGCCTCCCAGGCCACGAGGAAGAAGGCGAACTCGAACAGGCCGATCATGATCGCCGTGCGCTCGACGCGGCGATAGGAGCCGGTCAGCACCACCGCGAGCAGGCCGGCAACGGCGAGCGTCAGGCTCACCCCGCGCGGGATGCCGTACATCTCCCCGACTCCGGCGACGCCGGAGAACTCGGTCAGCAGCGCTCCCGCCGTCGCCATCGCGAGACCGCCGGCGGAGACCCAGGCCCAGAACGGGCCGAATGTCTCGCGGATCAGCTCGCCATGGCCGCGGCCGGTGAAGATGCCGAGGCGGACGGTCAGTTCCTGGATCATGAACAGCACGGGCACGAGCAGGAATTGCAGCCCGAGCAGCCGATAGCCCCATTGCACCCCGCTCTGGCCGGCGGTGATCACGCTGCCGACATCCGTATCCGCCAGCATGACGACGAGGCCGGGGCCGAATACCGCGATCAGGCGGCTCAGCCGGCCCAGGCGCACCTTGCCGCGCACTTCGTCGTGCACCGCGCCGGGAAGCTGATCCATCGACTCCATGTTAAGAACGACTCTCAGTTGCCCGGTTCGGGGTAGGGTTGTTCATTCACTCTGTCAACGATCCGTTGCGCGCGGGCGCGACGTGCAGCAGAAGACGTCGCCATGTTCGTCGAATCCACGCCCCCGCTGATCCTGCACAACAGCCAGAGCCGCCGGCGCGAAACCTTCGCGCCGGTCGATCCCACCCATATCCGGGTCTATGTGTGCGGGCCGACCGTCTATGACCTCGCCCATCTTGGCAATGTTCGTGCCATGGTGGTGTTCGACGTGCTCGTCCGCCTGCTGCGGACGCTCTATCCGCGCGTCACCTACGTGCGGAACATCACGGACGTGGACGACAAGATCAACGCCCGCGCCAAGGCCTGCTGCGAGCCGATCGAGGCGATCACCGCCCGCACCACGGCGGATTTCCACGCCGACATGGCGGCGATCGGCAACCTGCCGCCGGATGTGGAGCCACGCGCCACCGCGCATATCAGCGACATGCTGACCCTGATCGAGCGGCTGATCGAGAACGGCCACGCCTATGCGGCGGATGGCCATGTGCTGTTCGATGTCAGCCGCTTCCCCGGCTATGGCGCGCTCTCCGGCCGCAGCCCGGACGAGCTGCTGGCCGGCGCCCGCGTCGAGGTCGCGCCCTATAAGCGCAATCCGGGCGATTTCGTGCTGTGGAAGCCCTCCACCCCGGACCTGCCGGGCTGGGACAGTCCCTGGGGCCGCGGCCGCCCCGGCTGGCATATCGAGTGCAGCGCCATGTCCTGGCGCTATCTCGGCGACACCTTCGACATCCATGGCGGCGGCGCCGACCTGCTGTTCCCGCACCATGAGAATGAGCGCGCCCAGAGCCTCTGCGCCTTCCCCGGCAGTGTGTTCGCCCGCTTCTGGCTGCATAACGGCATGTTGCTGGTGAACGGCGAGAAGATGTCCAAGAGCCTGGGCAACTTCTTCACCTTGCGGGATATCCTGGCGCGCGCGCCGGGCGAGGCGGTGCGGCTCCTGCTGCTGCGCGCGCAGTATCGCCAGGCGCTGGATTTCTCCGATGCGGGGCTGGCCGAGGTGAAGCGGGAACTCGACCGATTCTACCGCGCCCTCGCCGCCACCCCGGCGGAACCCGGCCCCATCCCCGCGCCGGTGCTCGCCGCCCTGTGCGACGACCTGAACACGCCGCTCGCCCTTGCCGCCTTGCACAAGCTCGCGGATGAGGCGTTGCAGGGCAGCGCCGAAGCCGCCGCCGGGCTGCGGGCCGGCGGCGGGCTGCTCGGCCTGCTCACCTCGGACCCCGAAACTTGGTTCCGCGGCGGCGAGGACACCGCCTGGATCGAGGCCGCCATCGCCGAGCGCCTCGCCGCGCGCAAGGCGAAGAACTGGGCGCGGGCGGATGAGATCCGGGGGGAACTCGCCGCCGCCGGGATCGTGCTTGAGGATGGGCCGCAGGGGACTATCTGGCGGAGGGGGTGACCCCCTCCGGGGCGTTGCCCCGGACCCCAGCAGAGGGCTTTGCCCTCTGCACTCCCACCAAAGGGCCAAGCCCTTTGGAAACCCTTTACTTGTGCGGGTCTGGGGCCGCTGGCCCCAGCGGGGTCCAGGGGCAGAGCCCCTGGCCTATTCCCCGCCGGAGAACACGAAAATGACCGGCAAGGCATTCGGCGCCGATATCGGCCCCATCGGCAACAGCCCGGTCGTCATCCTGGTGCGGCCGCAGCTCGCCGACAATATCGGCGCGGTGGCCCGCGCCATGGCGAATGGCGGCCTGTTCCATCTACGCCTCGTCAGCCCGCGCGACGGCTGGCCGCAGGAACGCGCCTGGCGCAACGCATCGGGCGCCGACCGCATCCTCGACAACCTGACGCTGCATGACAGCGTGGCCGACGCGGTCGCCGACCTGCACCACGTCTATGCCACCTGCCCGCGCCCGCGCCACATCGTCAAGCCGGTGCTGACCGCGCGCGGCGCGGCGGCGGACCTGCGCGCGGTGTGCGGCCGCGACTTGCGCGCAGGCCTGCTGTTCGGGCCCGAGCGCGCCGGGCTGGACAACGAGGACATGGCGCAGGCGGACGCGCTGGTGCGCTACCCGCTCAACCCCGCCTTCATGTCCCTGAATCTGGCGCAGGCGGTGATGGTCATGGCCTATGAGTGGTGGATGGCCGCCGACCAGACGGTGCCGCGCACGCTGATGACCAATGAGACCCACGTCGCCACCAAGGGCGAGTTGGAGAACTTCCTCACCCATCTGGTGGACCAGCTCGATGCCTGCGGCTTCCTGCGTAACCAGCAGAAGCGGCCCGGCATGGTGCGCAACCTGCGGCATTTGTTCCAGCGCGGCGAGGTGACGGAGCAGGAGTTGCGCACCCTGCACGGGGTGGTGACCGAGCTTGCCCTTGGCCGGCGGCTGCGCGGACGGCTGGAGAAGGACATGCCGGAGAGCCCCGAAGGCGATGGCTGAGGCGGCCCGCGTCCAAGAGATCTCGTTCGTGCAGGCAAAAAAGCCGCATGAACAAACCCCTGGAACGCCTTTCCGCTTGCCTGCGTGAACGACGAACGGTGCGGGGATTTCGGTTCGGATTACGCACGACCAGGTCATGATAGCTTTGGGTGGATCTACAGGAAGGCCAGGGGCGCTCCCTCCGTGGCCATTCCACCGCTCCTGCACCCCGCTGGGGCCGCACGGCCCCGGGCCCCATTACTTCATTCGGCGCAATAACATATCGGGGGTCTGGGGCCTCAAGGCCCCAGTGGGGTTTGGGGCAAAGCCCCAAGTCTTCGCGCTTCAATCTCTAGCAATCAAGCCCGGCACTTTGCCGCTCGGCCGGGCGGGATTGGACGCCGCCGCTTACGCCGCCACGGGGATGTTCTGGTTCAGCCGGAACAGGTTCTGCGGATCGTAGCGGCGCTTCGCCTCGGCCAGTCGCGCATAGTTCGAGCCGAAGGCGCTTTGGATACGGTCCGCCTCGTCCGCCGGCATGAAGTTCACATACACCGAGCCCATTGCGTGCGGCGCGAGCGCCTTGAAAAGGGTGCGCGTCCAAGCGGTGCAGACCGCGTCCTGCGCCGGATCGCGCCAGCGGGTGTGTATGTTCACAGTAAACGCGACATCGCGGCGGGGGTACGCGGTCGCGTCGGCGGGCACGCGGTTGATCTGGCCGCCGAGCTGCCCGATGAACACTTCGCACTCGCTGGAGGGCAGATGCCGGGCTGCATCCAAGAGCACGTCGCTGGCGGCGTCGGTGAGTTGCTTCAGGTCGTGGCTCTTCCAGTAGTTGCGGGCACCCGGCGCCAGCAACGGATCGAATGCCGCCTCCCAGCCGACAAATGGGTGCGGGCCGACGAGATCGACGATGGGCTTGCCGAGAGCACGGAACGGCGCGGCGGCGGCTTCGCCCGCCTCCATCGGCCCGGCATAGCAGAGCGCGATGATCAGCACCTCCTTGTCGCGCCACTCCACCGGCACGAACGACGCCGGCGGCGCCTTGCGCAACACCAGCCAGACGCACAGTTCATCGGGCGCAGCGGCGGCCAGGCGCCGGTATTCGCGCAATAGCGCCGGCGCTTCAGCGAAGGGATGCAGCAACAGGCCGGAGATCACCTGCGGGCCGAGGCTGCTGAGTTGGAACTCGAACGACGTCACCACCCCGAAATTGCCGCCGCCGCCGCGCACCGCCCAGAACAGGTCGGGGTGCTGCGTGGCGTCGACACGGCGGAGCGTGCCGTCCGCGGTGACGATGTCCACTGAGAGCAGGTTGTCGATGGTCAGGCCAAACTTTCGGCTGGTCCAGCCGAAACCGCCGCCGAGGGTGAGCCCGGCGATGCCGGTGGTCGAGTTGATGCCGACCGGAACCGCAAGACCGAACGCCTGGGTCTCCTTGTCCACGTCGGAGAGCAGCGCGCCGCCCTCGACGCGGGCGCGGCGTGTGGTTGGATCGACATGCACCGAGCGCATGCGTGAGAGGTCGAGCATGATGCCGCCCTCGCAGACCGCGTTGCCCGCGATGTTGTGACCGCCGCCGCGTACCGCCAGGACCACGCCATGCTCGCGAGCGAAGTTGACCGCCTGGATCACATCCGCGGCGCCAAGCGCCTGGACGATCATGCCGGGGTGCCGGTCAATCATGGCATTCCAGATCGCTCGCGCCGCGTCGTAGCCCGGCTCACCCGGCAGCAGCACGCTGCCCCGCAGCGCGCCGCGCAAGGCGCCGATTTCGCTGTCGCTCACCGGCACAGTGCCGCCGGAAAGGGCCTGAAAGGATGTCTCCACTTTCTTCCTCCCGTTTTCCGTTGTTGGCACGACTTCAGTCACCATGACCCGCCGGGCGTTGGCGTCGCGGCTGCTGGCGTGGCGGTAGGCTCATCCTGACCCGCGCTGCGATCTCGCTACGATCTGCCAACACGGTCCAGAGGCCTTACGCCACGCCGCGACGGCCCGGCGCAGGGTGGCCGTGCTGAAGGATCAAGGCTGACTTCGCGAGCTTCCGTCCGGCACGGAGTTGGACAGCGCGCCCCGCCGTAGGACTGAGAACTAACGTCCTGAGCACGCTGGGGTTCAGTCCATAAACAGCATCAAAAAGCGGGGGCTGGAGATCGCCCCTATGGTGGCGCGTAGAGGCGCATCGTTCCCGAGGGCGGGCGGTGCGCTTGCTGCCGGTGGGGCCGATGGCGGAGTCGGGACGGACGCGACAAAGCCGGCAGGGCCATGCTACCTCCGATTTATGTTCGGTCCCGTAACTACACCGGCAATTAAGGTGGCGGGCGCGCCTCGCCCGGCGGCGGCGAGACAAGCCGGCATCGCCGCGTCACGGTCGCCTTACCGCCTGTTTGGCGGTTTCCGGCTACTGCTCGCCTGCATGGTGATGTTGCAGCATTTCCAGTATTTGCTGCCGGAAACGGAGCGACCGCTGTTCTCGCATTTCGGCTTCGGCGTCACCGCCGTCGCCGTGTTCTTCGTGATCTCCGGCTTCATCGTGGCGGAGGCGAACGAGACGTTCTACGCCGCCCGCCCGGGCGCCTTCCTTTGCAACCGGTTGCTGCGCGTGGTGCCGCCCTATCTGGCGGCGCTCGCCCTCTCCGTGCTGCTGCACGAGGCGCTATGGCGGGCGGGCCTGCTGCGACTGTGGGATTTCGCGCCGGAAACCTCGCCGGTGACACCGGAACAGGTGCTGGCCGGGGTGGTGTCGCTGCTGCCCGGCGCGCGTGCCGGCGCACTCATAGGCGGCTTCGAGTTCGTTCCCTTTGTCTGGTCGCTGCGGGTTGAGTTGGCCTTCTACCTCCTCGCGGCAGTGGCCTTCCAGGCGGTCGACATCCTTTCCCGCCGCGCTGGCCCGGCCGTGGCGCGGGCCGCCGGCGTCGGCTTGCTACTGGCCTGTTTCGCCGTCTTCGCGATATGGCGGGTTCGCGGCGGGCCTCTGCTGATCGGGGATTTGCCGTGCTTCCTGTTTGGCGTCACCGTGTACCGGTTCTGGCGCCAGCCCGGCCCGGGGGCAGCGCTGGCGGCGCTGGTCGCCCTCGCCTGCACGCTGCTCGGCTTCGCCGCCTGGCAGCAACGGGGACAGCCCGTGCTCGCCGATCAGGTTCCGGTCCTGCTCGGCTTGTTCGCCCTGTTCGGCTTGCTGACAACGCTGCGAGCGGCCCCGCGCTGGCAGGGGATCGACAAGGCGCTCGGGGCATTGTCCTACCCGCTCTATCTCAACCACTACGTGGTCGGCATCGGGTTGTATGACCTCACGGCGCAGCGGGGCTTCGGTCTGTATGCCCTGGGTGCCGCGCTCTCGCTCCTGCTCGCCGCCGTGATGCATTGGGGGCTGGAAGTGCCGCTCGCGCCGCTGCGGACACGCATACGCGGCACCCCCCTCTAGCCGGGCCGCACCTGATACAGAATTTAAAATAAGCGATACAATATACTGATATTGCGTTTTTTATTCCCGAGTCACCCCCCCTCACCCCGGCAACCAGAGCACCTGATCGATCCGGTCCGCGCCCGAGGCCAGCATCGTCAGCCGGTCGAAGCCGAGCGCGATGCCCGAGGCGGGCGGCATGCCGGCGGCGAGCGCGGCAAGGAAATCCTCGTCCAGCGGCCAATCCGGCCCGTAGAGGGCGGCCCGGCGGGCGCGGTCGTCGAGGAAGCGCGCCCGCTGCTCCGCGGCGTCGGTCAGTTCCTCGAAGGCGTTGGCGAGTTCCATGCCGCAGGCGAACAGTTCGAAGCGCAGCGCCACGCGCGGATCGGCCGGGTCGCGCCGCGCCAGCGCCGCCTGCGCCGCCGGCCAATGCGTGAGAAAGCTCGGCCGTTCGCGCCCGAGCGCCGGCTCGACCCGCTCCAGCAGCAGGCGGAAGAACAGATCCTCCCAGTCCTCCCCCGGCCGCAGCCTGGCCCCGGCCTCGGCCGCCAGGGCTTCGGCATCGCCTGCGGTGCCGAGAACATCGGCGCCGGCATGGCGGCGGAACGCCTCGGCGACGCTGATCCGCTCGAAGGGCTGTTCGAGGTCGATCTCCACCCCGCGACAGGCGAGGCGCGGCGGCAGCACGGCGCGCAGGAACGCCTCGGTCTCGTCCATCAGCGCATCAAAACTGGCGCCGGGGCGATACCATTCCAGCATGGTGAATTCCGGCGCGTGCAGATCGCTGCCCTCGCCGTTGCGCCAGACACGGGCAAGCTGGAAGATCGGCCCCGCCCCCGCCACCAGCAGGCGCTTCATGGCGAATTCCGGACTGGTATGCAGCCAGAGCGAGGTGCGTGCGCCGTCCGGCGCCTCGCGCTCGGTGCGGAAGGCGCGCAGATGCACCTCCTCGCCCGGCGCCGGGACGGCGTAGGGCGTCTCCACCTCGGTATAGCCCCGCGCCTCGAAGAAGGCGCGGGTCGCCCGCGTCAGCAGCGTCCGGCGGCGCAGGAAGGGCATGCGCGCGGCGAGGCTTTCCGGGTGCCAGGGCGGAAGCGGCATGGCGAAAATGGCCCCTGAGGACGGTTGACCGGCCCCAGGCCGGCGGAAACGGCCGGACCATGCGCCGCCGCCGGCACGGCCGCAACCGGCGCCCCCCATAGGCGCTGGGATAAGCAAGGCCAGGGGCTCCGCCCCCGGACCCCGCCAAAGGCAAGCCTTTGGAATCC
>DATJWY010000147.1:0-8501 GCA_035500775.1 Acetobacteraceae bacterium
TCACCGGCAATGTCCATGGCCGGATAGAATACCGCGTCTCTCCATCCCTGCGCGTCGGCGCCGAGGGCTCATATCAAAGCTCCGGCAACTGGAACGAGGCCTCCGGCACAGTATTCGCACGCTATCTGTTCAATGGAGTCCAATAACCACATGGATACCGATTCGGTGCCGACCCCGCCCACCCCGCCGCCGGGGGAGGCAGAGCGCAAATCCCATCGCGTCCGCTGGCACGGCTTCCTGCGGGCGCTCGCGGAGGAGATCGACATCACCGCCGGCGCGGCGGCGCGCGACGCGCTGCTGCGCAATGTCGGCCTGCGGATGGCCCGGCTGATGCCTCTGCCCATCACCGAATCGCTCGACGGCCTGACGATCGAGGCGAACGACATCCTGAGCGGGATCGGCTGGGGATCCGTGTCGGTCACGGTCTCCGAGGCTGATCGCTGCCTCGTCATCACGCATCGGGGCCTACCGCGCCTCGGCGCCGCCGGCGATCCGCCCGGCGCTTGGCTCTCCGCCTTGCTTGAAGGGCTGTACGAGGGCTGGATGGGGCAGCAGCCGGGCAGTGCGCCCGGCCTGACCGCCCGTCGCCAGCCGATCCAATCCGCCGACGAGATCGTGCTGCGCTACGGGCGGAACTGACCGCCGCCGGCGCACCGGACGGCGACAGCCTTGCCCTGAACGGCAGGGCCGGAGCGGCAACTCCGGCCCCCGCCACCTTACTGCGCCGCCGGCGCCGCGCCGCCGGTGCCCGTGCTGGTCGTCGCATCAGAGCCAGCGCCGGTCGTCGCGCCAGCCCCTGGGCCGGCATTGCTCACCGGAGGGGCAACCTTCAGCCCGGCATCCGGTGCGCCGGTCGCGGCGGAAGCCGGCGCCTCCGATCCGCCCGCCGGGCTCTTGGCCGCCGCACCGGCATGGTGCTTCTTGCCGTGAGTCGCGGCATGCTTCTTATGGGCATGCACCGGGGCCGGGCTGGTTTCCTTGGTGCCGGTTTCCGGGGCAGTCGTGCTGGTGGGAGTGCCGGAGGCGGCGGTGCCCTCAGGCGTGGCCGTGGTCTGCGCCATCGCCGGCAGGGCGAGGCTGCCCATCAGGGTGGCGCTCAGCAGCAGGCGAGAGATCGAACGCATTGTCTTGGCTCCTGTGTCATCCGGCTCTCATCGCCGGACACACAGAAAAAACACCCCGCCCAAGGCGGCCCGCTGGCGCAAAGGTGGCGGGCGAAAGGCGCCGGGTGAAAGCTTGTTCATGGGGATCGTCCGCCATGTGCGGCCATAACTCGTGCAGGCCAGGGCGCCGCCCTGGACCCGCTGGGGCCTTGAGGCCCCAGACCCCCATTACTTAAATAAAGGATTCCAAAGGATTAGCCTTTGGCGGGGTCCAGGGGCGGCGCCCCTGGCCTTCCTTAGCCGGCCAAGACGACGGCCGCCGTATCAGAGAAAGCGCAACGCCACGAACCCGCCGACCACCGCCGCCGCCGCCGCCGTGGTCACCAGCGTCAGCCGCCGCTCGATGAAATCCCGCACCGCCACGCCGTAGCGCCGCAGCAACCCGGCGAGGAGGAAGAAGCGCGCCCCCCGCGTCAGGGCGCTGGCCGCGACGAATACCGCGAAATTGAAATGCGCCGCTCCGGACGCGATCGTCACGATCTTGAACGGGATCGGGGTCAGTCCCTTGATCAGGATCACCCAGAGTCCGTACGTGGCATACTTGTCGCGGAAGGCGTCGAACGCCGCCTCGTAGTGATAGAACCGGATCAGCGGCATGGCGATCCCGGTCAGCAGCGCATAGCCGATGAAATAGCCAAGCACCCCGCCCGCGACGCTCGCCACGGTGCAGATCAGCGCCAGGCTCCAGGCGCGGTGCGGCCGTGACAGCACCATCGGGATCAGCAGCGTATCCGGCGGCACGGGGAACACGCTGCTCTCGGCGAAGCTGATCACGGCGAGCCAGAGCGGTGCCCGCGGGCTGGCGGCGAGGGCGAGCACCCGCTGGTAGAAACGCTGCAGCATTGGACTCCCTCCGGAACGGATAGAGCGACATCAGCCGGATCGAAATCGGCCCGGCCAATAACCTTGCTCGCTCAACCAAAGACCTTAAGCGCCATGCCACGCGCACGCCCGCCAAGGCAAGGCGGACGCCCCGTTCATACTGGAAGCGTGATTGTTGCCTTGGCCCCGCCCGCCGGCCGGTTGGCGAGGATCACGTCGCCACCATGCGCGCGCAGGATGTTGCGGGCGATCGGCAAGCCGAGGCCGGTGCCGCCCGTCTCCCGGTTGCGGCTGGTTTCCAGCCGATGGAACGGCTCGAACACCCGCTCCAGCTCGCTCGGCGGTATGCCGGGTCCCTCATCCTCCACCGTCAGGACCAGAAGCCCGCCCGCCGGCGGCCCCAGGCAGATGCGCGCGGAGCCGCCATAGACCACGGCATTGCCGACCAGATTGGCGAAGGCGCGCTTCAGCGGTATCGGCCGTCCCAGGACGGTCAGGTGCTCCGGCCCCTCATAGCATAGCCGCTCGGCGACCTCCGGCCGCGCATCGCCCGCCTCGTCGAGCACGGTGCGCAGCAACGCGACGAGATCGAGCCGGGTCACCGGATCGCGGTCGGCCGTATCCCGCCCGAAGGCCAGGGTGGCGTTCACCATGGCCTCCAGCTCGTCGAGATCGGCGAGGAATTTCCGTTGCAACTCGTCATCCTCGATGAACTCGGCACGCAGCTTGAGGCGGGTGATCGGCGTGCGCAGATCATGGCCGATGGCGGTGAGTAGGAAGGTGCGGTCCTGCACGAAGCGGCGAATGCGCGCCGCCATGGTGTTGAAAGCGATCGCCGCCGTCGCGACCTCGGTCGGCCCATCCTCCGGCAAGGGCGGCGCGTTCACGTCCCGGCCCAACTGCTCGGCGGCGGCGGCCAGCGTCACCACCGGCGCGGTCAGCCGCCGCACCGCCCAGATGGAGAGCAGCGCCGCCGCCAGCGTCATCAGCACGAAAGCGAGCAGGAAGGTCGGCGAATGCCACGGCCGCGGCGGCGGCATCACCACCCGCACGGTCAGCCAGCCATGATCCGGGAACAACAGACCGACCGCGAGCAGATGATCCCGCGGGTTGCCGCGCATGACCACGTCCAACGGCCGCAATGGCAGCCGCAGCGGCACGAGGTCCATGTTGACGCGGATCGTGCGCATGGCCCAGGGCGGCGCCAACTCCGGCGGATCGACCGGTGGATTATCAGTCAGGGCGGCGGTCAGCCCCGGCCCCAGATCAAGTTCATGCAGCACCGCCGCCCGGTCCACGGGCGCCACCGTCACCAGCGAGCGATAGACGCCCATGATGCGGATGCCGGTTTCCTGCGCCTGCGCCAGATACTGGAGTCCGACCCGGTCGAACGCATGGATGGTCAGCCCCGCGGCCTGCACGAAAGCAAGGCCGATGAGCAGTGTCATGACCGTGCGGGTGGCCAGGCTGCGTGGCCAGAACCGCACCAGCCAGGACAGACGGGACTGCGTCGCCGCCGGGATCGCCTCAGTCCCGTTCGACATCGGCCGCGAGGACATAACCGCCGCCCCGCACCGTCTTGATAAGCTGGGCATTGCGGCCATCATCCTCGAGCTTGCGGCGCAGCCGGCTGATCGCGACGTCGATCGCCCGGTCGAACGGCCCCGCCTGACGGCCGCGCAACAAGTCTAGCAGCATGTCGCGGGTGAGGACACGGTTGGCGCGCTCGATCAGCGCCAGCAACAGGTCGTACTCGCCGCCGGTCAGCGCCACCTCCACCCCATCGGGATTGAGCAGGCGCCGGCGCGCCGGCTCCAGGGTCCAGCCGCTGAAGCGAATGTTGCCGCTGGTCGATTCCGGGGTTTGCCCGCGCTCCGAGGTGCGGCGCAGCACGGCGCGGATGCGGGCCAGCAACTCGCGCGGGTTGAACGGCTTCGGCAGATAGTCGTCGGCGCCGAGTTCGAGGCCGATGATGCGGTCGGTCTCGTCCCCCATGGCGGTGAGCATCACGATCGGCACATCCGACTGCGCGCGCATCCAGCGCGCCAGATCGAGCCCGCCCTCGCCGGGCAGCATCAGATCGAGCACGACCAGCTGGTAGTGGCCGTTGGGCCAGGCCCGGCGCGCATCCCGGGCATCCCGCGCCGTGGTCACGCGGAAGCGGTTGCGCTCCAGGAAACGGGCGAGCAGATCCCGGATCTCTCGGTCGTCATCAACGACCAGCAAATGTGGCAGGGTTTCCATGTGCCGGCACCATAATAGAGATACGCGGCCGGGGCAGCATGCCGTTGCAATCCGTTGCAATCCGAAGCCGGCGCGACATCGCCGCGCAACACGGCGCCCCCATTCTGCTGCATGCGAATGGAGGAAAACACATGCGCCGCCTGTTTTTAGCTACCACCCTACTGTTCGGCCTGGGGGCCACCAGCCTCACCCTGATCCGGAGCGCCGCGGCCGAACCGCCCGCCCCGGAGACGGAGTCGGACGCCCTCCCCCCGGCGCCCGACGCCCTCGCGCCGCGCCATGGCGGGCCTGGCTGGTTCCGGCATCATCCCGGCCCGGGACCCTTCGGCCTGGTCTATACGGCGCCGGACCGGCAGCTAACCCCGCCGGACGTGCAGAAGATCGCCGAGGCCTTCCTGCTCTGGCACGGCAACCATAGCTGGAAGGTGGTGGACGTGCATCCGGATGGCGACGTGATCGCCTTCGCCTTCGCCACCGCCGATAACAGCGTGGTCGCGCGCTTCACGATCGATCCGCATAAAGGCCAGATCAAGCGCATCAGTTGATCAGTGAGGGGGAGCGCTCCCAGCGGGAACGCTCCCCGCCGCCGATGTCATGGCCCCGGGGAGCCCGGCCGGCGCCGGGCCGCCCGCCATCCAGTCCAGCAACTCCACCGTATGCACGACCGGCAGACCACCGCCGCCGAGCTGGGTGATGCAGCCGAGATTGCCGGCGGCGACGAGATCGGGCGTGGTCGCCCGCAGTGTGGCCAGCTTGCGCTCGCGCAGCCTTGCGGCGATCTCGGGTTGCAGCATGTTGTAAGTGCCGGCGGAGCCGCAGCAGAGATGAGGGTCCTCCGGCTCCACCACGGTGAATCCCGCCTGCCGCAACAGCGTCTTCGGCTCGGCGGTGATGCGCTGGCCGTGTTGCAGGCTGCACGCGGCATGATAGGCGACGGTGAGCTCCGGCGGCTCGCGCGTCGGCCGGTAGCCGATCCGGGTCAGGTACTCGGTGATGTCGAGCGCGCGGGCGGCGACCGCCTCGGCGCGGCCGCGCCAGGGCTCCGGCGCGTTGCGGAACATGAAGCCGTATTCCTTGACCGTGGTGCCGCAGCCGGAAGTGTTGATCAGGATCGCGTCCAGCCCCTCCCCCTCGATCTCGCGCGACCAGCCGGCGATGGCGGCGCGGGCGGCGTCCATGGACGCGTCCCGCCGCCCCATGTGCTGGGTCAGGGCGCCGCAGCAGCCCACGCCCTCCGCCACCACCACCTCGATACCAAGCCGGGTGAGCAGGCGGATGGTCGCTTCGTTGATCGAGGGCGCGAGCACGGACTGCGCGCAGCCGGTGAGCAGCGCCACCCGGCCCCGGCGTTCGCCCAGGGCCGGCCAGACGCGCGGCCCGGCACTCGCACGCGCCAGCGGCAAGGATCGCGGCGCCAACGCCAACATGGCACGCAGCCGCCTCCCGAGCCGTGTCGTCTCCGGCAACAGCCCGGCGAAGGGCCGCCCCAGCCGGGCGGCATGCAGCGAGAGGCGGAACAGGCGCGGATCCGGCAGCACCCGGGCCAGCAGCGCGCGCAGGGCGCGGTCATGCCAGGGTCGGCGCCAGGTCGTCTCGATATAGACGCGCGCATGATCCACCAGGTGCATGTAGTTCACCCCGGACGGGCAGGTGCTCATGCAGGACAGGCAGGAGAGGCAGCGATCGATATGCCGCGCCACCTCTTCCGTCGCCGGGGCGCCGGCTTCCAGCATGTCCTTGATCAGGTAGATGCGGCCGCGCGGACTGTCCAACTCATCGCCGAGCAGGACGAAGGTCGGGCAGGTCGCAGTGCAGAAGCCGCAATGGACGCAGGTGCGGAGAACCTGATTGGACGAGGCCGTATCCGGGTCGCGCAACTGCTCCGGGGTGAAGCTGGTCTGCATGGATCATGGCTTCCCTGAGGGGGAAGGCCAGGGGCTCTGCCCCTGGACCCCGCTGGGGCCTTGAGGCCCCAGCCCCCAATCACTTAAGTAATGGATTCCAAAGGCTTGCCTTTGGTGGGGTCCAGGGGCAAAGCCCCTGGCCTTTCTTCAGCATAAAGCCGCCCCGGATTAAGGATGCCCTGCGGGTCCAACGCCGCCTTCACCCGCCGCCGGATACGGGCGAGCGGTTCCGGCTCGGCCGGCACCACATCCACCGCCTCGCGCAGCGCGTCCGGCGCACGCAGCAGCATCCAGACGCCGCCGGCCTCCCGCGCCGCGTGGGCGATCCCGGCATGCGCCGCCGCATTCGCCGGCCCGGTAAGCCAGACGAGGCCGCCGCCCCAATCCAGAAACCCGCGCGCCCCGACCAACGCCGCCGCGCGCAGCATGCCCGGACCGCGCGAAGGCCGCACGGAGACGCGCCAGACCGCCTCCCCCGCCGCCGGCACGAGCGGGACCACATCGCGCACCCCGCGCCAGACGGCGCCGCTCGCCGCGTCATCCAGCAGCGAGGGAACGCCATGCGCCGCCAGTTCCGTGCGCAGCCGCTCCAGGCGATAGGCAGCGCCCGACGCGAATTCCTCGATCCGCACGATGGCGAGATCCCGTGCCGGCAGGCCGGGCAGACGCGCCGCCATCGCCGCCGGCAGGAAGCAGGCGCCGGAAACCCCATAGGGCGAGCCGAGCGCGGCGGACAGTACCGCCACCCCGGCCTCTGCCCCGTCGACCGCGACCACCACGGAGCCGGTCGCTTCCGCCACCGGCAGCACCTTGAGCGTGACCTCGGTCAGCACCCCGAGCGTGCCGTGGCTGCCGGTCAGCAGCTTGCAGAGATCAAGGCCGGTGACGTTCTTCAGCACCCGTCCGCCGGAACGGAACAGTTCGCCCGCCCCGTTCACCGCCCGCACCCCGAGCACATGGTCGCGCATCGCGCCGCCGGCGATGCGCCGGGGGCCGGAGAGATTGGTCGCGACGACGCCGCCCAAGGTCTGGCCGCCTTCAACCGCGCTGTCGAGCAGGGCGGAGAGATCCGGCGGCTCGGCGATCAGATGCTGGCCGGATTCGGCGAGCGCCGCCTCGATCACGGCGAGCGGCGTACCGGCGCGGGCCGAGAACACCAGTTCCTGCGGCGCATGGAGCGTGATGCCGGTCAGTGCCCGGGTGGAAAGCGTGCGGGCGGCCCGCACCGGCCGCAGCATGCTCGCCTTGCTGCCATTCCCCTCGATGCGCAGCGCCTCACCCGAAGCCGCCGCGGCGGCAACCGCCGCCATCACCGCGGCCTCGTCGGCCGGACAGAGCATCTCGGTCATGCCGCGCGCGCCTCGGGCCGGGGCGCCACCGGCAGCGCCAGGGGAAACACCTTGGCCGTGTTGAGCAGCCAGTCCGGGTCGAAGGCGGATTTGATCCGGCGCTGCTGGTCCAGCTCCGTCTCGGTGAACTGCACCGGCATCAGGTCGCGCTTCTCCACCCCGACGCCGTGCTCGCCGGTCAGGCAACCGCCGACCTCGACGCAGAGCCGCAGGATGTCGGCGCCGAACTGCTCGGCGCGCTGGAAACTGCCCGGATCATTGGCGTCGAACATGATCAGCGGATGCAGATTGCCGTCGCCGGCATGGAAGATGTTGGCGACCTTGAGGCCGCAGGCCTCGCTCATCTCGCCGATCCGCCGCAGCACCTCGGGCAGGCGGCTCGTCGGGATGGTGCCGTCCATGCAGAGATAATCGGGACTGATCCGCCCGACCGCGCCGAACGCGCCCTTCCGCCCCTTCCAGATCGCCGCACTCTCCTCGGCCGAGGCGGAGACGCGCAAACTGATCGGGTCATGGCGCTCGCAGAGGGCACGGATGCGGTCGAGCAGCGCGTCCTGCTCCGCGACGCTGCCTTCCACCTCGATGATCAGAAGCGCCTCGGCATCCAGCGGATAGCCGGCATGGGCAAAGGCCTCGCAGGCCTGGATCGCCGGCCGGTCCATGAATTCGAGCGCGACCGGGATGATGCCGGAACCGATGATGCTATCGACGCAGGCGCCGGCGATCTCGTTCGAGCGGAAGGCGGCCAGCATGGCGCGCGCCCCCTCGGCCGCGCGCAGGATGCGCACCGTCACCTCGGTGACGATGCCAAGCTGCCCCTCACTGCCGGTGAGCAGGCCGAGCCAGTCATAGCCGGCGGCGTCGAGATGGGCGCCGCCGATCTCCACCACCTCGCCCTCGATGGTCACGAGCTTCACGCCGAGCAGATTATTGGCGGTGACGCCGTATTTCAGGCAATGCGCGCCGCCGGAATTCATGGCGACGTTGCCGCCGATCATGCAGGCGAGCTGGCTCGACGG
>DATJWY010000148.1:0-43430 GCA_035500775.1 Acetobacteraceae bacterium
TATCCTGGGCGCGTATGAAGCAGCACCCTTCGCCTTACCCCCGCTTCACGGATTCATCGCCCATGCCGCACGCCGATTTCGTTCATCTTCGCGTCCACTCCGCTTACTCGCTGAGCGAGGGCGCGATCCGGCCGGACAAGATCGCAGCCCTGGCGCGGGAGGCGGGAATGCCGGCGGTCGCCATCACCGACACCGGCAATCTCTTCGGCGCGCTCGAATTTTCCCAGTATTGCAGCGGCAAGGGCGTGCAGCCGATCATCGGCTGCCAGGTCGCGCTGACCCGCACGGAGAAGCCGGGCCTGCCGCCCGACCCGATCGTGCTGCTGGCGCAGAACGCGACCGGCCTCGCCAATTTGCAGCATTTGTCCTCGCTCGGCTTCATCGAGAGCGACCCGGCCGAGCCGCAACTGCCGTTTGAGATGGTCCGCGACCATGCCGAGGGCCTGATCCTGCTGACCGGCGGCATGCGCGGTCCGCTGGCCCGGCTGCTGGCGGAAGGGCGCGAGCCGGAGGCGCGGGCGTTGCTGGCGCAATTCACCGAGGCGTTCCCGGACCGCGTGGCGATGGAGTTGCACCGCCACGGGCTGCCGATCGAGCGGGCCATCGAACCGGGCCTCATCACCATCGCCGACGCCGCCGGCGTGCCGCTGGTCGCGACGAATGAATGCTTCTTCCCGGCACCGTCGATGTACGAGGCGCATGACGCGCTGCTCTGCATCGCCCAGGGGCGGACTCTCGCGGAGAAGGACCGGCGGCGGGTGACGCCGGAACACTGGTTCAAGCCCGCCGCCGCCATGCGGGAGCTGTTCGCTGACCTGCCAGAAGCCTGCGACAATACCATCGCCATCGCGAAACGTTGCGCGGTGATGGCGGAAACCCGCAAGCCGCTGCTGCCCGTCTGCCCGAAGGTGATGCCCGGCAGCACGGAAGAGGAGACGGTGCGGGCGATGGCGCGGGAGGGGCTCGCCCAGCGCATGGAGGCGAAGGGTGCCGATGAAGCGACCCGCGCGCGCTACGCCGAGCGGCTGGAATACGAGCTGGACGTCATCGCCAAGATGGGCTTCCCCGGCTACTTCCTGATCGTTGCCGACTTCATCCAATGGGCGAAGGCGCACGACATTCCGGTCGGGCCTGGGCGCGGCTCCGGCGCGGGCTCGGTCGTCGCCTGGGCGCTGACCATCACCGATATCGACCCGCTGCCCTTCGGCCTGCTGTTCGAGCGCTTCCTGAATCCGGAACGCGTGTCGATGCCGGACTTTGACATCGATTTCTGCCAGGACCGGCGCGACGAGGTGATCAGCTACGTGCGCCGGGAATACGGCGCCGACCGGGTCGCGCAGATCATCACCTTTGGCAAGCTCCAGGCCCGCGCCGCGGTGCGCGATGTCGGCCGCGTGCTCGGCCTGCCGTTCGGGCAGGTCAACAAGGTCGCCGAGCTGATCCCGAACAATCCGGCCAAGCCGGTGACGCTGACGCAGGCGATCGAGGGTGAGCCGCGGCTGCAGGAGATGCGCGACTCGGACGAGAGCGTGCGTCGCCTGCTGGAGATCGCGCAGCAGATCGAGGGACTTTACCGCCACGCCAGCACCCATGCCGCCGGCGTGGTGATCGGCGACCGCAAGCTGATCGACCTCGTGCCGCTCTACCGCGATCCGAAAGCGGGCACGCTGGTCACGCAGTTCAACATGAAATACGTCGAGCAGGCCGGACTCGTGAAGTTCGACTTCCTCGGCCTGACGACGCTGACCATCCTGCAACGCGCCGTGCAGTTCCTGAAAGGCCTTGGCGTCACCGTCGACCTTTCCCGCGTGCCCCTCGATGACAAGCGCAGCTACGAGATGCTGGCCCGCGGCGACACGGGCGGCGTGTTCCAGTTCGAAAGCGCGGGCATGCGGGACGTGCTGCGGCAGATGCGGCCCGACCGGTTCGAGGACCTGATCGCCGCCGTGGCGCTCTATCGTCCGGGCCCGATGGCGAACATCCCCGATTACTGCAAGCGCAAGCATGGCGAGGCGTGGGAGGCGCCGCACGCGGAGATCCGCGACATCCTGGAAGAGACCTACGGCATCATGGTCTACCAGGAACAGGTGATGCAGATCGCGCAGAAGATGGCCGGGTACAGCCTCGGCGGCGCCGACCTGCTGCGCCGCGCCATGGGCAAGAAGATCCGCGCCGAGATGGACACGCAGCGCACGATCTTCTGCGAGGGCGCCACCGGCCGCGGCATCCCCGCCGCCAAGGCGGCGGAAGTCTTCGACCTGATGGCGAAGTTCGCCGATTACGGCTTCAACAAATCGCACGCCGCCGCCTACGCCCTGGTCAGCTACCACACGGCCTGGATGAAGGCGAACCATCCGGTTCCGTTCCTCGCCGCCTGCATGTCGCTTGCCATCAACAACACGGACAAGCTGGCGGCGCTGCGCCAGGAGGCGGAGCGGCTCGGCATTCGCGTGCTGCCGCCGGACATCAACCATTCCGGCGCCGATTTCCGGGTGGAGGTGGCGCCGGACGGCACACAGTCGATCCGCTACGCCCTGGCGGCGATCAAGAAGGTCGGCATGGGCGCCATGCAGGCGGTGGAGGCGGCGCGCGGCGACACGCCTTTCGCCGATGTCGCCGATTTCGCCGCGCGCATGGACCCGAAGCAGCTCAACAAGATGCAGCTCGAGAATCTGGTGCGCGCCGGGGCCTTCGACATGCTGGAGCCGAACCGCGCCCGCCTGTTCGCCGGGGCGGAGACGGTGCTGCGCCGGGCGCAGGCGCGGGCGGAAGAGCAGGGGAGTGGCCAGATCGGCCTGTTCGGCGGCACCGAGCCGGAAAAGCTGCGCCTGCCGGACATCCCGGACTGGCCGGCTTTGGAGCGGCTCGGCTACGAGGCGGAAGCGGTTGGCCTGCATCTGACCGCGCATCCGCTCGACCTCTACGCGCCGCTGCTGCGTAGGCTCGGCGTCGTGCCCTCCAGCCAGATCGAGGCGCGGGCGAGCGCGAACGGGGCGTGGGTCAAGCTCGCCGGCTGCGTGGTGGGCATCAAGGAGCGCATCACCCGCACCGGCAGCCGCATGGCCTGGGTGCGGCTTTCCGACGGCACCGGCAGCTACGAGGTGACGCTGTTCAGCGAGACCCTGGCCCGGTCGCGGGAGTTGCTGGTGCCGGGAAGCCCGCTGCTGGTGACGGTTGAACTGCGGATGGAAGGGGAGGCGCTGCGCATCACCGCGCAGGATGTCGCCGGGCTGGAGAAAGTGGCGGCGGAAAGCGGCATCGGGCTCCGGATCTGGCTGCGCGAGACGCGCGCGGTGGCACCGCTCGCCGCCATCCTGGAGCGGCAGGGGCGCGGCCGGGGGCGCATCATACTGATGCCGCGGCTCGATGAGGCGCAGCAGGTGGAGATCACATTGCCCGGCGGTTACAGCGTGACGCCGATGCTGTCGCAATCGGTCAAGAGCCTGCTGGGCGTGGAGCGGGTGGAGGAATTTTAGCGGGCTGTGGAAATTCTCCCCCGGGGATGCAACGACGGGCGGAAAATAAGTGAGGGGGCAGGGGACAAAGCCCCCTGATCTTAAGAAAATGCCATCAGTTTTAGGCACAAGGCTTGCAAACCTCTGGTGCGCGCGGCCGCATCGCGTTGGGATGCGGGGACGCTGATCCTGGGAACAAGACCGCCGATGACTTCCTCGCCTCCGACACCGATCCATTCCGCCGCCCCGCCGGAAAGCGCTCCATCCGGCCCCAAGACGTTCTGGCCGCGCTGGCGCCTTGCACCCGGCCCCGTCATTGCTCCCGATGAGCGGCTGCCCTGGCCGGCCACGATCCTGATGGGGGCGCAGCATGTCGTCGCCATGTCCGGCGCGACCATCCTGGCGCCGCTTCTCATGGGGTTCGATCCGAACCTCGCAATCCTGTTCTCCGGCATCGGCACGCTGCTTTTCTTTCTCGTCACGGGCGGGCGGTTGCCCTCCTATCTCGGCTCCTCCTTTGCCTTCATCGCCGTGGCGGTGGCGGCTTCCGGCTATGGCGGGCACGGACCCAATCCGCATCCTGAGCTGGCGCTGGGCGGTATTGTCGCGGCGGGGGCGCTTTATGCCGCCATCGGGCTTCTGGTCATGGCCACGGGCGGGCACTGGATCGAGAGGCTGCTGCCGCCCGTGGTGACGGGCACGATCGGCATGGCGATCGGGCTCAATCTTGCCCCGGTCGCGACGCAGGGGCTGACGGGGCAGGGCGTGCCGTTCCTGGCATCGCTGGTGACGATCCTCGCGGTCAGCCTGGTCGCTGCGCATGCGCCGCCTGCGCTGAGCCGGATCTCGCTCCTGATTGGTACGGTGCTGGCCTATGGGTTCTACGCGCTGCTCGCCAACGGGATGGGCCTTGCGGCGCCGATCGATTTTTCGGCCGTGCGAGAAGCGGCCTGGTTCGGGCTGCCGGCCTTCCGTGCGCCGGCCTTCACCGCGCATGCGGTGTCATTGATCGCGCCGGTCGCGATTGTTCTGGTGGCGGAGAATCTCGGGCACATCAAGGCTCTGGGCGCGATGACGGGGCGTGATTTCGACCGTCTGATGGGTCGCGCCTTTCTGGGCGACGGGCTCGCCACCATGCTCGCGGGGGCGGCGGGCGGCACGGGTGTGACGACCTATGCCGAGAACATGGGGGTGATGGCGATCACGCGTATCTATTCCACGCTGGTTTTCATCATGGCTGCGCTGTTTGCGATCGGGCTGGGTCTATCGCCGAAATTCGGCGCCGTGCTACGCACCATTCCGGTCCCGGTGCTGAGCGGTCTTGCCACCATCGTGTTTGGCCTGATCGCCGCGGCGATGGTGCGCGTCTGGGTTGTGCATCGGGTGGATCTGTCGGATGTGCGCAACCTGCTCACGATCGGCGTCGCCCTGATTCTGGGGGCAGGCAATTTCACCGTTACGATGGGCGGGGCGAGCATTGGCGGCATCGGGACGGCGACGATCGCGGCCATAATGCTGAATCAGATTTTGCGCCGGTCGCAAAGCAAGCGTTTGACGTAATGCTCTTTGGAAAGCAGGGGCAGAGCCCCGCTTCTCTCTTGGACAGGCTCAATCAATAAGGCCGTAGTCATAAGCTGCTCCAACCCGTGCTCCGGTTCCGGGGGCTTTTCAACCGTTTGAGGGCTCGGCGCGCGCCGGAGCGCTTGCAAAGCCGGGCCGCTTCGGTCATATCCCCGCCGCCGGCATTGATGCCGGTAATTCGCACGCGGAGCGCCTTTCCCGGGTTTCCCGGGTCCGGTGGCGAGAGCCTCGGCTCCGCGGAGGTATAACCGGACAGAAGGAAAGGAGACGCCGATGGCGATCCCTGATTTCACCCTGCGTCAGCTGCTCGAGGCCGGCGTTCACTTCGGCCACCACACAAGGCGCTGGAACCCGCGCATGGCGCCGTTCCTGTTCGGCGTGCGCAACCAGGTCCACATCATCGACCTGCAGCAGACCGTCCCGATGCTGGACCGGGCGCTGAAGGCGGTCCGCGATGTGACCGCGGCGGGCGGGCGCGTGCTGTTCGTCGGCACCAAGCGCGCGGCGGCGGAGCATGTGGCCGAGGGCGCGAAGCGCTGCGGCCAGTATTACGTCAACCATCGCTGGCTCGGCGGCATGCTGACCAACTGGAAGACGATCACGGGCAGCATCAAGCGCCTGCGCCAGATCGATGAGACCCTGTCGGGCGACACGCATGGCCTGACGAAGAAGGAAATCCTTGAGCTGACCCGCGACCGCGACAAGCTGGAGCGCAGCCTGGGCGGCATCAAGGAGATGGGCGGCCTGCCGGACATCCTCTTCATCATCGACACCAACAAGGAGAAGCTGGCGGTCGAGGAAGCCAACAAGCTCGGCATCCCGGTTGTCGCCGTGCTCGACAGCAACTCCGACCCCGAGGGCGTGACCTACCCGATCCCGGGCAATGACGACGCGATCCGCGCCATCACCCTCTATTGCGACCTCATCTCCGGGGCGGTGCTGGACGGCATCAGCGCCGAACTCGCGGCCGCTGGCCACGATATCGGTGCCGCCGAGGATCTGTCGGTCGAGGCTCTGCCGGAAGAGGTTCTGCCGGAAGCCGCCCAGGGCGGCGCCGAGGAGCAGCCGGCCGCCTGAGATCCGGAAGTGGATGGCGTAAGCCACCCGCTTCCCTTGGGCGCGTGGCGCGCGGATGGCCTTGGCCGTCTCCCGCCCGCGCCCGGAACGTGAACGAGGCAAAGCGGTTCCAGGGCGTCGAAAGGCCCCGGAGCCGCTTATGGTTTGTTTTATCCGGGCGGCTGCCGAGGCCCGGGGCAACATGGTGAAACGGCTCCTCCGGCGGCCCGGCTGAACGCTGCGGGTTTCCGGCGGTCCTGGTTCCCCACCCATGGCGCGAAGGTGTAAGGCCTTCGCCGGTCAGGAGAGATCGAGATGGCGGAGATTACCGCGACCCTGGTGAAGGACCTGCGCGAGAAGAGCGGCGCGGGGATGATGGATTGCAAGCGCGCCCTGTCCGAGACCAACGGCGATCTGGAAGCCGCGATCGACTGGCTGCGCAAGAAGGGTCTGGCCGCCGCGGCGAAGAAGTCCGGCCGCGTCGCCGCCGAGGGCCTGATCGCCGTCGCCTCCGCCCCCAACCGGGCGGCGATGGTCGAGGTCAATGCCGAGACCGATTTCGTGGCCCGCAACGAAACCTTCCAGGCTTTCGTCGAGGCGGTCGCGCAGGTCGCCCTGGTGGTCGGTGAGGACGTCGAGGCGATCAAGGCCGCCCCGTATCCCGGCACCGGCCGCACGGTGGCGGACGAGCTGACCCAGCTGGTGGCGACGATCGGCGAGAACATGACGATCCGCCGCGCCCGCGTCCTGAACGTGAAGCGGGGCGTGGTCGCCACGTACGTCCACTCCGCGCTGCGCCCGGGCATCGGCAAGATCGGCGTGCTGGTCGCGGTCGAGGGTGAAGGCGAGATTCAGGCCCTCGAAGTGCTCGGCCGCCAGGTCGGCATGCATGTCGCCGCCACCCGTCCGGAGGCGCTCGATGTCAGCGCCGTCGATCCGGCGGCGCTGGAGCGCGAGAAGGAGGTGCTGAGCGCCCAGGCGCGCGCTTCCGGCAAGCCCGAGGCGATCATCGAGAAGATGGTCGAGGGCCGGATCCGCAAGTACTACGAGGAAGTGGTGCTGCTGGAGCAGGTCTGGGTGCATGACGGCGAGACCCGGGTGAAGGAAGTGGCGCGTAAGGCCGGGGCGACCCTGACCGGGTTCACGCGCTTCCAACTCGGCGAGGGCATCGAGAAGGCCCCGGCCGGCGATTTCGCCGCCGAGGTTGCCGCGGCCGCCGGCGTCGCCTGAGTCTGTCAGGGGGATCGGGGACCACTCCCCGATCCCCCAAGGCGATCCCGCCGCCGTCTTGCTTCGCCCATCGTTCCTGTCGCGAACGGTTGCCTTGTGGGCCTCGTCTGCCCCCTCTATAGGGGAGCGGCCTCCATTCTTCGTCAGCGAGCCCATGTCCGATCAGCCGACGTACAATCGTGTCCTTCTGAAACTCTCCGGCGAGGCCCTGATGGGGCGCCGGGATTATGGTTTGGATACCGAAACCATCTCGCGAATCGCGGCCGATATCAGCGATGTCGTGCGCCTCGGGGTGCAGGTCTGCCTGGTTATCGGCGGCGGTAACATCTTCCGCGGCGTCTCCGCCGCGGCGAGCGGCATGGACCGCGCCCAGGCCGACTACATGGGCATGCTGGCGACGGTCATGAACGCCCTTGCCATGCAGAACGCGCTGGAGAAGCGCGGCGTGCCGACCCGGGTCCAGTCCGCGATCCCCATGGAAACCGTGTGCGAGCCCTATATCCGCCGCCGGGCGGAGCGGCACATGGAGAAGGGGCGGGTGGTGATCTTCGCCGGCGGTACCGGCAATCCGTTCTTCACCACCGACACGGCGGCGGCCTTGCGCGCGGCGGAGATGGGCTGCGAGGCCCTGCTCAAGGGCACGCAGGTGGACGGCGTCTATTCGGCCGATCCGCGCAAGGTGCCGGATGCCAGCCGCTATGACGAGCTGACCTATCTGGAAGTGCTCTCCCGCGATCTCGCGGTGATGGACGCGGCGGCGATCAGCCTGGCGCGCGAGAACGCCCTGCCGATCATCGTGTTTAACGTGCATGCGCCGGGCGCCTTCGCGCAGGTGATGCGGGGAGAAGGGCGCTTCACCCGCATAACCGAGCCCGCCTAGACGCTGTTCACGAACGCGTGCTTGATGTTGGCCGGACGTATCGCCGGAACCGGGGAGATGCGATCTTCAGGCTCCACCGTGGCGTGTGTCCGTGGTCAGCTGCTTATAAGGGCCCGGGCTGAGGCGGCATTGCGGCCGCTCGCTCGCCTATTTCAGATGAAGTTTCGAGTGCTGATGCAACTAGAAGGATATGCGCCGTGGCCGCGGATCTGAATGCGCTGAAACAGGATCTGACCCGCCGCATGGATGGGGCGCTGGAGACGCTGCGGCGGGAATTCTCCGGCCTCCGGAGCGGTCGTGCGAGCCCGGCCTTGCTTGAGCCGGTGCGGGTGGAGAGCTACGGCACCGAGGTGCCGATCACCCAGGTCGGGACCATCGGTGTGCCGGAACCGCGCATGATCACGGTCCAGGTCTGGGATCGTGGCCTTGTCGGCGCGGTCGAGCGGGCGATCCGCGATGCTGGCCTCGGCCTCAACCCGGCCGCCGACGGCCAGATCGTGCGCGTGCCCATTCCCCAGCTGACGGCCGAGCGCCGGGCGGAGCTGGCCAAGGCCGCCGGCCGCTATGCCGAGGGGGCGCGCGTCGCCATCCGCGGCGTGCGCCGGGACGGCATGGACCAGATCAAGGGGCATGAGAAGAAGCACGAGATCGGCGAGGACGAGGGCAAGCACTGGACGGACGAGGTGCAGAAGCTCACCGATCAGTACATCAAGCGGATCGACGAGAGCCTCGCGGACAAGGAACGCGAGATCAAGCAGGTCTGATCCGGTCTTGGGAGCGAACGAGCGGACGGCCGAGGCGGAACGGAACGCCGGTGCGGGGCGCCCCCCGCGCCATGTCGCGATCATCATGGACGGTAATGGCCGCTGGGCGTCCGCCCGAGGGCTGCCGCGCGTCGCCGGCCATCGTGCCGGGGCGCAGGCGGTGCGCCGGGTCGTGGGGGCCGCGATCAAGCGCGGCGTGCAATGGCTGACCCTCTACGCCTTCAGCAGCGAAAACTGGTCGCGGCCGGAAACCGAGGTGACGGACCTGACCGGCCTGCTGCGCCACTATCTGCGTCATGAGGTCGCCGAACTGCATGCCGAGAACGTGCGCCTGCGCAGCATCGGCGACCGTGCCCGGTTCGGCGAGGAGATCTGCCGCGAGCTGGATCGCGCCGAGCGGCTCACCGCGGGGAATGAGCGGCTGAACCTGAACATCGCCCTGTCCTATGGCGGCCGGTCGGAAATCGTCGCGGCGGCGCGGCGCTGCATGGAGGCGGCGCTGCGCGGGGAGATCACGCCCGAAAGCCTGGACGAGACGCGGTTCGGGAGCTTCCTGTTTACCTCCGGCATGCCGGACCCGGATCTCGTTATCCGCACCAGCGGCGAGCGCCGGGTCTCCAATTTCCTGCTCTGGCAATCGGCCTATGCCGAGTTCGTGTTCCCCGACGTGCTCTGGCCGGATTTCGGCGAGCAGCATCTCGACAGCGCGCTGGCCGAGTACGGCCGGCGCGAGCGGCGTTTCGGTGCCCGGCCGGGCTGACGACGGGCCGGCCGCTCGGTCCGTGGGCGGGGGGCGTGTGCGCTGGAGCGATCTGCGCCTGCGCGTCCTCTCGGCGGTCGTGCTGGCGCCGGTCGTGCTTGGCTGTCTCTGGCTTGGCGGCGCGGCCTGGCTCGGATTGCTGGGCCTGGGCGCGCTCGGGCTCGGCGTGGAATGGGCGCGGCTCTGCGGCGTGCCGGCCCGGCGCTGGCCGGGCGGCGGCATTCCGGCGACCCTGGTGCTGGCCGCGGTGGTGACGGCTTTCTCCGCCGGGGGCTCCGTGCTCGTGCTGCTGGCCGGCGCGCTCGCCTTCGCGGCCGCCGGGCGGCGGGTGGCGGCGGCGGGGACGCTGTATCTCGGCCTCGCTTTGCTGGCCATGGCCGTGCTGCGCGAGGACGCCGCGTCCGGCTTCGCCAACATGCTGTTCGTCATGCTCGTGGTCTGGAGCAGCGATATCGGCGCCTATCTGTTCGGCCGGCTGCTGGGTGGACCGCGCCTCGCGCCCTCGATCTCGCCGGGCAAGACCTGGTCGGGCGGAGCGGGCGGGTTGGTGGCGGCGATCCTGATGGGCGGCGTCGTCGCGGCCGTGGTCGGCGCCTCGGGCGCCGGCCTCGCGCGGGCCGCGCTGATCGCCGCGGTGCTCGGCATCGCGTCCCAGGCGGGCGATCTCCTGGAAAGCGCCGTGAAGCGGCGGGCCGGAGTCAAAGATTCAGGATGGATCATTCCCGGCCATGGCGGTCTGCTCGACCGCCTGGACGGGCTGCTGGCCGCGGCGCCGCTCGCCGCTTTGCTGGCGCTGCAACTCGGGCGAGGAGTGTTTTTGTGGCAGTGAAAACCGTGACCGTGCTCGGCAGCACCGGAAGCGTCGGGCGCAGCACCGTGGATCTGTTGCTGGCGGCGCCCGATCGTTTCCGGGTGCGCGCCCTGGTGGGCAATCGCAATGCCGCGCTGCTGGCCGAGCAGGCGCTGGCACTCGGCGCCGAATGGGCCGTCTGTCATGACCATGAGGCGCATGTCACGCTCGCCGGCCTGCTCGCCGGCAGCTCCGTGCGCACGGCTTGCGGCCCCGAGGCGGTGATCGCGGCGGCCGCGCTGCCGGCCGACTGGACCATGGCGGCGATCACCGGCGCCGCCGGCCTGCCGCCGACGCTCGCCGCCATCAATCGCGGCGGGGCGGTGGCGCTCGCCAACAAGGAGGCGCTGGTCTGCGCCGGCGATGTGATGCTGCGGGCGGTCGAGGCGGCCGGGGCGACGCTGCTGCCGGTCGATTCGGAGCATAACGCGATCTTCCAGGCGCTGGCGGACGGTAACCGGGACGCGGTGGAGAGCATCGTGCTGACCGCCTCCGGCGGCCCGTTCCGCACCGCGACCACGGAGGAGATGGCGGTGGCCACGCCGGAAGCGGCGCTGCGCCATCCGGTCTGGTCCATGGGCGCCAAGATCACCATCGACTCAGCGACCCTGTTCAACAAGGGTCTGGAGCTGATCGAGGCGGCGCGGCTGTTCGCCATGCCGGAGCACCGGATCGACGTGCTGGTGCATCCGCAATCGATCATTCACGGCATGGTCAACTTCAGCGACGGCAGTGTGGTCGCGCAGCTTGGCTCGCCGGATATGCGCATCCCGATCGCGCATGCGCTCGCCTGGCCGAAGCGCCTCGCCACCGCCGCGCCGCGCCTCGATCTGGCGCGCGCCGGCCGGCTCGATTTCTTCCCGCCGGACGAGCTGCGCTTCCCGGCGCTCCGCCTGGCCCGCGCCGTCTTGCGCGAGGGCGGTGGCGCCCCCACCATCCTGAGCGCGGCCAACGAAATCGCGGTGGAGGCCTTCCTGTCCCGCCGGCTCGGCTTTCTCGGCATCGCCAGCCTCGTCGAGGCGGTGCTGGAGCGGATGGGGCCGCGCCGGGCCGACACGCTGGAGGACGTCCTGGCGCTCGATCAGGAAGCAAGGCGGATCGCGGAAGGCCTGGCCGCCTCCGAAGCTGCCTGAGGAACCTGGGGATCATGAATTTTCTGCCGCACGCCCTGCATACGCTGATCGCCTTCGCGGTCGTTCTCGGTGTGCTCGTCTTCATCCACGAGATGGGCCATTATCTCGCCGCGCGCTGGCGCGGCGTGCATGCGGAGGCGTTCTCGATCGGCTTTGGCCGTCCGCTGGTGAGCTGGACGGACCGGCGCGGGACGGTCTGGAAGATCTCCGCCCTGCCGCTCGGCGGCTACGTGAAACTGCACGGCATGGCCAACCCGGCCGAGATCGGCGAGCAGGATCAGAGCGCGTTCCAGGCCGGGCGGACCTTCTTCGAGAAATCCGTGCTCTCCCGCGCCATCGTGGTCGCGGCCGGGCCGTTGGCCAATTTCGCCCTCGCGATTGTGTTGTTCGCCGTGCTGTTCGCGAGTGTCGGCATGTCGGTGCCGTTGCCGGTGGTCGGCGAAGTGCTCGCCGGCAGCGCCGCCGCCGAGGCGGGGCTCGCCAAGGGGGACCGGATCGAGGCGATCGCCGGCACGCCGATCCGGGATTTCCAGGGCATCCAGGCGATCGTGGCGCGCAGCCCGGATCAGAGCCTGCCTCTCACCGTGTCGCGTGACGGCAAGACGTTGACGCTGACCGCGCATGTGCACGCCAGGGTTTCCGGCGGCGAGCGGATCGGCATGCTCGGGATCAGCAGCGGCGCCGTGGAGACGCACCGGCTCGGGCCTGTCCAGGCGATTTTCGCCGGGACCACGCAGACCTGGTCCATGACGCGGCAGACCCTGGTCGGCCTGTGGCACATCATTGCCTCCGGGCACGGGACGGACGAGTTGGGCGGACCGCTGCGCATCGCCCAGCTCTCGGGGCAGGTGGCGGAACTCGGCGTCGCCAGCCTGGTCAATTTCGTGGCGGTGCTGTCGATCAATCTTGGCCTGCTGAACCTGTTCCCGATCCCGGTGCTGGACGGGGGGCATCTGCTGTTCTTCCTGGCCGAGGCGCTGCGTGGCAGGCCGCTGCCCCTGCGGGCCCAGGAATACGGCTACCGGGCCGGTTTCGCCCTGATCGCCGGCCTGTTCGTGTTCGCCACCCTCAACGACCTGACCCATCTCGGGGTGTTTCGCTGGGTGGCGGCGCTGATCGGCTGAACGTCGCGAAGGGTGAAACGAGTCGCCTTCCGATTGTTGCGGAAACCAGGCGCTTTCAAGGCGCTTGTTCCCGCTGTGGACTTCCCGGCGAAACTCGGGTAGCGGGCTTTCGGCGCGGAGCGTATTCTCCGCCGCCCGCTATCCGTGCCGCCCGGCGGCGGATGGTAGGCGTCGCTGCCTGGGGGGATGCACTTGTCTCGTAAACGCGCCGCGCTGCTTGCTACTGCTGTTCTGCTTCCCTACCTGCCAAACACCTCGGCCGCCGCGCAGGGGGCCGCCGTTGAACCGGAACGGCATGGGGTGCCGCGTCCCCATGGTCCGGCGCGTGCCGGGCACGGGGGGGTGCCTGTGGCCGCCGGGGCACATCACCGTGGCCATTCGCCTCGTCTGCCGTCGTCTGCCCCGGTCCGCGGCGGCACCATCCAGGCGATTCGCGTCGAGGGGAACGACCGGATCGAGACCGGTACGATTCTGTCGTACATGCTGCTGCAACCCGGCGACAGTTTCGATCCCGACCGGATCGATCGCAGCCTGCGCACGCTCTATGCGACCGGCCTGTTTCAGGACGTGAGCCTCACCCGTGATGCCAATACGCTGGTGGTGCGGGTGGTCGAGAATCCGGTGGTGAACACCATCACCTTCGAAGGCAATCACTCGGTTAACGACGACACGCTGCGCAAGGAGTTGCAGCTGCGCCCGCGCGCGGTGTTCACCCCGCGCATGGCACAGAGCGATCGCCAGCGCCTGCTGGGCGTCTATGCCGCCAAGGGGCATTACGCCGCGACGGTCGACCCGCAGATCGTGAAGCTCTCGCAGAACCGGGTGAACGTGATCTTCCGGATCAATGAGGGGCGCGAGACCTATATCAGCCACATCACCTTCGTCGGTAATCACGCGTTCAGTGAATCCCGCCTCGCCGAGGTCATCAGCAGCCGCGAGTCGCGCTGGTGGCGGTTCCTCTCCAGCTCCGACGAGTTCAACCCGCAGCGCGTCGCCTATGACCGCGAATTGCTGCGCCGTTTCTATCTGAAGAACGGCTACGCCGATTTCGACGTGACCGGCGCGGTTTCCGAGCTGTCGCCCGATCGCCGGTCCTTCTTCCTCACCTTCACCATGCATGAGGGGGAGCGCTACCGGGTCGGCAAGATCACCCTGAAACCGCAATTGCCGCATCTCAAGGCGGAGGGGCTGGAGGCGTTCGTCAAGCTCAAGTCGGGCGATTGGTATGACGGCGACGCGGTGGAGCAAAGCACGCAGGCGCTGCAGGCCGAGGTGGAGGGCCGCGGCTATCCATTCGTCGACGTCGAGCCGCGCATCGCCCGTCATCCCGACAAGCACACCGTCGATCTGCTGTTCGACATCGTTCAGGGGCAGCGCAGCTATGTCGAGCGGATCGACATCAGCGGCAATAGCCGCACCAAGGACAAGGTGATCCGCCGCGAGTTCCAGTTCGCCGAGGGTGACGCGTTCAACCCCGCCGCGATGCGCCGAACGAAGCAGCGCCTCGAGGATCTGGGCTACTTCAACACGGTGAACATCACCACTCAGCCGGGCTCCGCCTCGGACCGGGTGATCGTGAACACCGGGATTTCCGAGAAGGCGACCGGCGAGCTGACCCTGGGCGGCGGTTTCTCGACCGACGCCGGCGTGCTCGGCCAGGTTGGCCTGCGTGAGAAGAACCTGGTCGGCACCGGCATCGACGCCGGCATCAACGGGACGCTGGCGCAGCGCGAGAGCCAGGTCGATCTGTCGGTCACCGACCCGTATTTCCTCGACCGGAACCTGGTCGCCGGCGCTGACGCCTATCTGATCCGCAACAACAACCTCGACATATCGAACTACGAGGAGCGGCGGGCCGGTATGTCGCTCCGGCTCGGCTACCAGTTCAACGATCACCTGAGCCAGTCGTGGAACTACTCATTGGTAGATCGTAATGTTTACAACATTCAGAGCGGGGCCTCGCTCTATGTTCTCGATGAGTCCGGGCAATCGCTGCTGTCGCAGATCGGGCAGACGATAAGCCTCGACTACCGGGACAGCAGAACCGATCCGCATAATGGCTTCATCGCCCGGCTCGGCACCGATTTCGCCGGTATCGGCGGCGACGAGACCTATCTCCGCGCCAAGATCGACGGCACCTACTACGTCCCGTTCGGCTGGTTGACCGGTGATTCCGACTGGGTTCTCGCTATTTCCGCCGGCACCGGCTACCTGGACCGGATGAGCGGACGTGAGCGCATCATCGACCGCTTCTTCCTTGGCGGCGACAATCTGCGCGGCTTCCAGGATGGAGGCGCCGGTCCGCACTCGATCCCGAACGCGACCTATCCCAGTGCGGACAGTCTCGGCGGCGACTTCATCTGGACCCAGTCCACCGAGATGCGCTTTCCGCTGCCGGTTTCCCCGGATCTCGGCCTGAGCGGGCGCGCCTTTGTCGATGTCGGTGGCCTGAGCGGCGTGCGGACGTCCGGCAACACCTCCGCGCAGGGAATCGCCGATACCGGCGCGCCGCGCGTTGGTGCGGGCGTCGGCGTCTCCTGGAAGAGTCCGTTCGGGCTGATCAACGTCGATATCGCAGACCCGGTCGTGAAGAAGACCCACGACCAGACCCAGGTCTTCCGTTTTGGCTTCGGCACGAGGTTCTAGCTTTGGTCCAGTATCGCTCCTTCCGGCTTGCCGTTCTCGCGGCCACCCTGCTGCTTCCGGTCGGTCCGGGCGGCTGGCAGGCCGCGCACGCCCAGTCCAACCCGGGCTGGTTCGTGCCCAATACGCCGAAGCCAGCGGCGACCCCGGCGCCCGCGCCGCGCCGCAACCGCGCGCCCCGGCCGGAGGCGCCGCCGATGCAGATGGCGCCCTTGCAGCAGGAGCCGGCGGGCGACGCCCAGGCCGAGGCGCCGCCCCGGCAATTGCCGGAGCTGCCGATCCCGCAGCTGCCCGCCCTGCCGCATGGCGCCGCCCCGCCCGCCGCCGTTATCGGCGTGCTCGGCGTGCCCGAGGTGCTGCGTGCCTCCACGGCGGCCCAGCAGGTGGAAAAAGTCATGGGTGAGCGGCGCGACCGCCTCAACCAGGATGCGCAGAAGGAACAGGCGACGCTGCGCGGGATGCAGCAATCGCTCGTGAATGACCGTGCCCGGCTCAGCGCCGATCAGATCCGCACCCGTGAGCGCCAGTTGCAGGACCGGGTGTCGAGCGAGATGCGGGTGTTCCGCGAGCGCTCGCGGGTGCTGCAGGAAGCGGCGCAGGTGGCGATGGGGCAGGTGGAGCGCACGCTGGTCGCCGTCATCCGCCAGGTGGCGGAGAGCCGGGGCATGAACCTCGTGCTGCACCGCGCGCAGGTGGCGCTGAATGTCGCCGAGTTCGACGTCACCCAGCAGGTGACGGACCAGCTCAACAAGGTGCTGCCCTCGGTGCAGGTCCCGCCCGAGGATGTCGACCCGGTGGTCTGGGCGGAAGCGCAGGCCAAGCTGCTGGCGAGCCCGCCGGCGGCAGCGCCCGCGCAGCAGGGGCACTGATGTCCGGCGCTGTGGTATGACGGCGGGCGACCCCCGGTTCTTCGCCCGCACCGGTCCGCATCGCCTCTCGGCACTGGCCGAGGCGGCGCGGGCCGAGCGTGTGGTGGGTGGGGATGACCGCCTGTTCGTAGGCGTCGGACCATTGCAGGCCGCAACGCCGAACGAGGTCGGCTTTCTCGACAATCGGCGCTACGCGGCGCAATTGCCGGGAACGCAGGCGGGCGCCGTCATCCTCCATCCGGATCTGGTGGACCGGCTGCCGCCTGGCTGTGCCGGTCTTGTCACCCCCGAGCCGTATGCCGCCTGGGCGCGGGTGGCCGCGCTGTTCCATCCGCCCCGGCCGGCCAGTCCCGGCATCCATCCGACGGCCGTGGTCGCGGCCACCGCGCGCGTCGATCCCACGGCCGAGATCGGGCCGCATGGGGTGATCGGGGAGCGGGCCGCGATCGGGCCTGGGTGCCGGATCGGCCCCGGAGCGGTGATCGGCGAGGGGGTGGTGATCGGTCGCGACACGCGAATCGGGGCCCATGCCAGCGTCAGCCATGCCCTGCTCGGCGACCGCGTCTATGTTTATCCCGGCGCGCGGATCGGCCAGGAAGGCTTCGGCTTCGCGGCCACGCCGGCGGGATTCGTCACCGTGCCGCAGCTTGGCCGGGTGATCCTGGAAGACGACGTGGAGGTCGGCGCCAACACCACCATCGACCGCGGCTCGGCGCAAGACACGGTGATTGGCGCCGGCTCGCGCCTCGACAATCTGGTGCAGATCGGGCACAACGTCCGCCTTGGCCGGTGTTGCGTGGTGGTCGCGCAGGCGGGCATCTCCGGGTCGACCGTGCTCGAGGATTTCGTCGAGATCGCGGCTCAGGCGGGGCTCACCGGGCATTTGCGGATCGGCCGCAAGGCCAGGGTCGGGGCGCAGGCCGGGGTCATGTCGGATGTTCCGGCGGGTCGGGATGTGCTCGGAAGCCCCGCGATGCCGGTGCGCGAGTTTTTTCGGAACGTTGCCGTGTTGAAGCGACTCGCGGCGCGACGGCCCGCGGGACTTCCGGGCAGCGTGACGCAGGATGAAGGTGCGGGCTGAACTTCCCATGGACGGTACGACGACAGAGGCGCCGCGGCAGAGCGAGCGGGACGAGCACGAGCCGGAGGCGGGGATGACGCGCGACGTCGTTCCCTTGGTTGATATTGCGCGCATTACCCGCGCTATCCCGCACCGCTACCCGTTCTTGCTGATCGACCGCGTGGTCGATCTGGTGCGCAACCAATCCGCGGTTGGCATCAAGAACGTTTCGGTTAACGAATCGTTCTTCCAGGGACATTTCCCGAATCATCCGGTGATGCCCGGCGTGCTCATCATCGAGAGCATGGCGCAGACCGCCGCCGTCCTGGTGGTGGAGACGCTCGGGCCGGAAGCGGCCGGCAAGGTGGTCTATTTCATGACCATCGAGGGCGCGAAGTTCCGCCGGCCTGTGGTTCCGGGCGATCAACTCCGCATCCATGTCACCAAGGAGCGGCATCGCGGCAACGTCTGGAAGTTCCATGGCGTCGCGCGGGTTGATGGCGTTTCGGTCGCGGAGGCGACCTACAGCGCCATGATCATGGATAAATAGCGGCGATCCCTCGTCACGGCTGCGCCAGAGCGGTTCGGGGTCGCCGAAACGCACAGTAATATTGCTTGATTGGTCATTTCGTGGCGCCCCCTTAGGGTGGGGGCGCCCGCAGAGCGAGTTCTGGTTTACACCGCATGGATCAATCCACGAACATTCTTGGCTTGCCGCAGGACTCGGAGCGAGAGATCCATCCGACCGCCATTGTCGAGCCGGGTGCCCGCATTGCCGGGGGGGTGCGGATCGGTCCGTGGTGCCATGTCGGGCCGGAGGTCGTCATCGAGCGGGGCACGCGGCTGACCTCGCACGTCGTTGTGGACGGGCGCACGCGCATCGGCGCCGATTGCGTGATCTATCCGTTCGTCAGCATCGGCCTGCCGCCGCAGGACCTGAAATACAAGGGTGAGCCGACGCTGTGCGAGATCGGCGACCGCACCCAGATCCGCGAGCATGTGACCATCCATCGCGGCACCGTCACCGGGTCGGGGATCACGCGGGTGGGCTCGGATTGCCTGCTGATGGCGGTTGCCCACGTGGCGCATGATTGCGACATCGGCGACGGCGTGATCGTGGTGAACAACGTCGTCATGGGCGGCCATGTCACGATCGGCGACAACGCCGTCATCGGCGGGTCCGCGGCGCTGCACCAGTTCGTCCGAATCGGCCGTGGCGCCATGATCGGTGGCGTTTCCGGGGTCGAGGCGGATGTCATCCCGTTCGGCCTCGTGATCGGCAATCGCGCCCGGCTGATTGGGCTGAACCTGGTCGGCCTGAAGCGGCGCGGTGTGGACCGGGCCGGGCAACATCGCCTGCGCGCGGCCTATCGCGCACTGTTCGGGGCGGGAACGGCGCAGCCCGTGTTCGCCGATCGACTCGCCGCCGTCCGCGCCAGCCATGGCGCCGATCCGTTCGTGGCGGAGGTGCTCGCCTTCCTCGAAATGCCGAGCCGGCGCGGTCTGATCCGGGCCGGGCGTCGCCACGATGGGGCGGATCAGGAATAGGCGGGTCAAGTCGCGCGCGGTCGCGATTTCGCCGCGGGCGATCACGACGACGATGCACCGGCCGAGGGCAGGATTGGCGGGGTGTCCCGCCGCTCAACGTCCAGACCGTGATCGGATCAGGTTGACCGATCCGATCACAGCCTGGCGCATTGTTCCGAGAGCGCGTTTCACGCTTTCCGACTGTCAGCCTCAAGCGATCGCGCTGTAAGGGCAACCCTGTACGAGAGTTGCCCCGTATGAAGCCGGTCTTCCTGGTCGCTGCGGGCGTTTTGCCCGCTTCTCCCCCGAAACGACGTGACCAGGGATCGCCCGGCCAGACGGTCGGGGGAGGCGTGTCAGTGGATCGTCTGGGAGGCGCAGGGCTCCATCAGGAGATCATCCGTTTCCGCGCCGGTTTCGTCGCCGCTTTCCGCCTTGGCGATCTCGAGCGCGTCCTTGATGGCGGAGAGGGTTCGTGTCAGCCTGAGGGCCGCGGCCTCCTCGGCCAGCATGCGCAGACACTGGGAGATGCCGTTCGCGTTGGCCGGTACGGCGTCGTCTTCGTAGTCCATGGAAGAATCTCCAGCGACGTGTCTCACCGATCCGTGAGCCTGCATACGAGGCTACTCTCACGTTTGTGTGATAACAAGGGAAAAATGCTGGCCGCTCGGGGAGCGACAATTTCTTTCAGATCCATAGATGAGATTGTGTGAGTAACTGATGGTTGATTTATCCAGCGCGGAACTTCCACATGCTGGAGCACTCGGGATTCTCGCGGGCGGCGGTCCGTTCCCGGGCCGGGTCGCGGAAGCGGCGCGGGCGGCCGGGCGCACGGTTTTCATTGTCGGCTTCGAGGATTTCGCCGAACCCGCGGTGATCGGCGCCTATCCGCATGCCTATGTCCGCCTCGGCGCGGCCGGCAAGGCCATGGCCCTGCTGCGGGAACAGGATTGCCGCGATCTTGTCCTCGTCGGCCCGGTGCGCCGGCCATCCTTGCTGGATCTCCGGCCGGATGCCGAGGGGGCGCGGATTCTGGCCCGGGTCGGCCGGGCGATGTTCGGCGGGGATGACGGGTTGCTCGCCGCGGTGGTGCGCGTGCTGGGCGAGGAAGGCTTCCGCGTGCTCGGCGCGCACGAGGTCCTGACCCAGGCGCTCGGCCCGCTCGGCCTGCTCAGCCATGCGGCGCCCGATGCGGCGGCGATGGCGGATATCGCGCGCGGCGTCGCGGTGGCCCGCGCGCTCGGTCAGGCCGATGTCGGCCAGGGCTGCATCGTGCAGCAGGGAATCGTGCTTGCCGTGGAGGCGATCGAGGGCACCGATCAGATGCTGGCGCGCGCCGGCGATCTCGCGCGGCCGGGCCAGGGCGGCGTGCTCGTCAAGCTGGTCAAACCGGGGCAGGAGCGCCGCGCCGACCTGCCGACCATCGGCCCCCGCACCATCGTCGCGGCCGCGGCGGCCGGGCTGCGCGGCATCGCCTTCGAGGCCGGCGGCACCCTGCTGACCGATACCGCCCAATGCAGGGCTGAAGCCGACAGGACGGGGCTTTTCCTGCTCGGGATCGACCCCGATAATCTACCCGCCTCGCATTTCTCGCCGGTCGAGTCGGCGCGCGCCGCCTTGTAACGCCGGGGAGCGGTCGCTCGGGGAGCATCCAGGGGGCCTTCGTCCCCGACCAAGGAGAGCACAGATGGGCCAATTTCTGCACACGATGATCCGTGTGCGCGACCTGGAACGCAGCATCGCCTTCTATACGACGCTGCTCGGGATGCAGGAGCTGCGGCGCTGGGACGTGCCGGAAGGGCGCTACACGCTGGCCTTTCTCGGCTTTGGTGATAACAGCACCGGCCAGGCCGAGCTGGAGCTGACCTATAACTGGGACCATACCGGCCCGTACGAACTCGGCACGGCCTTCGGGCACCTGGCGATCGGCGTGCCCAACGTCGCCGCGGCGGCGGAGAAGGTGCGCCAGGGCGGCGGCAAGGTCACGCGTGAGCCGGGCCCGGTGAAGTTCGGCAAGACGGTGATCGCCTTCGTCGAAGATCCCGATGGCTACAAGATCGAGCTGATCGAACGTCCCTGATCCCCTTCGCGCGGGCGGGACTCGCCTCCCTCGCGGGGCTCGGGTTCCGCCAGACCATCCGCATCGGCGTCACCGGCCTCTCGCGGGCCGGGAAAACCGCCTTCCTGACCTCGCTCGCGACGAACCTGCTGGCGCTTGGCGCGGGCCTGCCCGCACTGCCGGCGGTGAGCGAGCGGCTCGGAGGACGGTCTTTGCGCGTCGCCCTGGCGCCGGCCGGCGCGGAGGGGCTGCCCCGCTTCGACCACAGGCGCCATGTCGCCGCCCTGGCCGCCGATCCGCCGCGCTGGCCGGCGCGCACGGATGCGGTCTCGTTGCTGGCGCTCGACCTCGACATTGCTCGCCCGGGGCTGCCGCTGCCGCCCAGTCGCTGGCGGCTGGAGTTGCTCGACTATCCCGGCGAGTGGCTGCTCGACCTGCCGTTGCTGGATCAGGATTTTGCCCGCTGGTCGGCGGCGATGCTGCGCCGGCTGGAGACCGGGCCGGCGCTCGGGCTGGCGCGGGATTTCCTCGCCTTCGCGCATGGCCTGCCGGCGCGCGCCGCCGCCGATGAGGGACTGGCCGCCACCGGGCACCGGCTGTACCGCGCGGCACTCGGGCGTCTGCGCGACGAGGCGGGCCTCTCCTATCTGCAACCCGGGCGCTTCCTGATGCCGCCGCCGGGGCCGGAGTCGCCCTGGATGACTTTCTTCCCGCTGCCCGGCCAGAGCGGCCTCGCCGCCCTGCTGGCGCGGCGTTACGACGCCTATCGCGCGGCGGTCCGGCAGGATCTGGTTTCGCCGCTCTTCGGCAATCTGGACCGGTTGGTGGTGCTCGCCGACGTGCTCTCGGCGCTGCATGCGGGGCCGGCGGCCTTCGAGGATGCAAGCGCGGCGCTGGCCGCCGCCGCCGGTGCGCTGCGCTGGCGGTTTTCCTGGACTGATGCCCTGACGGCCTTGCGGGAACTGCGCCTGCCCGGGCGGATCATCAACCGGGTGGCCTTCGCGGCGACCAAGGTGGACCATGTCGCCGAGCGGCAGCGGGGCAATCTCGCCTCCCTGATGCGCGCGCTGACCGGCGTGCCGGGGCAGGGTGGGGCCATGAGCGCCGCGTTCGCCCTGGCCTCCGTGCGCTGCACCGAGGATTTCGTGTGGACGTTGGAAGGCCGGCCGGTTTCGGCGGTGCGCGGGCGGGTCGTCGGCGACTCCCGCTTCACCCGCTCCTATCCCGGCGAGGTGCCGGACCGTCCGCCGGATGCGGGTTTCTGGGCGCATCCGTTCCTGGCCCTGCCGGATTTCGAACCGGTGCGGCCGCCGGGCGGCGGGCGGGAAGGGGTGCCGCAGATCGGCCTCGACGCGCTGCTCGTGTATTTGCTGGAGGATGTGGTTTGATCCCGGCATCCGCGGTGAAGGCCAGGGGGCTTTGCCCCCTGGACCCCCACTGGGGGCGAGCGCCCCCAGACCCGCACAAGTCATGGGGGTCTGGGGCCTCAAGGCCCCAGCGGGTCCAGGGCGGAGCCCTGGCCTTATGACCATCGCTCCGCGAATCGAGGCCGAACCGGACCTGGCGCCGCGCCTCGAAGCCGCGCTGCCTGTTCCGCCCGTCCTGTCCGGCGAGACGGAGCCGCGCTGGGGCATGCCGGCGCTCGTGACCGCCGGCCTCAGCGTGCTGCTGTTCGGTTTCGCGCTGCTGCAGACAGGCAATTTCGTGACCGACCAATTCGCCCGGGCGCCGGCCCTCGGCTGGGCCACGCTCGGCCTCGCCGTCATCGGCTTCGGCCTGATCGGCCTCGGCTTCTGGCGGGAGGCGCGGGGGCTTGCCGCGTTGCACGGCATCGACCGGCTGCGCCGGGACCTTGCCTCCGGGGAGGGAAGGCGCATCCATGCCGCCGCCCGCATTTGGCTCGGCGTGTTGCCGGAGGGCGCGGCGCTGCGCCCGGCGATCGACGCCGCCAACGACCCGGATGCGATCCTGGCGCTGCTCCGCGCCGGTCCCTCGGCCGATCTGCGCGCCCGCGCGGACGGACTCGGACGCGCCGCCGCGGTGCAGGTGGTGGCGGGGATGGCCGCCGCGCCGGCCCCGGCCCTGGTGGTGCTGCTGGTCAGTTGGCGGGGCCTGCGGCTGATCCGCCAGGTCGCGGCGTTGCACGGGCTGCGGCCGGGCTGGTTCGCGACGCTCGGGCTGCTGCGGCGCACGGTGCTGGCCGCGAGCACGGCGGCGGTCACGGAGATCGCGGCCAACACGGCGGCGCATGCCCTGCTGTCGAACCCGTTGCTCGCGCATCTGATCGGCGAGATGGCCGGGGCCGGCGTGGCGGCGCGGCGCATGCTGGTGCTGGCGCGCGCGGCCGCGGTGGCCTGCAATCCGCTGCCGCCGGAGTGACGCAAGCGGCTCTTGACCCTGGGCGGTGCAAGGCGAGGGGCTTTCCCTCTGTGGCCATTCCACCGCCCCCGTGGAGCGGCGGAACCTTGGGCCACTCCGCCCCTCGACCCCATCAAAGGCGAAGCCTTGAAATCCATTTCTTTTCTTGGGTTTCTCGATGGCCGGTCCTGGACCTTAGGCGCATTTTGCAAAAGTAACGGGTTCCAAGGGCCTTTCGGCCCTTGGCGGGTCCAGGGCAGAGCCCTGGCCTTCCAGATTGCGCTTCCGGCCGTGCACGCTTAAGTCCGCTGCATGTCTCGCTATTCCGATCGTTGCCAGAATCTCCGTCCCACCCGGGGCCGCCCATGAGCGATCTGTTCGCGCCCGAGGGCGGCTGGCGTGTGCGCATCCTCGACCTGTCGGGCGGTGC
This sequence comes from Acetobacteraceae bacterium, assembly GCA_035500775.1. Taxonomy (GTDB): domain Bacteria; phylum Pseudomonadota; class Alphaproteobacteria; order Acetobacterales; family Acetobacteraceae; genus DATJWY01. The sequence goes on from DATJWY010000148.1 coordinate 23,780, forward strand.
GGAGGACAATATCGTCGAGGAAATCCGCGGTTTCCCGACCCTGATGCAGGCCAATGCCTTCGCCCGCGCCTATGTGCGCGACAGCCTGGAGCGTTGCCGCGCCCCCGGCCTGTCGGCGCGCGCGGTGCTGGATGCCTGGTTAGCCTTCGGCGAGGATGCGGAGGTGCTGGAGGCCGGCGAAGCCGGCTGGCGCAGCGCCGCGGAACTGGCTGATTTCGCCGAAACCCCGGCGGCGGCGAGTGAGCGCGACTGGCGCGCCCTCGATCCGCGTCGTGACGAGGAGCCGGACGAGGCATGAAGGTTCGTTTCGCGCCGAGCCCGACGGGCATGCTGCATGTCGGCAATGCCCGGATCGCCCTCGCCAATTATCTCACCGCCCGCCGCCATGGCGGCCATTTCCTGCTGCGGATCGACGACACCGACCGGTCCCGCTCGCGCCTGGAGTTCGAGACATCGCAGGTGCAGGATCTGCGCTGGCTCGGCCTCGAATGGGATGAGAGCTTCCGCCAGTCCGAACGCCTCGACGCCTATACCGAGGCGGCCGACCGGCTGCGCGCCGCCGGCCGGCTCTATCCTTGCTTCGAGAGCGAGGAGGAACTCCGCGCCAAGCGGGAGATGCGGCTGAAGCGCGGCCATGCGCCGGTCTATGACCGCGCCATGCTCAGGCTGACGGCGGAGCAGCGCGCCACGGCCGAGGCCGGCGGCAAGCGCCCCTATTGGCGCTTCCTGCTCTCCGACCGGATGATCACCTGGAACGACGCGGTGCTCGGGCGGAAGCAGGTGAAGCTGCCCTCGCTCTCCGACCCCGTGCTGATCCGGGCCGACGGCACGCCGCTCTACACCTTTACCTCCGTGGTGGACGATCTCGCCGCCGGCGTGACGCAGATCATCCGCGGCGAGGATCACGTGACCAACACCGCCGTGCAGCTCGATCTCTGGGAGGCGCTCGGCGGCGATCCGGCGCGGGTCGGCTTCGGGCATCTGCCGCTGCTGGTGGACGAGGCTGGCGGCAAGCTCTCGAAGCGCCTGGAGGGCCTGTCGCTGCGCAGCCTGCGGCAGGACGGCGTGGAGCCCCGCGCGATCACCTCATATCTGGCGCGGCTTGGGACCTCCGGCGCGCCGGAGCCGCTCGACCTGCCGGCGCTGGCCGCCGCCTTCGATCTCACCACCGTCTCGCGTTCGCCGGCGCGGTTCGACACGCGGCAATTGCTCGCGCTGAACAGCCGCGTGCTGCACGGCCTCGACTTCGACGCGGTGCGCGACCGGCTGCCGCCGGGGGCGACGCCTGCCTTCTGGGAAGCGGTGCGCGGCAATCTGGACATGATGAGCGAGGCGCGCATCTGGTGGGATGTGGTCGCGGGCGACATCGTGCCGCCGGTGATCGAGGGGGAGGAGGCGTTCCTTCGCGAGGCCCTCGACGTGCTGCCGCCGGAGCCATGGACTGGCGATGTGTGGGCCGACTGGGTGAACGCGATCAAGGACCGCACCGGCCGTAAGGGGCGGTCGCTGTTCCATCCCCTGCGTCTGGCGGTGACCGGGGAGGAGCGCGGCCCGGAAATGCGCGACCTGCTGCCGCTGATGGGGCGGGCGCGGGTCGTGGAGCGGCTGGTTGGCGCCTCTGTTTAAGTAGAGGCCAGGGGCTCCGCCAAAGGCTAAGCCTTTGGGATCCATTACTTAGAGCAATATCCGATCAGATGGACTCATCTGATCGGATAAAATTGCTCGCCAAAGAAAAGACAAGGAGCATTGTCCGCGAGCCAAGGCGAACGGAAAATGCTCTAAGTGATTGGGGATCTGGGGCCTCAAGGCCCCAGCCGGGTCCAGGGGCGGAGCCCCTGGTCGACCTCAATATATCGCGAACACCGCATCGGCACGCCTGGCTGTTCTATCCACCGTAATAGCGGTACCGCCATGCAGAGCTTTCTGGAGCATTTCCCTGGGCTGGATGGGGCCGAGGCCTTGTTCCTGGCGCTGCGTCGCCAACCCCCGGACGCGGCCGATGCCGTTCGGGCGGCGCTGAAGGCGGCCGGTTCGGACGGTGCCGCCTTCCCCGACCTCGTTGCCACGGCTGCGCGCCTCGTCGCCATGCTGGACGCGCATGCCGCTTCCGTGCCGGAACAGCCCTATCACAACCGCCATCATTTCATCGAGGCGACGCTCGCGATGGGCTGGCTCGCGGGCGCGGCACGTAAGCGGGGGTGGATCGATACGCGGATGGCGGCGCTCGGTGTGGTCGCCATGCTCGGACATGATCTGTTGCATGACGGTTCCTGGCCTACCGAGGGCGCGTCGGTCGGCGCCCTGGAGGCACGATCGGCCACACTCACCTGTGACTGCGCCGCGGCAGGGGACGTGCCGGCATCCGATCTGGCCGTGATCCGCTACGTTATCGACGGAACCGAGCCTTCCCTGGCCGCCGAGAATGCCGCGCGGGCGTCCGGCGCGCTGCCTCCAGGGCCGCTCGGCGCCGCCCCCGACCGCCTGCGTGCCCTGGCCGTGGAGGCGGACCTGTTCGGCAGCCTGCTTCCCGAACTGGGCTGGCGGCTCGGCGAGGCGCTGGCCGCGGAGCGGGCCCATACGCCTGGCGGAGCGCTCGCCGCGCGCTTTGCCGGCCGGCTCGCCTTTCTGCGTGACCTCCCGCCGCCAACCCCGGTTGGCAATAGCTTCGGCCTGCCCGTGCTGGCGGCGGCGCAGCTCCGCGCCTTCGCGCTGGCCGCCGGTCGGCTCGGCGCCGACGGCGCCGATGCCGCCGCCGTCGCATTGGATGCCATGCCGCGCGCCGATGCACGGGCGATGTATCTGGCCGCACTGGCCGAGGCCCGGCGTCCGTTATTTCCGCCGGAGCCTCCGGCTGCGGACGCCCCACCCTGGCGCGGCCTGTCTTTGAGCTTCACCATCACGATTCTCACCGCCTTCACCCTGCTCTTCGTCATGGTCATGGCGGTGACGCTCGCGGTCATGCAGCACGAGAGCCGGCGCGCCGCCGCCGAGGCGGCCGAGGTCGCGGTGACGGGACTCGCCGATCGTACGGCGGCACGCGTGGAGGCGGCGATGGCGCCCCTCGATGCCGCCCTTACAACCGTCGCGGCCAGCCTCGGCCCTCTTCCGGAGGGGAGCGAGCCGCCGTGGACAGGATCCCTGCTCCTGCAAATGCTGGTGGCCCTGCCGCAGGCGCAGGCGGTCATGCTCGCGCGCGCGGATGGCGTGCTCATCGAGGTGCTCGCGGTCGATCCCGAATTACGCACCCGGTTGGCCATACCGAAGGCGGCGCGTTGGGCGATGCGCGTCGCCGCCCCGGGGGCTGATGCCCCTTGGCTGTTCCTGAATGCGCAGGACGGCATCCTGGGCCGGCGGGCGGCAAGCACGGCGCCAGACCAGCGGACGCAAATCTGGTACCGCACCGCGATGAACGCCGAAGGAACGGCCACCACGGTCGTGCATCAGCTTCCCTCGGTGCTGCGCCCCGGCTTCGCCGTTGTGCGGGCGCTGCCGGGGGGCGGCGCGGTCGGGTTCGACGTCACTCTGGACGTCATTGGCGCCGATCTCGCCGGACAACGGGCCAGCCGTCATGGCGTGGCGTTCCTGATGGACGAGGGCGGGATCGTGCTGGCGCATTCCGATCCCGGCCGCGCCGTGTCCAGGACGACCGGGGAGTGGGAAGCGCTGAATTTCTCGCAGGAGCCGCTGGATCAGGCGCTCTGGACGGCCTACGCGACGGGGGCGCTGCTCCCTGGGAGCACGCTGGCGCTGACGGTCGATGGCGAGACCTGGCTGGCACGGCTGACACCGCTGCCGAGCGTCGCCGCCCTGCCGGCGCTGGTGGTCGTCGCCGCCCCGGAGGCGGATTTCACCGGGCCGATTGCCCGTGCCGCGGCGCGCATGCTGAAGGTCGGGCTGGCCGCGGCGCTGGTGGGGCTCGGGGCGATAGGCCTGACCGCGAGCCGCGTTACCCGGCCGCTTGCCGCGCTCAGCCGCGAGGCGGTGGCGATCGGCCACCTGGATCTCGACAAGCCGCTGCGCGTGCGCTCGCACATCACCGAGGTCGCGTCCCTGGCCGGGACCATGCGCACCATGAAAGCGACGCTGCGCGCCTTCGGCCAGTACGTGCCGAAGGACCTGGTCCGGCAACTGGTGGACACCGGGGGCGCGGCACGGCTCGGTGGCGAGCGCCGGGTCGTGACGGTGATGTTCACCGACATCACAGGCTTCACCACGCTCGCCGACAGCATGGATGCGAATCGGCTGATGTGGGTGATGTCACAATATTTCGAACAGGTTGTGACGTCGCTCATGGCCGACCGCGCCACGATCGACAAGTTTATCGGCGATGCGATCATGGCGCTCTGGAACGCGCCGACGGCCGATCCCGCCCACGCCGCGCATGCATGCCGCGCCGCGCTCCACTGCCGCCTGGTGTGCGAGAGGCTGGAGCGCGAGTTCCTGCAACAGGCCTGGCCACCGCTGCGCACCCGCTTCGGTATCAGCACCGGCGAGGTGGCGGTTGGCAATTTCGGCGCCGTCGACCGGCTGGCCTACACGGCGCTCGGTGCCACGGTGAACATGGCTTCACGCCTGGAGAGCCTGAACAAGTATTACGGCACCGCTATCCTGGTCACCGCCGCGACCCGAACTGCCGCCGGCCCGGATTTCGTGTTCCGTCGCGTTGATCGGGTGCTGCCGAAGGGGCGGATCGAGCCCACCGATATCCATGAGCTGCTCGGTCTCGTGTCGCACGGCGTGGCGTCCGATGCCGGGTTGGTCATCAGTCCCGAGCGAATCGCCTGGGCGGCTGCCTGGGATGCCATGGTCGAGAGCTATCTCGACAGGCGGTTCGAGGAAGCAGAGGAGCGCATGGTTGCGCTTGGAGGCGTATCGGAGGACGATGCCCTGCGCCGGCTCTATGCGGCCCGTATCCACGCCTTTCAGCAGCGGCCGCCGCCGGCGGCGGACTGGAATGGTGTCGTGGCCTTCGACGAGAAATAGAGCGGTTTCATGCAGGACGGATCCGGCGCCATGACAGCACCACGCGCGGCCGCGCCGAAACGGATCAAGCTCGCGCTGCAGGGCGGCGGGTCGCATGGCGCCTTCACCTGGGGCGTGCTCGATCGGCTCCTGGAGGATCCGCGCATCGAGGTAGAGGCGATTGTCGGCGCCTCGGCCGGCGCCGTGAACGCCGCCCTCCTGGCCTATGGTCTGGCGATCGGCGGGGCGGATGCGGCGCGCGAGCGGCTCTCGGCGTTTTGGACCACCGCTTCCATGCTTGGTCAGGCGGGTCCATTCCAGCCTTCCTTGCTCGATCGGCTGCTCAGTCACGGCAACATGGATTTCTCGCCGTTTTGGCGGCTTGCCGACATGCTTTCCAAGCTGTTCTCGCCCTACGAGCTAAACCCGGCCAACACCAACCCGTTGCGCGACCTCCTGGTCCGGCACGTCGATTTCCGTCGCCTGCACGAGGCTCCGTCCGGTCCGCGCCTGTTCGTCTGCGCCGTGAATGTCCGCACCAGCCGCATGCGCGTCTTCGAGGGCGCCGATGTCACCGCCGATGCCGTCATGGCATCCGCCTGCCTGCCATTCCTGTTCCAGGCGGTGGAGATCGACGGCGAGGCCTACTGGGACGGCGGATATTGCGGCAACCCGCCGATCTTTCCGGTGATCTACATGGGCGGCGGCCCGGACATCCTGATCATCCAGATCAACCCCATCAACTTCCAGACGGTGCCGAAGACCGCCGCCAGTATCCTCGACCGCGCTAGCACGTTGAGCTTCAATTCAAGCCTGATGCGCGAGATGCGCGCCATTAAGTTCGTCTCCGACCTGATCGATCGCGGTGAACTCGATGCCGCGCGGCACACGCGCGTGTTTATCCACACGATCGACGCCGAGGACGAACTGGCGGACTTCAACGTCTCGTCCAAGTTCAATCCGGATCAGGAGTTCCTGCGGCACCTCTTCGAGCTTGGCCGCTGCAAGGCGGAAGCCTTCCTCGCCGCGCACTACGACGATCTCGGCACGCGGTCCTCGACCGATATCGCGACCAAGTTCCTTTGAGGCCCAAAGGCCAGGGGCTCCGCCCCTGGAACCCCGCCAAAGGCGAAGCCTTTGGAATCCATTACTTAGAGCGTTTTCCGCTCGCCTTAGCTCACAGAAAACGCTCTAAGCCTTTCATTTAGAAGTAGTTTTATCCGATCAAATAAGCCCATCTGATCGGATATTGCTCTAAGTGATCGGGGGTTTGGGGCCTCAAGGCCCCAGCGGGGTCCAGGGGCAGCGCCCCTGGGCCTTTCAAGCGCCTGCCGCGGCGCTCAATGCCGTGCGGGTTTCGGCCATTCCTGTTGCCGTAACTCGTCGAGGGTGCGGGCAACCGACTCCCAGTGGGCGAACGCAGCGGTATCTCCTTGTACCTGCGATTCGGCGACATGTTCCTGGGCGACCGCTCGCGCGCGCAGCCCGTGGCGCTGGAGCAGCGCCTTGGCGGTTTCGATCGGGTCCTGTGTCTGCATGGCAGCCTCAATCCCTGTCGCGTAGGTCGGCTCCGGGCCAGAGCGGCACCGGATACAAGTCTTACGTGACAGACGGGGGCGGGTTGCCCCGCGGGAGGCGGGCATCTGGCCCGTGCTCCCGGTAGGTCAGGGTAGGCTTCAGGCCACGGCTTTTTCCGCCCGGAAATCCTTGAGGTCCCGGAAGGTGAGATCGGGGTTCATCTCCGAGGTCCGCCGCATCATGAAGGCCGAGGTAGCGAGGAAGACCGGATCGCCATCCACGTCATCGGCCATGGCGCTGCGCTGCTCCTGGGCGAATTTGGCGATCGCCGCCCGGTCGCCCGAGACCCAGCGGGCGAGGTTGTAGGGCACCGGCTCGAAGCCGATGCCGACGCCGTATTCCCCGGCGAGCCGCGCCTGCAACACGTCGAGCTGGAGCGTGCCGACCACGCCGACGATCGGCTGGCTGCCATCCTGCGGCCGGAACAGCTGCACCACTCCTTCCTCCGCCAGTTCCTGGAGCGCCTGGCGCAGCTTCTTCGCCTTCATCGCATCGTCCAGCCGGACGCGGCGCAGGATCTCCGGGGCGAAATAAGGGACGCCGACGAAGTTCAGCTCCTCATCCTCGGTCAGCGTGTCGCCGATGCGCAGCGTGCCGTGATTGGGGATGCCCACCACGTCGCCGGCGAAGGCTTCCTCGGCCAGGGCGCGGTCACGGGCGAAGAAGAATTGCGGCGCGTGCAGCGGGATCAGCTTGCCGGTGCGCACCTGCTTGAGCCGCATGCCGCGCTCCAGCCGCCCGGAGCAGACGCGGGCGAAGGCGATGCGGTCCCGGTGGTTGGGGTCCATGTTCGCCTGGATCTTGAACACCAGCGCGGTGAGGCCCGGCTCGGTCGCCTGCACCATGCGCGTATCGGCCGGCTGCGCCCGCGGCGGCGGCCCGAACGCGGCCAGCGCGTCCAGCAGGTCGGCGACGCCGATCTCGCGGATGGCGCTGCCGAAGAAGACCGGCGTCAGATGCCCGGCATTGAAGGCGTCGCGGTCGAATTCCGGCAGCGCGGCGCGGACCAGGTCGATCTCCTCGCCGAGCGCCTGCATGCGCGGATCGGATTGCTCGACCGGCTGGGTCAGCCGCGTCTCCCGCGTGCGCAGATCGTAGGTGCCGATGAACTCGGCGGCGCGGCCCACCGGCCAGGTGGCGGGGGCGGTGTCCAGCGCGAGCGTGTTCGCGATCTCGTCGAGCAGCTCGAACGGGTCGCGGCTTTCGCGGTCCATCTTGTTGATGAAGGTGATGATCGGGATGTCGCGCAGGCGGCAGATCTCGAACAGCTTGCGGGTGCGCGCCTCGATGCCCTTGGCGGCGTCGATCACCATGACCGCCGAATCGACCGCAGTGAGCGTCCGGTAGGTATCCTCGGAGAAGTCCTCGTGGCCCGGCGTGTCGAGCAGGTTGAAAACGCAGCCATTGTGCTCGAACGTCATCACCGAGGTGACGACGGAGATGCCGCGGTCGCGCTCGATGCCCATCCAGTCGGAGCGGGTGCGGCGGCGCTCGCCCTTGGCCCGCACATTGCCGGCGAGCTGGATGGCGCCGCCGGTGCGCAGCAGGCGCTCGGTCAGGGTCGTCTTACCGGCGTCCGGGTGGGAGATGATGGCGAAGGTGCGGCGGCGAGCGATTTCTTGGGCCTGGGTCATTCGGGTCTCGGGTGATGATGCTGGATTATCTGTGCATCGCGACGGGATTCCGCACCTGGGATAGCGCAAGATGGGCGGCGTCGCTGCTGAACCGTGTCATGCGCGGCCGAATTGGCGCGCGGGGCGGTGTTCAAGGAGGATGAAGGTCAGAAAAACAATCTATTATAGAAATTCCCTCGACTTAATGTTTTCGCTAGTCGTTGAGTTGATTGATATTAAGGCATTTTCCACCCGGTCCATGTCATGGCGGCGGCGCGCCACGCCTGGATTGGCCGGGGCTGGAGCCGAACAGCACCGAGGCGAGCAAGTCCGGCATCCCCTCCGGCCTATAGGGATCGGCGGCCAGCCTGTCGCCCCAGCGCGTCCGCATATGGGTGGCCGCGGCCTCGTCCGCATTGTGCCGCACGGTGCCGCTCAGGGCCAGCCGCGCGAACGGCGTCCAGAGCGTGGGCAGGCCGCGCGCGCCCAGCCGCAGGCAGAAATCGGTATCGGCGTAGGCATCGGGCAGGGATACGGCATCGAATCCGCCGAGCGCCATGAAGGTTTCCCGGCTTATGGCGAGGCAGGCGGCGGAAACCGCGCTGACGGATCGCTCCAGCAGCAAATGCCCAAAATAGCCGGGCGCATCGCCGGGCCAGCCTTCATACGGGTTGCGCACGACGCTGACGGGATCGAGCCACAATCCGGCCTCCGCCACCCGCCCGTCGCGGCGGAGCAGCTTGGCGCCGACGGCGCCGATTTCCGGCCGCAGCGCCTGCCGTACCAGCACCTCCAGCCAATCGGGCGCGATGATTCGGGCCTGGCTGTCGAGCAGGAGCAGGATCTCGCCCCGCGCCGCCGCCGCGCCGTGGTTGAGCAGGGCCGTGCGGGAGGCGGCGCCAGGGGGGTGGAGCAGGCGGAAACCAGGCGGCGGGTGCCGGCGCGCGCCGTCGCGAGGTGTGGCCTGGTCCGCGGCGGCGGCGGCCTGCACGAGAATGATCTCCATCGGCGCGTACGCGGTGCGATGGCGGAGGTCGCGCAGCAGCCGGCGCGGCCATGCCCCGGCGCGGAGCGGGATGACCACCGAGACCAGCGGGGCGGGCCTGGGCAGCGGGGGCACCACCCGCGCCCAATGCGGCGCCAGCGGATTCGCGGTCACGGTCGCGTCCGGCACGGCGGCCGCGATGGCGCGCCTTGCCGCCTCGGCGCAACGGTCGCGGGCGCCGGCGGAGAACGAGTCGGCGGTTTGCCGCCAATGATAGAGCACGGCCGGGATGTGCCGGATGCGCGCGGGGTCGGAGGCGGCGACGGCCCGGAGCGCGAGATCGTGGTCCTGGCTGCCCTCGAAACCGGGGCGCAGGCCACCCAGCCGGTCCAGCAGCGCCCGCCGATAGACGGCGAGGTGGTTGACCATGTTCTGGCCGCGCAGCAGCTCCGGATCGAAGCCGGGCTTGAAATACGGGTCGGCGCGCTCGCCCGCCGCGTCCAGCTTGTCCTCGTCCGAATAGATCAGCTCGGCATCCGGGTGCGCGGCGTATTCCGCCGCCACGCGGGCAAGGGCATGCTCGGCCAGCACGTCGTCATGGTCCAGCAGGGCGACGAGTTCCCCTTGCGCCATGGCGAGCGCCGTATTGGTGCAGGCAGCGATGTGGCCGTTGGCGGGGCGGAAGGTCACGCGGATGCGCGGGTCCTCGGACGCAGCGGCGCGCAGGATCTCCCCGATCGCGGGCGCGGTGGAGGCATCGTCGGCGATGCAGAGCTCCCAGTCGGGGTAGAGTTGCCGCCGGATCGAGGCGATGGCTTCCCGCAACAGCGCGGGCGGCGGGTTGAAGACCGGCATTAGCACCGAGATCAGCGGCCGGCGGGGCAAGTCTGCGATCCTCTGGCGCAGGGCGCGGCGGCCGGCGTCGGTGAGCGTATCCTGGCTGATCCAGCGCGCGCAGGCCTCGGCCCAGGCGGCCTGACGGCGGGCGGCGTCGCGGCGGGCGCGGAGCTGGCGCGGGAGCTGCGCTGTCAGCGCCCAGACTCCGAGGCGCAGCGCCGTGCGCAGCACCCGGCGGGCGGTGGCGGGGTTGGATTGCCCGTCCCCATCCCTGGGCCCGGACTGCCCATTCCTTGGCCGCGTGCTCACGCGAGGCGGTCCATGCGCGGGGCCCCGATACGAAAAGACCGGCTACATCGCGGCTGGCCGCGATGTAGCCGGTCCTTGTGGCGCCGGGCAGGATGCCCGGCGACCCTCTGGTTCAGCGCGAGTAGAACTCGACGACCAGGTTCGGTTCCATCGTCACCGGGTACGGCACGTCGGAGAGCTTCGGCGCGCGGCCGAAGCGGCCCTTCATGGCGCGGTGATCGACTTCCAGATACTCCGGCACGTCGCGCTCGCCGCTCTGGCTGGCATCCAGCACGACCGCGAGCTGCTTGGACTTCTCGCGCACCTCGATGACATCGCCATCGCGCACCAGGAAGGAGGGGATGTTCACCTTGCGGCCGTTCACGAGCACGTGGCCGTGCGAGACGAACTGGCGGGCGGCGAACGGGGTGATCGCGAACTTGAGGCGATAGACGACCGCGTCCAGCCGGCGCTCCAGCAGCTCGACCAGGTTCTCCGAGGTGTCGCCCTTACGGCGGACCGCTTCCTCGTAGTACTTGCGGAATTGCTTCTCGCTGATATTGCCGTAGTAGCCCTTCAGCTTCTGCTTGGCCATCAGCTGGACGGAGAAGTCGCTCGGCTTCTGCTTGCGGCGCTGGCCGTGCTGGCCGGGGCCGTAATCACGCTTGTTGACCGGGGACTTCGCGCGGCCCCACAGGTTCACGCCGAGGCGACGGTTAATCTTGTACTTGCTTTCCGTGCGCTTGGTCACGCGCCCGCATCCTTTATCTGCGCCGTCTGGTTTGCGCCAGAATTCGGCTTGTTGCACCGGTAGGCCGCCTGCTCGAAAGAGAGAGGCGACGGGCGCGCCGCCGTGGGCAAAGGGTCTTTCGACCGATCATCCTGGCAACGTCCGCGTTCCCGGCCATGGGTCCCGCCGCCAAGGCGGTCGGAAGCGGGGTTTCTATGGGAGGCGTCGCGCGCTTGTCAAATGCGGCCCGATCGCGGCATGCATGCGCGGCATGGGCCGCCGGACTCGTGGCGGCGGATCGCGCCGCCCGGTTTGACTGACGCCATTGTCGCCGCCGTATGGGATGGTTGCGGCCTACGCCGCGGCGATGGCCGCGTTCATCGCCCGCACGCCGGCGGCGGGCCCCTCCGGATGATCCCAGACGGCGCTGATCACCGCCAGGAAATTGGCGCCAGCCTGGACCAGCGGGGCGCAATTCCCGGCATTGATGCCGCCGATCGCCACCACCGGCAATTCCATCAGTTCCGACCACCATTGCAGCAGGTCGGTGCCGGCCCGCACCTCGGTTTCCTTGGTGGAGGACGGAAAGAACGCGCCGAAAGCGATGTAGTCGGCGCCTTGTTCGCCGGCCTCCATCGCGAGATCCCGGCTGTCATAGCAGGAGACGCCGAGCTGCAGCCCGCCGAGAATGCGGCGGGCTTCCGCCACCGGCATGTCCTCGGCGCCGACATGCGCGCCGTCGCAACCGGTCTGCACGGCGAGGTCCGGCCGGTCATTCAGCAGGAACGCGACATCACGCCCCTGCGTCACCGGACGCAGCACGTCGATGGCGCGGCGGATCGTGTCGTCATCCACGTCCTTGAGCCGCAGCTGCACCGCGGCCACGTCGCCCGCATCGAGCGCGGCGGCCAGGGTGTCGCGAAACGCCAGCGGATCGAGGGATGGCGGGGTGATCAGGTAGAGGCGGCAATCGGACATGAATGGACTCGGTGGGGCTGCGAGGGGGCGGCCCATGGCGCGCCGGCCTGGAGAGCCGGCGCGCCCGGGCGGTCAGCCCTCTTTGGTGTCACGCTTCTGGAAGATCTCGATGATGCTCGCGAGCAGCGCAAGAGCCTCGGCGCGCGGACGCTGGAAGGTGTTGCGGCCGATGATGCTGCCGTTCGCACCGCCATCGCGCAGGCCGCGAATGGTCTCCAGCAGGCCTTCGGTGCCGGTCGTCTCGCCGCCCGAGAACACGACCAGGCGTTTGCCGCCGAAGCAGGACTGGACGACGTGCTCGACGCGCTTGGCCAGGGTCGAGATGTCGATGCCTTCCTTCAGGTACACCTTCTTCGCCGCTTCCAGGCTCAGATGCTCGGTCGGCGGCTTCACCTTGATGATGTGGGCGCCGAGCAGAGCCGCGATGTGGGCGGCGTAGGCGCAGATATCAACCGCCGTCTCGCCGGCCTTGTCCAGCAGCGGGCCGCGCGGATAGCTCCACACCACCACGGCGAGGCCGGCGGCCTTCGCCTCCTCGGCCATCTCGCGCAGTTCCTCCATCTGGGCGAAGGCGTATTCGCTGCCCGGATAGATGGTGAAGCCGATCGCCGAGCAGCCGAGTCGCAGCGCGTCGGACACCGAGGCGGTGACCGCCTGGTCCTTCTCGGTCGCCAGGCTGTTGCTGGAATTGACCTTGAGGATGGTCGGGATGGCGCCGGCGAAGGTGGAGGCACCCGCCTCGATCATGCCGAGCGGCGCGGCATAGGCGCTGAGGCCAGCCTCGATCGCCAGCGAGAAATGGTAGTGCGGGTCGTAAGCCGCCGGGTTCGGGGCGAAGCTGCGCGCCGGGCCGTGCTCGAAGCCCTGATCGACCGGCAGGATCACCACCTTGCCGGTGCCGCCGAGCTTACCCTCCATGAGAATGCGGGCCAGATTGGCCTTGGTGCCGGGGTTGTCGCTCTCGTACCAGTCGAGGATCTTCTTGACGCGTTGCGTAATGCGCATGGTGAAGCCTTCCGTTTGAATGCACCCCGGGTCCGGAGGCGACCCTGAGAGGCGCACCGCCGGTGGCAGCGGATTAGCCGAAGGATGCGGTCGTGTCACGACGCTCCCATGGCGGAAATGAGCCATTTCCACAGGCGTTGGTCAGCGATTTCCGTTGCCTTTTCGCCGCCGCGCGGCAGAGCCGCGATGTCGAGCGCCGGCGGCGCCGTGCCCAGGACCAGGATGCCCATCCCGCGCGCCCGGTTCGCGACGCTCGCGAAGGCCGGGCAGGCCTGGTCGAGCACGATGGCGCGCTGTCCGGCGCGCATCGCCTCCAGCGCGCGGCCCGCCGCGTCGGCGCAGTCGAGCAGGTCCGCGGCCTCGGCGCCGGGGTATTCGGCGCGGGCGGCTTCCATCAGCATGCGCCACCAGAGGCAGCCGGCATTGAGCGCGGCGCCGGGGGCGGAGAGGAGGGTGACGGGGCGGCCGGCCGCGAGGGCCCGCCGCGCATCCGGCAGGCCATGCACGATGACGGCAGGCGGCAGCTTCATGCTTGACCTTGAAGCCGCTGGGCGCTTTGTGTTCAAGTTAATTGCGAGAATCCCCGGGACCGGGCGCGCGGAGACCAAAATGTCCGAGAACAGGGTTGGGGACGTGGCCGCGCGGCTGGATGCGGCGCTGGAAAGAATAGCCCGCGCCGCGGCGTTTCAGGCCGAGCGCGCACATGCGTTGGATGCCACGGGCTCCGGGCATCCCGAGGAGGCGAAGCCTGAGGTCCAGGAGATCGCGGCCCGGCTGGATGCATTGATCGCCGATTTGCGTGAGGTGCTTGGGACCACCGCAGCCTGAAGGAGTATCGATGGCGCAGGTTACGGTCAGGATCAACGGCTACGCCTACACGGTGGGCTGCGAGGACGGGCAGGAAGCGCATCTGCAGCGCATGTCCGAACAGGTCGAAAGCCGAATCAACAGCATCAAGGCCCTGGGTGGTCAGAGCGGCGAGGCGCGGCTGCTGGTCCTGGCCTCATTGCTGATGGCCGACGAGCTGCATGACCTCAACATCGAGGTCAATCGCCTGCGCGCCGGCATGGGGAGCGCCATGGCGGGAATCGCGCCCGTCATCGCCTCCGGCCCGACTCCGGCGGAGCTGGAAGCGCTGGCCCGGCTCGAACGGGCCGTGGAGCGGGCCGAGGAGATTGCGGCGAGCCTCGAACAATCCTAGATAGGATGTGCGGGGCTGCCCGGTGCGTCAGGCAATTTATCCCCAGGGCCAGTAAGCACCCTCTCGGGAGCTGGCTCTGCCGTGGCCCTGGCCACGGTATCTGGTGCCCACCTGCACTCGCAGGCTCTGGGAGGATGAGACGCCAACGGCCATGGCGGCTCCGCACTTTTCGTTCATGACGGATCTCGATCACGCCAAGCGCGTCGCCCGGCGGGCGGCGTTCGTCGCCCGCGAGGGGCTGTCTCCCTCGCTCGGGGCCGATCTCGCACGGCATGTTCTCGACCATGTGCCGTTGCCGGCCGCTTCGGTGGTCGCCGGGGTCTGGCCGATGCCGGGGGAGATCGACCTCCGGCCGCTGATGCGGACGCTGCATGCGCGCGGCCACAGGATCGTGCTGCCGGAGACGCCGCCGCGCGGTCATCCCTTGCTGTTCCGTCTCTGGTTCCCCGGTGCCGCGATGCAGGCCGGCCGCTTCGGCACCGTGCATCCCACAGGGCCGTTGCTCGCGCCGGATGTCGTGCTCGTGCCGCTCGTCGCCTTCGACCGGCAGGGCATGCGCCTCGGCTATGGCGGCGGCTATTACGACAGGACATTGGCGGGGCTTCCCGGCGTGCTCACGGTCGGCTGCGGCTTCGCGGCCCAGGAGATGCCGGCGGTGCCATGCGGCGCGCATGACAGGAAGCTGGACGTCATCGCGACCGAGCGCGGCGTCATCGACCTGCGCGCCCCGGCTTGCCCCGAAAGCCCGCGGGCTGACGTGCGGAAGTCTCTGTAACAGTCTGTTTTTGCGGTAAAAATTAAGGCACGGATCATCCCTCCGTGCCAGCGGTGATGCCGGGCGCGGAGCCGGGCGCGGCGACTCCGTTGCGCCCGGCTCCGTCCGTCTCCGCGCCGGAATTGGCTTTCGCCCTCCGGGCATCTGTGGCTGTTGGCGGCGACCGGGGATGATGCCCCGGGCCGCCATTGTCTTATCGTCGTTCCGGCCTGGCCGGGTACCGTGGTCTGTTTTGCCGAAGGAGAAATCCCCCGTATGCGCATCCTGTTCCTTGGCGATTTAGTGGGCCGGTCCGGCCGCGATGCGGTCGTTGCGGCGCTGCCAGGGCTGCGGACGCGGCTGCGGCTCGATCTCGTCGTGGTCAACGCGGAGAATGCCAGCCACGGCTTCGGGCTTGGACCCGATATGGCGGACGCGCTGTTCGCGGCCGGGGCGGACGCCATCACCCTCGGAAACCATGCCTGGGACCGCAAGGAGATCATCCCCTATCTCGCCCAGCATCCACGCCTGATCCGGCCGCTCAATTTCCCGCCTGGCACGCCGGGCGCCGGCTCGGCGCTGGTGGAACTGGTGGATGGGCGGCGCACCTTGGTGCTCAACGCGATGGGGCGGCTGTACATGGAGACGCTCGACTGCCCGTTCCGCGGCACGGCCGAGTTGTTGTCCCGCCACCGCCTTGGCGTCACGGTTCAGGCGATCCTGATCGATTTCCACGCCGAGGCGACCAGCGAGAAGATGTCGTTCGGCCATTCCTTCGACGGCAAGGTGTCGGTGGTGGTGGGCACGCACACCCATTGCCCGACAGCGGATCATCAGATCCTGCCCGGTGGCACGGCCTATCAGAGCGATGCCGGGATGTGCGGCGATTACGACAGCGTCATCGGCATGGGGAAGGACGCGGCCGCCCTGCGTTTCTGGCGGAAACTTCCCGGCGAAAGGCTGCAGCCCGCGGAGGGCGAGGCGACTCTGTGCGGCCTGTTCGTCGAGACCGATGACGCCACGGGACTCGCGCGCCGTGCCGAACCGTTGCGGATGGGCGGGCGGCTTTCGCAGATCTGGCCGGCCGATTGATGCCGGCGGCCGAAGGCGATGGGTCTTGTCGCTTTCGGCCGGCGTAGAGCGCTCTTCGCTTGAGGCGGGCAGTCGGAAGGCGTGAATCGCGCTCTCAAAACAAGGCGCCAGAGCGTGTTAGCTTTAGGCTGACGCTTGTGAACTTGGGGCTTTGCCCCAAACCCCACTGGGGCCTTGAGGCCCCAGACCCCCCGACACTTTTAGTGTTTAGAGCAATATCCGATCACATGGACTTATCTGGTCGGACAAAATTACTCGCCAAATGAAAGTCTTGGAGCGTTTTTCGTGAGTTGAAGTGAGCGGAAAACTCTCTAAGTTGCTGATTCTAAAAAATTCGCCTTTGACGGGGCCAGAGGCGGAGTGGTCCAAGGTTCCATTGGCCGGCACGGCCGACGGAATGGCCACGGAGGGGGCCTGGTCTTCCCATGGGTCAATCTCAAACTATCACGTGCCGGGCTGGCCCGGGGTGGGGCTGTTGGCATGGGGGGCGGGTATCAGGTTGATTTCATTACGGATTACTTAATGGTTTTCGGTCGTATCAATCCGATATAAAAACAATCAGGGGTGGCTGCCATCGCGGTCAGCAACCTAAAACCATTAATAATTCGTTTCCGGACCAACTTAGGGTTGCATTTTGGTCACACACCATGCGATGCAGCATAGCGGAGGGTGTCGCATAACGCGAACCCGAAGGAGAAGTGGTCATGGCAAGTGTAACCACTGTCGGGGCGCAAGGCTCAACGATCAAAGTAAACCTGGACTCATCCCAAAATCTTGGACTCGCTCAGACTCTTGCGAGCACCATTAATGCGGGTGTTGCAAAGGGTGCTATTTTTCAGACCGTCGGCACGGGTGGCTTTGTGCCTCAGATTCCGGCTGTTTTGCCCGGCGGATATACACAGCCGGTTGCTTTGACCGGTGAATACATCCAGCTCGACAACGGGTCGGCCTCGCTCACCTCGGCTTACACGGCGGTCGTCGATACGGCGGCGAATTCGGTGATCTTCGGCGGTGGCGGCGCCAACGAGACGGTGCTCGCCGGCACCGGCAATCTCACCTATTTCACGAATGGCGGCTCCGGGACCTTCCTGGCTGGCGGCGGCAACACGCTGTTCGTGACCTCGGCGAACGCCGACACCGCCTGGTCGGTCACGACCGGGAATGGCAATGACACGATCATCGCCGCGTCCGGCAACGACACGATCGCCGCCGGGGATGGCCACAACGAGATCCGGCTCGGCTCGGGCAACAATCTGGTGCGCTCGGTCGGCGTGGACAGCATCGCCGCCGGCTCCGGCAGCGACACGATCGATGTCTCCGGCGCGAATCATGTCCAGGTCGCCGGCGGGGCTGGCGCGCTCACCTTCATCAACGGGTTCGCGAGCAGCACGGTCATCGGCGGCACGGGCAGCGAGACGATCTTCGGTGGTCCGGGCGGTGGCTATTTCGCCGGCGGCGCGGCCGGCAACAACCTCATCTTCGCCGGCACCGACAAGGCGACGGTCATCGGCGGCGGCAACGGCGATCAGCTCTTTGCCGAGGGCAGCAAGGCGCAGACCATCATCGCCGGGTCCGGCAATGAGACGCTGGATGGCTCGCTGAGCAGCGGGAACGACAAGTTCTTCGCCGGGACCGGCAAGGACTCGATCATCGCCGGGGTTGGCAAGGACACGATCGTTGCCGGCAGCGGCCGCGCCACGATCGATGCCGGGTCCGGCAAGGACACCTTCCTGTTCATCCATGGTCAGGCGGGCGGCGTGGACGTGATCAAGGACTTCCAGTCCCTGTCCGGCGACAAGCTGCGGCTGGAGGGCTACGACCGGAACGAGCTGACGAACGCTCTCAACAACAAGACGGTCGCCAACGGCTCGACTACCCTCACGCTCTCCGACAACACGAAGATCACCTTCGCCGGTGTGACCAATCTGAAGGCGAGCGACTTCTCCACGTCGAGCGACCTCTCCAAGCCGGGCGACGACCACCATCCGGGTGCGTTCCACCACCTGGGCGACTTCCGCTGATCCAATCCCGGGCGGTCTTTTCGGCCGCCCGGGAACGAGGCTTTGTCAGGGGAGATCGGGGGCTGTCCTACTCGGTTTCCTCGCGCTGGTCCGTCCCTCGGCATCCAACCGGGCGGGCCAGCGCATGCCGGCCGTCGCGCCGGCGCGACGCCCCGAGGCGGCCGCATCTTACGTTTTGCCAGCGATTTCATTGGTCTGGCCGGGGTGCGTTTCCCTTGCCGCCGATATTGCTCTACAAACCCGGCTTTCCCTCCACAGACCTGAGAAGACGTGGGCGATGGCCGGCCATTCGCAATTCAAGAACATCATGCACCGCAAGGGCGCGCAGGATGCGCGCCGCGCTCGGCAATTCGCCAAGCTGATCCGGGAGATCACCGTCTCCGCCCGTTCCGGCCTGCCTGACCCGGCGTCGAATCCGCGCCTGCGCGCGGCGGTCGCGGCGGCGCGCGAGGCGAACATGCCGAAGGACACGGTGGATCGCGCGATCAAGAAGGCGAGTGGCACGGCGGGCGGCGAGGATTATGTCGAGGTGCGCTACGAGGGCTACGGCCCGGCCGGCGTCGCCGTCATCGTCGAGGCGCTGACCGATAACCGCAACCGCACCGCCTCGGACGTTCGGGCGGCCTTCTCCAAGCATGGCGGTGCCCTCGGCGAGACGAATTCGGTGAGCTTCATGTTCAACCGGCTCGGCGTGATCCGCTACCAGGCCCAGGCCGCCTCGGCCGACGATATGCTGGAAGCGGCGATCGAGGCCGGCGCCGATAATGCGGAGAGCGACGCGCAGGGGCATGAGGTGACCTGCACCGTCGAGAGCTTCTTCCAGGTCCGCGACGCCCTCGAAACCCGGTTCGGTGTGCCGGAGGAGGCCAAGCTCGACTGGCGCCCGACCACCACGGTGACGCTCGACGAGGAGACGGCCGCCGGGGTGCTGAAGCTGATCGAGGCGCTGGACGACAATGACGACGTCCAGAACGTCTACGCCAATTTCGACATCCCTGACGCCGTCATGCAGCGCCTCTCGGCGTGATCGCGACGAACAGGCTGGCGGCGGCGTGATGATCCGCCTGCTCGGCGTCGATCCCGGTTTGCGCTTCACCGGCTGGGGGGTGATCGAGGTCGATGGCAACCGGCTGCGGCATCTGGCCGATGGCGTGATCGCGACGGACGGGGATGCGAGCGTGCCGGAACGGCTCCGCGTGCTGCATGACGGGCTGGCCACGCTGCTCGAAACCTGGCGCCCGGCCGAGGCGGCCGTCGAGGAAACCTATGTCAACCGCAACGGCACCGCGACCCTGAAGCTCGGCTATGCCCGCGGCGTCGCGCTACTGGCGCCGGCGCTGGCCGGGATTCCGGTGGCGGAGTACGGGGCCAAGGCGGTGAAGCTGGCGGTGGTCGGCACCGGCGGGGCCGACAAGGAGCAGGTGACGATGATGGTGCGCCGGTTGCTGCCGGGCGCCACGCTGCGGCGCGCGGACGCGGCGGACGCGCTCGCGGTCGCGATCTGCCACGCGCATCATCGCGCCACGCGCGCACGGTGGCAGGCATGACAATAAGTAAGGCCAGGGGCTCTGCCCCTGGACCCCGCCAAAGGCAAGCCTTTGGAATCC
>DATJWY010000149.1:0-13083 GCA_035500775.1 Acetobacteraceae bacterium
GTCCAGCGTGGCGCCGCCGGCCAGCAGGTCCTGCAGCTTCTGCGCGCGCTGGTCCACGAGGTCGAGCGCCTTCTCGCGCGCGAGGCTCTGGCGGAGCGACTCGCGCGCCTGCTCGAAGCTCGTGCTGGTGGCCGGGGTGACGTGGGTGACGCGCAGCACCTGCCAGCCGAGCGGCTCGTGCACCGGCCCCGTCACGCTGCCGGCGGTCGCCGCGAAGGTGGCGGCGGCGAGTTCCGGCGAGGGCACGGTCTCGCGGGTCGCGTCGTCCAGCGCGGCGGCGCTGGCGCCGGCCTTGGCGGCGGCGGCCTGGATCGCCGGCCAGTCCGCCCCGCCTTGCCAGAGTGCCGCGAGTTGCCGCGCCTGCGCCTCATCCGGCGCGGTGATCACCTGGATGGAGCGCTTTTCCGGCGTCTGATACGCGGCCTTGTGCTGCTCGTAGGCGGCGCGGAGATCGGCCTCCGGCACGGCGAGGGTCCGCGCGACGGTGTCCGGCGAGAGCACGATCAGCTTGATCCGGCGGTATTCCGGCGCGGTGTAGGTGTCCGGGTTGTTCTCATAATACCGGAGCAGCTTCGCCTCGGGCGGCGCGGCGGGGACGGGCACGGAAGCGAAGGGTAGATCGACCGTCTCCGCCACGCGCTTCTCGGCCTGCAGGTCGAACACGCGGCGCACCAGCACGGAAGGGGCGCCGATGCCGGCGCGCAGCGATTCCAGCACCTGCTGCTGCTTGAGGTCGGCGCGCATCAGCTCGAGGAAGCGCTGCTCGGTCAGGCCGGCATTGGCGATGGCGGCGTTGAAGGTGGCGCGGTCGAACTGGCCGTTGGGGCCCTGGAAGGCGGGGATGGCATAGACCGCCTCCCGCACTGCCTCATCCGGCGCCACGAGTCGCAGGCGCTTCGCCTCGGCCGCGATCGCCGCCTGGATCTCAAGCCGCCCGAGCGACTGGGCGAGCAGGCTGCGCCGCATCTCCGGCGGGATCTGCGACGGGTCCGGGAACATGCGGCTGACCTGTTGCAACTGCCGCCGGTATGCGCCGCCGAGTTCGCCGACGCTGATTTTCTGGTCCCCAATCGTCGCCACCGTATCGGGGCTCGCGCCCATGTTGCGGACGATATCGGCGATGCCCCAGGCGCCGAACGAGGCGATGAGCAACAAGAAGAACAGGCGCGCGGCCCAGGTGCTGGCGAAGCGGCGGAAAAGGGCGAGCATGTGCGTGACAATCCCGATCGAATGGCCTGGGCGGCACGGGAGGGGTGCGCCGGCCGGCGTCTCCCCGGGCACGGCGGCGGCACCATAGGTGCGGCGGGCGCGGAAGGCCAGCCCGGGGCGACGCCTGGAACGTCGCGGATGCACCGGCCTACTCCCGTTTCGCGCGATCTTCCTCTAACAGCGGAGAGATTATCGACGGGGGGAGACACATGCGTCAGCTGATCGCCGGGAACTGGAAGATGAATGGTCTGACCGCCGGGGCGGAAGCCCTGGTCCGGGAGGTGCGCGCGGGCGCCGACGGCCTCGCCTGCGACCTGCTGGTCTGCCCGCCCTTCACCCAGATCGCCCCGGTGGCCGCGATTCTCGCCGGCTCGGGCGTCGCGCTCGGCGGCCAGGATTGCCACGCGGCGGAAGGCGGCGCTCATACCGGCGACATCTCGGCGCCGATGCTGGCCGATCTCGGCTGCGCCCATGTCATCCTCGGCCATTCCGAGCGGCGGCAGAACCATGGCGAGACCGATGCCGCGGTCCAGGCGAAGGCGTGGGCGGCGGCACGGGCCGGGCTCACGCCGATCGTGTGCGTCGGCGAGACGGAAGCCGAGCGCGAGGCCGGGCGGGAGACGGCAGTGGTCGGCGGGCAGCTCGCCGGCAGCCTGCCGGAGGATTTCGCCGGCTGCATCGCTTATGAGCCGGTCTGGGCGATCGGCACCGGCAAGACGCCGACGGAGCAGGACGTGGCGGCCATGCACGGCTTCATCCGGCGGGCGCTGGTGGAGCGGTTCGGCCAGGCCGGGACCGGCATCCGGATTCTCTATGGCGGCTCGGTGAAGCCCGACAATGCCGCCCGGCTGCTGCGCGTGCCCGAGGTGGGCGGGGCGCTGGTCGGGGGCGCGAGCCTGAAGGCGGCGGATTTTCTGGCCATCGCCCGCGCCGCCGGCTGAGCGGGCGATGGCCGGGCGCGCGCCGCGTTCACCGGCGGTGCGCGCGACCCGAGCGCGTGCTTTCCAAGCGCACCCCATCGGGGTAGAAGGCGCGCAATCAATCCCCGGGACCCGCCCTGAATGACCACCGTTCTGCTGATCGCCCATCTGCTTGTGACGCTCGCCCTGATCGGCGTCGTGCTGATCCAGCGCAGCGAGGGCGGCGGCCTCGGCATCGGCTCCTCGCAGGGCATGGGCGCCTTCATGAGCGGGCGCGGCACCGCCAACCTGCTCACCCGCACCACCGCCATCCTGGCCACCCTGTTCTTCGGCCTGTCGCTCGCGCTGGCGCTGCTGAATCGCGGCACGGCCGGTGTCGGGCGGGACATCCTGGCCGTTCCGCCGGGGGCGCATACGGCGGTGCCGACTGGTACGCCGGCGCCGGTGCCGGCCGCGCCGGGCGCGGCCAAGCCCGCCGCCCCGGGCGGGCCGCAGGTTCCGACCCAGTGATCGCCGCGCGTCCGCGCGCGCGCTTCCCATGACGGACGTGATCATCGTCGGGGCGGGAGCCGCGGGGCTCGCCGCCGCGGCGCTGCTGCGTGAATCCGGCATCGACTGCCTGATGCTGGAGGCTGGGGCGCGACTCGGCGGCCGCGCCTGGACCAGTTGTCCGGATGCGCTCGGCGGCGCGCCTTTCGACCACGGCGCCACCTGGCTGCACATGGCGGAGCGCAATCCGCTGGTGACGCTGGCAAGGGCGGTCGGCGAGACTCCGCGCCCGGCCGGTGGCCTGGAGACGTGCCATACCCGCATCGACGGCCGGGCGGCGACCGAGCCGGAACGGGCCGCCTATCGCGCCGCCTGGGAAAGCTGGCGGGGCACGGTGGGCGCCCGGCTCGATGAGCCGGAGGATCTCAGCCTCGCCGCGGCAGGGGCGGCGCTCGCCGGCGATCCCTGGCTGCCGGCGATCGAAACCTGGGAAGGGGCGCTGATCGCCGCCGCCGATGCCGATGTGCTCAGCCTGCGCGACTGGCACCACAACAGCCTGAACGGCGGCGATGTCACGCTTCCGGGCGGCCTCGGCGCCTTCGTTGCCCGTCGGCTCGGCGCGCTGGCTGGTCCGGTCCGGCTCGGCACCCCGGTCACGAGCATTGCCTGGGACGGCGCGGGCGTGCGGGTGGGAACGCCGCGCGGCACGGTGCAAGCGCGGGCGGTCATCGTCACGGTCTCGGTTGGCGTGCTCGCCGCCGGGCGCATCCGCTTCGCGCCGGGGCTGCCGGCGGAGACGGAGGCGGCGCTGCATGGTCTGCGCATGGGGCTTCTGAGCAAGGTGGCGTTGCGCGCCGCCGGGCCGGACCGGCTGGACGTGCCGCCCGATTGCCCGGTGGATCGCCGCCTTGCCCCCGGCGAGCCGGGCATGGTGTTCCAGGCCTGGCCGGAAGGGCGGGACCATGTTGTCGGTTTTGTCGGCGGACGTGCCGCCTGGGACCTCGCGCGCGCCGGCCGCGCCGCCGCCATCGCCTTCGCGTGCGAGCAGGCGCGCCGGAGCTTCGGCGCGCGGGCGGATCATGCGCTGTCCGACTCGGCGGTGGTGACGGGGTGGGGGAGCGATTCGCTGTTCCTCGGCGCTTATGCCTATGCGATTCCAGGGCAGGTGGATGCGCGCCTGGCGCTCGGCCGGCCGCAGGCGGATGGGCGGCTGCTCTTCGCCGGCGAGGCCTGCGCGCCGGACGGGCTCGCCGGCACGCTGGGCGGGGCGGTACTGAGCGGCCGGCAGGCGGCGCGGACGGTGCTCGCCGGGCTTGCGGGGCGGGGCGGGACATGAGGCGGCGTGGCTGCGGGCCGCCGGCAGGGCGGGGCGGCGCCGGGCGCCGGACCCGGTTTCAATCAGAGTTGGTGAAGGGCGGGTTCACGGCAGCGTTGAACCCAGTGTATGAGGGGCGCCCATGACGCGGTTTGTCTTCATCACCGGCGGCGTGGTTTCTTCCCTGGGTAAGGGTATTGCATCCGCGGCGCTGGCATCGCTTCTGCAGGCGCGCGGCTATCGCGTTCGCCTGCGCAAGCTCGATCCTTATCTCAACGTCGATCCGGGCACGATGAGCCCGTACCAGCATGGCGAGGTGTTCGTCACCGATGACGGCGCCGAGACCGATCTCGACCTCGGCCATTACGAGCGCTTCACCGGCGTTGCGGCCACGCGGGCGGACAACGCCACCACCGGGCGCATCTATGCCGAGGTGATCGCCAAGGAGCGGCGCGGCGACTATCTCGGCGCGACCGTGCAGGTGATCCCGCACATCACCGACGCGATCAAGGAAGCGATCGTCCGCGAGACGGAGGATCTCGACTTCGCCCTGATCGAGATCGGCGGTACGGTCGGCGACATCGAGAGCCTGCCCTTCCTGGAAGCGATCCGCCAACTCGGCAACGAACTCGGCCCCGAGCACACGATGTTCGTGCATCTGACGCTGGTGCCGTACATCCCCTCCGCCGGCGAGCTGAAGACCAAGCCGACGCAGCATTCCGTGAAGGAACTGCTGAATGTCGGCATCCAGCCGAACATGCTGCTCTGCCGCAGCGACCGGCCGATCCCGGAGAATGAGCGGCGCAAGATCGCCTCGTTCTGCAACGTGCGGAAGGAGGCGGTGGTCGCCGCGCTCGATGCCGACACGATCTATGCCGTGCCGATCCGCTACCACGAGGAGGGCATGGACCGCGAAGTGCTGCGGTATTTCGGCCTGCCGCACGATGTGGAGCCGGACGTGTCGCGCTGGCGGCGGATCACCGATGTGGTGCGCGCGCCGGAGGGCGAGGTGCGCATCGCCGTCGTCGGCAAGTACACGACCCTGCTCGACAGCTATAAGTCGCTGAACGAGGCGCTGGCGCATGGCGGCATCGCCAACCGGGTGCGGGTGCAGCTCGACTGGGTGGACAGCCAGATCTTCGAGCAGCCGGGTACGGTGCACCGGCTGGAGGGCGTGCACGGCATCCTGGTGCCGGGCGGCTTCGGCGAGCGCGGCGCCGAGGGCAAGATCGAGGCGGTGCGCTTCGCGCGCGAGCGGCGGGTGCCGTTCCTCGGCATTTGCTTCGGCATGCAGATGGCGGTGATCGAATGCGCCCGCCATCTCGCCGGCATGCCGGAGGCGTCGAGCACCGAATTCGGCCCCTGCGCGGAGCCGGTGGTCGGGCTGCTCACCGAATGGGCGCGCGGCAATGACATCGAGCGGCGGGAAGCCGGCGGCAATCTCGGCGGCACGATGCGGCTTGGCGCCTATCCGGCGGCGCTCGCCGAGGACTCGCTGGTGCGCCAGGTCTATGGCGGGGCGGCGGAGATCCATGAGCGGCACCGGCACCGCTACGAGGTGAACGTGCATTACCGCGACCGGCTGGAAGCCGCCGGGCTGCGCTTCTCCGGCCTGTCGCCGGACGGTATTCTACCGGAGATTGTTGAATATCCGGACCATCCCTGGTTTATTGGGGTGCAGTATCATCCAGAATTGAAGTCCAAGCCTTTCGATCCCCATCCCCTTTTCGCCGGGTTCATCGCCGCGGCTGTGAGGCAGGCTCGTCTTGTCTAATCAACTGAGTGTCCGTGCCGGTTCGCTG
Organism: Acetobacteraceae bacterium; assembly: GCA_035500775.1. GTDB lineage: Bacteria > Pseudomonadota > Alphaproteobacteria > Acetobacterales > Acetobacteraceae > DATJWY01. Next base: position 5,736 of record DATJWY010000149.1, read on the forward strand.
GAGATCGCCAACGACCGTCCCTTCGTCCTGATCGCGGGGCCGTGCCAGATCGAATCGGAGGCGCATGCCTTCGAGGTGGCGGACGCGCTCGCGGCGATCACCCGGGAGGCCGGGGTCGGGCTGATCTATAAGAGCAGCTTCGACAAGGCGAACCGCACCAGCGCCTCGGCGGCGCGCGGGGTCGGGCTGGAGAAGGGGCTCGCCATCCTCGCCGGGGTGCGCGAGCGTTTCGGCCTGCCCGTGCTGACCGACGTGCATGACGCGCATCAGTGCAAGCCGGTGGCCGAGGCGGTGGATGTGCTGCAGATCCCCGCTTTCCTCTGCCGCCAGACCGACCTGTTGATCGCCGCCGGCGAGACCGGGCGGGTGGTGAACGTCAAGAAGGGCCAGTTCCTCGCGCCCTGGGACATGAAGAACGTCGCGGCCAAGATCGCCGCCACGGGCAACCACAACATCATGCTCACCGAGCGCGGCGCCAGCTTCGGCTACAACACGCTGGTGACGGATTTCCGGGGGCTGCCGATCATGGCGCAGACCGGCTATCCGGTAGTGTTCGACGCGACCCATTCGGTGCAGCAGCCGGGCGGGCAGGGCACGTCTTCCGGCGGCCAGCGGGAATTCGCGCCGGTGCTGGCGCGGGCGGCGCTCGCGGTCGGCGTCGCCGCGGTGTTCATCGAGACGCATCCCGATCCGGACCACGCGCCGAGCGACGGGCCGAACATGATCCCGCTCAAGGAGATGCCGGCGCTGATCGCCCGGCTCAAGCAGTTCGACGCGCTGAGCAAGGCCGACTGATACCGGGCGGGCTTGCGTGTTGGCGTGAGGCAAGGCCAGGGGCTCCCCCTGGCCTTTTTGCTGTACGATCGTTTGATCCAGATCAATATCATAGGATTAAGGTTTCAGCTAACGGTGGTGCATATGCTTGATGTCGTCCGTCCCGGTTGTCGCCGTGGCATGGCGGCGTCGGGCCCTGCCGGTGGCGAAACAGCGCCCCTGGCGAAGATCGTGACGTGCGGAACACCAGATGCCCAGACATTCAGCCGGTTCCCTGAGGCATCATCACCACGTTTCACGGCGTGAGGCCTTGATCGCCCTCGTGGCCGGTACCGCCCTGGCTTATCCGGCGGCCCATCGCGCGGGCCTGATTCCGGGGGATGGCCCCGGGGATCTCGATGCTTTCGATCCCAATTCCGTCCCCGATGCCATGCCGGCCATCCCGCCTCCCGCGCCGCCTCTGCCGCTGACCGACCGCGACCGCGGCAACTGGGACCTCTTCAAGCGCAACTTCATCCTGCCGTCGGGGCGGGTGGTGGATCGGGGTGTGTCGCACACCGAAGGGCAGGGGCTCGGGCTGCTCTTCGCCGTCGCGTTCGATGACCGGGCCGTGTTCGAGCAGATTTTCGCCTGGACCGAGGCCACGCTCCGGCATGGCAATGACGCGCTGCATGCCTGGCGCTACGATCCGGCGGCGGCCGAGCCGGTGGGCGACCCCAACAATGCCACCGATGGCGACCTGTTCATCGCCGGTGCCCTGCTGCGCGCGGCCGAGCGCTGGGGCGATCCCGTGCATGCGCGGACGGCACACGAGATCGCCCGTGACGTGCTGCGCCTGCTGGTGCGCAAGGTCGGGTCCTGGACCGTGCTGTTGCCGGGCTACGCCGGGTTCGAGGGCGATCGTTCGGTGATCATCAACCCCTCCTATTACGTGTTCCCGATGCTTGACGCGATGAACGCGATCACGCCGTCGCCACTCTGGCGGCGGTTGACGCAGGACGGGCTGAGCTTGCTCGGCCGCGCCCGCTTCGGCCTCTGGGGTTTGCCGCCGGACTGGCTGGAGGTCGCGCGCGCCGATGGCGCGGTTTCGCCGTCGGCAAACTGGCCGGCCCGGTTCTCCTACGATGCGGTGCGGGTGCCGCTCTGGCTTGCCTGGTCTGGTCATGCCCCGGAGTTGACCCGCTCGATGAACCGGTTCTGGCTGGACCATGCGACTTGGCAGCCGGCCTGGGTGGATTTGCAGACGAATATGGTCGCCGACTATCCGGCCTCGGCGGGGATGGCGGCGATCAGGACTCTTGTTGCCGCGCGCCTCGATCCGATGCAGGCGCCGCCGGCGCCGGTCCTTGGGGAAGGGGACGACTACTATTCCTCGGCGCTGGCCATGCTCGCCCGGCTGGCGGCGTTGGAGACGCAAGGCGCGGCGGTTCCCATGGTGGATGCCGATCCTGCCGCGGCGGCCGATCCTCCGCGGCATGCCGGATCGCCATTCGATCGCCTGCGCGCATGGGGGCAGGCGATCGGGGCGCCGGGCTTCCAACGGTATTAGCGGGGGGTGAGGGAAGGCCAGGGGCTCTGCCCCTGAACCCCGCTGGGGCCGGCGGCCCCAGACCCCTTTCGTTTTGCAGCGCGAGCGGTGCGAGGTCTTCTTCTCACCGTGCGGACCGCTACGAGGGACATGTCACGATCACGGCAGGTCAGGGAGCCTGTCCGAGGATCCACCCCTCCCAAATATTCAGGTTGCTTGTATCGACCGGACCTTCCGGTCGATATCCGTCGAGCACCTCGACCATGCCGAGAAGACCCGCAAGTGCATCAAATGGGTCTTCGCCAGCCTTTCGAACCCCAAAGCCATCGTTGATCTGCGCCGCGGCGTCGGCAGAAAAGGTGACGCCACGTCGGTGTGCCCAGTCGAAAAGGTCTGCCATGGCTGCGCGACGGTCTTCCTGGCGCTGCTTGCTCATATTTGCCCGGAACGCGATTCCTACATGGCCATAGGCCTCGGCAGGGTACGTTTCAGCGATCACCGGACGACCGGCCTTCGCCAACTCCACCAAGCTCCCATCGAAAGGCCATAGCAGGGCGCCGCATCGCCGGGCTGGCGCTATCACTTCCTGCCATCCCGAGATTGCGGCTTTACCAACCTGATTGCCCCCCAGCGTCCAGAACAACGGGCAAGCCGGTCGCCGGGTCGCGGTAGCGCGTTCACAATCCCGGCGGAGCGCATCGAAACTCTCGACGCCCAAACCACGCAACAAATTGATTTGTTTCGACGCGGCCGTGGACACGCGCGGATAGAACGGCCGCCTGAGCGAAACCTGTTCCGGCGTGTCGGCTACCATGAAGAACTCGGCCCATTCGTCCTTCCCAAAAACGTCGAGGGCCGACAAAAAATTTTTCAAGCCGGTCTGCCGTCCGTAAGCAGCGGGCACGCCGACAGGGAAATCGAAGCCAGCAATCACTGGTCCAGGTACCATAAACAGCCCGTCTATGAATGCCCTTGTGTCAGTCACCAACCGCGGAGCCTCTACTTGCCAACCGCTTTCCATTCGTAGGGCGCTGGCGACCCAGCGCTTCTTCGTGGTGGTGCTCCAGTCGGCGTGGAATACGCTTCGAAACGGTATGGAGGCGGTCATTTGAATGCTTTTCCTGGCGGAAATCTTTTTCACCTCATAACAGCTAGATCACGGAAGGTGGCGGTTAGATGGTCCAATCCGGCGATATTTTCCGGGGGTCTGGGGCCTCAAGGCCCCAGCGGGTCGAGGGCAGCGCCCTCGCCTTTGCCTTTCATCCGCGTCAATGGTCATTGGCCAGCACCGTCCGCTGAACCTGCCTCTTGACGCAGTGCTCGCGCCGGAGCGATAAGCCCGACTTCCCGGTTTAGCCGGAACACATGTCCCCGCCTGATGCGGGGGCTCCGCCGCTCCGCGAGTGTTCGCGCAGCGGCGCGTTTTGCATTGGGGACGCGCTGATGTTCGACTCACTGTCGGGCAAGCTTTCCGGCATTTTCGACGGGCTGCGGCGACGCGGCGCGCTGAGCGAGGCCGACGTCTCCGAGGCGCTGCGCGAAGTGCGGCTGGCCATGCTGGAGGCCGACGTCGCGTTGCCGGTGGTGAAGGATTTCATCGCCCGCGTGCGCGAGCGCGCGGTTGGCGCCGAGGTGCTGAGCGCCGTCTCCCCCGGCCAGCAGGTCGCCAAGATCGTTCATGACGCGCTGGTCGAGGCGCTCGGCGGCGCCGGGGCGGTGCCGCTCAACCTGAACGCCGCGCCGCCGGTGCCGGTCCTGATGGTCGGCCTGCAGGGATCGGGCAAGACCACGACCTCCGGCAAGCTCGCCCTGCGCCTCGCCAAGCGGGAGCGCAAGCGGGTGCTGCTGGCCAGCCTCGATACGCAGCGTCCGGCGGCGCAGTTGCAGCTCGCCCAACTCGCCGAGCAGGCGGGGGTGCCCAGCCTGCCGATCATCGCCGGCCAGACCCCGGTGGAGATCGCCCATCGCGCGCTGGATACGGCGCGGCGCGAGGGCTTCGACGTCGTCATCCTGGATACCGCCGGCCGTCTGTCCATCGACGAGGCGCTGATGGACGAGGTGCGGGAGATCCGCGCAGCCACCAACCCGGCCGAAACCTTGCTGGTGGTCGATGCCATGACCGGCCAGGACGCGGTGAACACCGCGCGTGCCTTCAACGAGGCGGTCGGCGTCACCGGCGTCGTGCTGACCCGCATGGATGGCGACGCCCGCGGCGGCGCCGCGCTCTCCATGCGGCAGGTGACGGGCGCGCCGATCAAGCTGACCGGCGCGGGCGAGAAGCTCGACGCGCTCGACGAATTCCACCCGGAGCGCGTTGCCGGCCGCATTCTCGGCATGGGCGACATTGTCGGCCTCGTCGAGCGCGCGGCCGAGACGATCGACCACGCCGAGGCCGAGAAATTCGCGGAGAAGATGCTGAAAGGCAGCTTCGACCTCGAGGATTACGCCGGCCAGCTCAGGCAGATCAGCAAGATGGGGTCGATCTCCGGCATCCTCGGCATGCTGCCCGGCATGGGCAAGCTGAAGGATCAGCTGGAAGGCGCCAATCTCGATACGACGGTCCTGAAGCGGCAGCAGGCGATCATCTCGTCGATGACGAAGGCCGAACGGAAGGACCCTTCGATCATCAAGGCGAGCCGCAAGAAGCGCATTGCCGCCGGCTCCGGCTCGAGCGTGCAGGACGTGAACCGGCTGCTCAGGCAGTTCGACGACATGTCCGGGATGATGAAGCAGATCAGCAGGCTCGGGCAGAAGGGGCTGATGCGGCAAGGCCTTTCCGCACTGATGCCGAAAAGCATGCGGCCGAAGCAGCGGCCGTTCTGAACCAAAGACCACCAAGGAGAGACTAGACATGGCCTTGAAGATTCGCCTCGCTCGGGCGGGCGCCAAGAAGCGGCCTTACTACCACATCGTCGTTGCCGACAGCCGCAGCCCGCGCGACGGCCGCTTCATCGAGACGGTGGGCAGCTACAACCCGATGCTGCCGGCCGAGCATGAGGATCGCGTGCGCCTGGTCGCCGAGCGCGTCCAGCATTGGGTGAGCCAGGGCGCCGTGGCGACCGATCGCGTCGCGCGCTTCATCGGCAATGCCGGCCTCGGGCCGAAGCCGGCCTGGCGCGAGCAGCCGAAGCAGTCCGCGCCGAAGAAGAAGGCGCAGGAGCGGGCCAAGGCGGCGGCTGCGGTGGCCGGCTGAGCAGGGGATCTCCTGAGTCCGTGCCGGAGCAGCGCATCTTGATGGGCGTGGTGGGGCGGCCGCATGGCGTGCGGGGGCTCGTGCGCGTGCACAGCTACACCGCCGACCCGGCCGATCTCGCCGCCTATGGCGCGCTCCTGGACGACAAGGGACGGCGCTGGACGGTGGTCTGGCGCGGCGAGGGCGTGGCCGAGTTGCGGGACGAGAGCGGCCGGCCCTTGCCGGACCGCAACGCCGCCGAGCGCCTGACCAATCTCCGCCTGTATATCGAGCGCGATCGCCTGCCGGAGACGGAGGAGGAGGAATTCTACCTCACCGATCTGGTCGGGCTCGCGGCGGTGAACGAAGCGGGTGAGGCGATCGGCCGGGTGGCCCTCGTGCATGATTACGGTGCCGGGACGAGCCTGGAGATCGAACGGCCGGGGGCCTCGCCCCTGCTCGTGCCGTTCACCCGGATCGTGGTGCCGGAGATCGACATCGCCGCCGGGCGGCTCGTCGTCGTGCCGCCGGAGGAGATCGAGGTGCGGGAGGAGGCCCCGGCATGAGCGCCGAGACGTTCGTTCCCGCATCGCCGTGGCGGGCGAGCGTGCTCACCCTGTTCCCCGACATGTTCCCGGGTCCGCTCGGGCTGTCGCTGGCGGGGAAGGCGCTTGCCACCGGGCGCTGGTCGCTCGCGGCGCGGGATATCCGTGCCCATGCGACCGACCGGCACCGCAGCGTGGACGACACGCCCTTCGGTGGCGGCGCCGGCATGGTGCTGCGGCCGGATGTCGTCGATGCCGCGATCGCGGCGGAGATCGAGGCGGGGGATGACCGCGCGCTGGTCTATCTCACGCCGCGCGGCCGGCCGTTGCGGCAGGAGGATGCGCGGCGCTGGGCCGCAGGGCCGGGGGTCGTGCTGCTTTGCGGCCGCTATGAGGGCCTCGATCAGCGTGTGATCGAGGCGCGGGCGGTCGAGGAGGTCAGTATCGGCGACTATGTGCTCTCCGGCGGCGAGTTGGCGGCCATGGTGTTGCTCGATGCCTGCGTCCGCCTGCTTCCCGGCGTCATGGGCGCGGCCGAGAGCGCGGAGGAGGAGAGTTTCTCCGCCGGATTGCTGGAATACCCGCACTACACCCGCCCGGCGGAGTGGCAGGGGCGGGCGGTGCCGGAGATTCTGCTCTCCGGCAACCATGCCGCCATCGCCGCCTGGCGACGGGCGGAGGCGGAACGGATCACGCGGGAGCGCAGGCCGGATCTGTGGGCTGCCTATACCGCATCCATTGCAAGCACGGCGGGCGCGCCGTAACTGAGGATCGAGAGAGGACTAGACCGAGATGAACATCATCCAGACCTATGAGGCGGAAGAGATCGCCCGCCTGACGGCCGCCCGCCAGGTGCCGGATTTCGCGCCCGGCGACACATTGCGCGTGTCCGTGAAGGTGGTGGAAGGCGACCGCAGCCGCGTCCAGGCCTATGAGGGCGTGTGCATCGCGCGCTCCAACAAGGGGCTGAACAGCAACTTCACCGTGCGCAAGATCAGCTACGGCGAGGGCGTGGAGCGCGTGTTCCCGCTGTATTCGCCGTCGATCGCCGAGATCGCGGTGGTGCGCCGCGGCGATGTGCGCCGCGCGAAGCTCTACTACCTGCGTGGCCGCCGCGGTAAGTCCGCGCGCATCGCCGAGAAGGCGCGTACCGTCGAGGCCGCGACCGCTCCGGCGGCTGAGTAATTAAGGCGAGGGGCTCTGCCCCTCGACCCCGCCGGGGGCGAGCGCCCCCGGACCCGCACAAATGATAAGGGGGCCCCGGCCCCGTCGTGCGAAGCACGCCTTCGCGTGACGGGGGGCAGGGGCAAAGTCCCTGGTATTCCCCTA
>DATJWY010000150.1:0-6084 GCA_035500775.1 Acetobacteraceae bacterium
ATCGGCGGGCGCGTAGCTCAGCGGGAGAGCACTACCTTGACACGGTAGGGGTCACAGGTTCAATCCCTGTCGCGCCCACCACGGAGATGGCTGGCACAGCCGCATCCGTGAACAGCCGGTCCGGTTGCCCCTTCCCCCACAATCAGGTCGTGAAACATTCCGCGCGATGCGGCGTTGTTTCCCAGGGGCCCGTCCCAGGCGTGGCCTGCCTCCCCGTTACCCCCGCGATCCGGGAAACCAGCTCCGTCCCGTACGGTGACAGCGGCATCGAGCGAGGCTTGAATATACGCATGGACTTGCCCTCGCCGTCCCTGGAAGTCGCGCCGCCGCCGTTCACCATCACCTGGCCGGCGCGGCAATCCGTGCCGATGGTCGTCGCCTCACCGCATTCCGGCCGCGCCTACAGTCCCGCTTTCCTCGCCGCCGCGCGACTCGATCCCCTCTCGCTCCGCCGCAGCGAGGACAGCTTCGTGGATGAGTTGGTCGGTCAGGCCCCGGCATTCGGCGTCCCCCTGCTCGCCGCGACCCTCCCGCGCGCCTGGTGCGACGTGAACCGGGAGGCCTGGGAACTCGACCCCGGCATGTTCGCGGACGCCCTGCCGCCCTGGGTCAACACCACGAGCCCGCGGGTGCATGTCGGCCTCGGCACCATCGCCCGCGTGGTTTCCACCGGCGAGCAGATCTACCGCGACCGCCTGCGCTTCGCCGATGCCGAGGCGCGCGTCCGCACCTGCTGGCAACCCTATCACGACGCGCTCACCCATTTGCTGACCGGCACCCGGCATGCGCATGGCGCCTGCCTGCTCATCGACTGCCACTCGATGCCGGCGCAAAGCTGCGACAACCGGCGCGGCCAGCCGGATTTCGTCCTCGGCGACGCGTATGGCACCGCCTGCTCGCCCAGGATCACCCGCACCCTGGAGCACGCGCTCACCGGCGCCGGCTACACGGTGCGGCGCAACGATCCGTATGCGGGCGGCTACATTACCCGCCATTACGGCCGCCCGCGCGAGGGGCTGCACGTGATCCAGCTGGAAATCGCCCGGCGCCTCTACATGGACGAGTCACTGATCGAGAAACACGCCGGATTCGAGCCGCTGCGGCGGGATCTGTCCCAGATCCTGGCCACCCTCGCCACGCTGAGCCGGGATCTGCTGGATCTCTGAGCGTTATGTTCGCCCGCCCTGAGCGGGCCCACCGGCCGCGCCACAGCAAACGACGTCATCCCCCTGGCCTTGCAGCAAAAAAAATGGCGGCACTCGCGCGCCGCCAAGTTTAGGGAGGAAACGTCCAAACGACACCGAACCGGTGCCGCGATGCACAATCTAGGTGTCGCCCCCTGGCAGCGCAAGGGTTATTTTGCAGTGCAGCACAAACCTCCAAACCCGCCCGGGCAGGATTTTGGTAAGGTTTCTGGCTGAATGAAGCATCCATGCGATATTTTCTCATGGCTGCTCTCATACTTTTGTACCCGTGCCTTGCCTGGGGCGCGAAACTCGATCAACCCTCCCGCGCTGTCTCCGCCCGGTGCGAAACCGCCATTCATGCCGCTGAACGCGGCTTCGGCATTCCAAACCGGTTTCTTTCCGCCATCGCCACCATCGAATCCGGTCGCGCCGAGCCGAAGACGGGACTCATCCGCCCCTGGCCCTGGACCATCAACGCCGCCGGCACGCAACATTTCTATCCCGGCAAAGCCCAGGCGATCGCCGCCGCCCGCGCCTTCCGCGCCCGCGGCATCCGCTCGATCGATGTCGGCTGCATGCAGATCAACCTGTTGGCCCACAAGGACGCGTTCCGCTCCCTTTCCCAGGCCTTCGACCCGACCGCCAACGCCCTCTATGGCGGGTATTTCCTCACCGCCCTGTTCCACCACACCGGCAGCTGGCCGAACGCCGCCGCCAGATACCACTCCCGCACCCCCGCGATCGCCGCCGCCTATAAGGGGCGCGTGCTCGCCGCCTGGGCCGGGCTCCGGCAACGCACGGCGGAGCCAGAAACCACCGGCCGGTTGATCGACGTCGCCTGGTCCCTCCCCCTCGCCACACCCACCGCCACGATGGCGCGCGAGCCGGAAACCTGGCCGCCGTCCCAGCCCCTGTTCCCGGCCGCCCTCCGGCAACTCATCCCGCCCGCGCCGGATTCGGGCCTCGCCCCCTCCGTTGCAACCATCCGGCGCCGGACGCATATCGCCCCCCGGAACCCGAAACCCAGAGGAGCGCAATGAGCGAGACCGGGACAGCGCAGAGCATTGAACGCCACCCCTTCGGCGCGGAGGTGGGACGGCTGCTCGATCTGGTCGTCCATTCCCTCTATTCCGAGCGCGAGATCTTCCTGCGCGAGCTGGTCGCCAACGCGGCCGACGCGACCGACCGCCGGCGGTTCGAGTCGCTGACCACCCCATCCCTCGGCATGCCGGCCGAGCCCAAGGTGCGCATCGTGCCGGACAAGCCGGCGCGCACGCTCACCATCGCCGATGACGGCATCGGCATGGCGAAGGATGAGCTGGCGCAGAATCTCGGCACCATCGCCCGCTCCGGCACCGGCGCCTTCAGCAAGACCCTTGCCGAGACCAGCCCCGAGGACCGGCCGAACCTGATCGGCCAGTTCGGCGTGGGCTTCTATTCCGCCTTCATGGTGGCGGAGCGGGTGGAGGTGACCTCCCGCCGCGCCGGCTCGGACGAGGCCTGGAGCTGGGCCTCGGAAGGCCAGGGCGACTACACCCTCGCCCCGGCCACGCGCGCGGAGCCCGGCACCACCATCGTGCTGCACCTCCGCCCGGATGCCGACGAGTATCTCGAGCCCTACCGGCTGGAGACGATCATCCGCAAATGGGCGGACCACATCACCCTGCCGGTCACCGTCTTCCACGACGGCAAGGACGTGCCCGCCAACGAAGGCACCGCGCTGTGGCGCAAGCCGAAGGCGGAGGTCAGCGAGGAGTCCTATACCGAATTCTACCGCCATCTCGGCCATCTCTTCGACACGCCCTGGGCGACGCTGCACTGGCGGGTGGAAGGCGCGATGGAATTCTACGCCCTCCTCTTTGTTCCCGGCTCCCGCCCGTTCGAGCCGGTGGAGGGCGAGCGCAAATCGCATGTCCGCCTGCATGTCCGCCGCATGTTCATCACCGACGAGGCGGAGCTGCTGCCGCCTTTCCTTCGCTTCGTGCAGGGCGTGGTCGATACCGAGGACCTGCCGCTCAACGTCTCGCGTGAGATGCTGCAAGCAACGCCGACCCTCGCCCGCATCCGCCGCGCCGTCACCAACAAGGTGCTGGGCGAGCTGAAGAACCGGGCCAAGGACGCGGCGGATTACGCGACCTTCTGGGAGAATTTCGGCCCGATCCTCAAGGAAGGCGTGTGGGACGACAACGACCACCGCAAGGAGCTGGCCGAGCTGCTGCGCTTCCGCTCCTCCACGGCCGAGGGCTGGACCTCGCTCGCCGAGTATGTGTCGCGCATGAAGCCGGGGCAGGAGGCGATCTACGTCCTGCTCGGCGACAGCGTGGAGGCGCTCGCCGCCTCGCCGCAGCTCGAAGGCTTCCGCGCCCGCGGCGTCGAGGTGCTGCTGCTCGCCGACCCGGTGGACGCGTTCTGGCCGGAACGGCTGGAGCGGTATGACGACAAGCCGATTCGCAGCATCACCCAGGGCGCGGCGGATCTCTCCAAGCTCGGCGCGCCGGAAACCGCCGGCGAGGCGGCGGATGTCTCCCGCCTGCTGCCGGCGCTGAAATCGGCGCTGGGCGACGCGGTGCGCGATGTGCAGGCGACCGACCGGCTGGTGGAAAGCGCCGTCGTGCTCGGGGCCGGCGAATCCGGGCCGGATCTGCAAATGCAGCGCCTGCTCCGCCGCTCCGGCCGGCCGATGCCGGCGGCGGTGCCGGTGCTGGAGATCAATCCGCGCCATGCGTTGATCCGCGCCCTCGCCGCCAAGGTGGAGAGCGGCGGCGACATCACCGACGCGGCCCGCACCCTGCTCGACCTTGCGCGGGTGCAGGATGGCGAGGCGCCCGCCGACCCGGCCGGCTTCGCCCGGCGCATCGCCGCCGCCCTTGCCGGCACGCTCGGCTGACGGAAGGACAAACGGGCATGACGATCCGGCTCGATCCCGAAACGGACATCCTCGGCATCGTGGACGTGCAGCCGACCTTCATGCCCGGCGGCGAATTGCCGGTGCCGGAGGGCCACGCGGTGGTTCCCGTGATCAACGCGCTGCTCGCCGGCCCGGTGCGCCACGCCTTCGCGACGCAGGACTGGCACCCGGCGGACCACATTTCCTTCGCCAGCCAGCACCCCGGCCGCGCGCCCTATGAGGAAATCGACCTACCCCATGGCCGGCAGACCCTCTGGCCGGACCACGCCCTGCAAGCCTCGCCGGGGGCGGCGCTGCACCCGGCGCTGGCGCAGGCGCGGATCGAGGCAATCATCCGCAAGGGCTTCCGCCGCGACGTGGACAGCTACTCCGCCTTCCGGGAGAACGACCACGTCACCACGACCGGGCTCGAAGGCTGGCTGCGGGCGCGCGGCTTCCGCCGCCTGTTCCTCACCGGCCTCGCCACCGATTTCTGCGTCGCCTGGTCGGCGGAGGATGCGGTGACGGTGGGGTTCGAGGTGGTCATCGTGGAGGATGCCTGCCGCGGCATCGGGTTGCCGCTTCCCGGCGGCACCACGCTCGACGCGGCGAAAACACGGCTGACCGGCCTCGGCGTCCGCTTCGTGGCGGCCGCCGAACTGGGTTAGGCGGGCGAAAGGGAAGGCCAGGGACGCGGCCCCTGGCCTGTTCCGCCTCCCCGTGAACAGCCCACCGGCCTCGACGCATCCTGACGGCGACCGCGCCGGGTGGTATGAACCGCCCGTACGCTGCTGCGGCGCAGCTCGCGTGGCAGTGCCCGTCCATGCCCAGGGAGGCAGCCAGACATGACGAAGCCAACGATCCCGACGCCGCCCACCACCCCCGAGGCGACGCCCAGACTCAGCATGCCGTTCTTCTGGCCCGCACAGGCCGCGATGGAACTCGCCTCCAAGGAGCTTGAGGTCCTCAACCACAACGTTCAGTTCCTCGTGGAGGAGGAGAAAATCCACAACGAGCTGCAGCCGCAGCTCGCCACTGAGAACACGGTGGCGCTGGATCTGCGGACCATGTTCTTCCGGGATTATTCCGTGCCCGGCGCCTCTGGCGTGCCGACCATTGTCGATGCGCCTTTTGCCGGGCATACGGCGATGATCGCCGACTACCATGACGGCCAGAGCCTGATGCAGACGCTCCGCGCGAACGGCGTGAACCGGCTGTTCCTGACCGACTGGAAATCGGCAACGCCGGACATGAAGGATCTCGAGATCGACCAGTATCTCGCCGAGATCAATGTCTGCGTCGATGATCTTGGCGGCCGGGTCAATCTCGTCGGCCTCTGCCAGGGCGGCTGGATGGCGACGATGTATGCCGCGCGCTTCCCGGAAAAGGTGGCGAGTCTCGTCCTTGCCGGCTCGCCGATCGACGCCGATGCCGGCCATGGGCCGATCCGGGAGATGGTGCATAAGCTCCCGCTCTCGTTCTACGAAGAACTCGTCGCCGCCGGCGGCGGGCTGATGCTCGGCAAGTTCATGCTCCAGGGCTGGAAGAACATGCACCCGGAGCAGCATTACGTGCAGGAATTCATCGACCTCTACGAACACGTCGATGATCCCGCCTATATCGCCAAGACGGAGACCTTCGCAAGCTGGTACGAGAACCCGCTGAATCTGCCCGGACGCTGGTACCTGCAGGCGATTCGGCAGATCTTCAAGGAAAACGGGCTGGCCCGCGGCGAGTTCGTCGCCCTGGGCAAGAAGCTTTCGCTGAGCACGATCACTTGCCCGGCCTATCTGCTCGCCGGCGAGACCGACGACATCACCACCAAGGAACAGGTGTTCGACGCCGATCGCTATCTCGGCACGCCCGCCGACAAGATCGTGAAGAAGCTGGTGCCGGGCGGGCATATCGGCCTGTTCATGGGCTCCAGGACCTTGCGCGACACCTGGCCCGGCATCGCGCACTGGATCGCCCGGCAGAACCAGGCGCACACGCTTTAGGGCGTGTGCGCGT
>DATJWY010000151.1:0-6608 GCA_035500775.1 Acetobacteraceae bacterium
AGTTAGGGTTTCCAAAGGGCTTGGCCCTTTGGCGGGAGTGCAGAGGGCGGAGCCCTTTGCGGGAGCCGCATCTAACGCATCGGCGCGTGCCGGAACGCCTCGGCGAGCGCGTCGGCCATCGGCTTGCGCCGGAGCGCGGCATCGAAGGGCAGCCCCCGGCTGGGCAGGCCGTCGGCGCGCCTTGTCGTCTTGTCGCGGTCGAGATCGCCGAAGCGGTCGGCGAGGCCCCAGGTGATGACGCCGCACACCGCCCGCTCGTCCAGCACCAGGTCGAGATAGCGCCGGCAGGCATCGGCCACGGCGCGGTCGCGCGCCGCGATGTCGGCGGGCAGGGTGCGGTCCTGGATGTCGAGTTCCGTCACCATCAGGCTGAGGCCGAACCCGGCGAGTTCGGCGAGGAAGCGGCGGAAATCGCGTTCGGCGATGGGCTGGTCCGGCTTCAGATGCGCCTCGATGCCGAAGCCGCCGATCGGCACGCCCTGGCGCAGCCAGGATTCGATCAGGCGGAGATAGGTGGTTCGCTTTTTCTCCCGGTCCGGCCAGGCATATTCCAGATCGTCGTCGTTCAGCATCAGCAGCGCGGCCGGGTCCGCCTCGCGCGCCAGGCGGAAGGCGAGGGGGACGTAATCCGCGCCGAGGAAGCGCCGCCAGGGCGTGTTGCACAGCCCCTCGGGGGCGCTCGGCCAGCGCGGATCGACCGGCTCGTTCACCACATCCCAGGAGTGGGCGCTCTCGCGGTAGCGGCCGGCGAGGGTGGCGATGTGCCGGCGCAGCACGGCCTCGCCGCGTCCTTCCGCCAGGGCGCGGGTGAGCCAGGGGGGCATGCCGACCGCCCAGACCAGGGTGTGCAGATGCAGCCGCAGCCCGTGCCGCGCGGCGAAACCGGCGATGGTGTCGAGGCGGGTGAAATCGAAGCGGCCTTCCGCGGGCTCGGTGACAGGCCATTTCGCCTCGATGCCGGGGGTAATGATGGCGCATTCGCGGGCGATCAGGGCGGCATAGGCGGGATCGGCAAGGTCGGAGGCCATGACCTCGCTGCCAAAGAGCAGGCCGCGCGCGGCGGCGATGCCGGCGAGGCTGTCGCTGGCCGGAAGGGCCTCGGGGGGGGGCGGGAAGCCGGCATCGGCCGGGTCGGCGGGCGCGCCGGCATGGGCGCGGCCGGCGAGGGAGGCGGCGCCGAGCAGGCCGAGCACGTCACGGCGGGAGAGGCGGCTCATGCCGGCGCCCTCCGGCCGGGGGCGGGCCAGGGGATGTGGCGGTGAGCGGGGCGTCGTCCGGCCGGGCGCTGCGTCGTCCGGCGCTCCGGCTGCGTTCGGGCCAGGACGCGGGCCAGGGCGCGGCCCAGAGGGCGTTCCAGGGCGTGGCCCAGGATGCGGCCCAGGGTGGTGTGGCCCAGGGGGCGGGCCTGCGCGCGGGCGCTCGCGTGCCCCTGCCGGTGCGGCTGGCCGGGCTTGCCGTGGTGGTGAACCTGCTCGTCAGCGGCAACCTGCTGATGATGCTCGGCATTCCCTACGCGCTGGATGGCGGGGCGCTGCCGGAGAAGCTGCATCCGGGCACTTATCTCGCGCTGGCCGCCTTTCTCCTGTGGCTGGCGCGGGAGCGGGCGCGGCTGCCGCATCTGTTGCGGCGGGAGCGGCCGGCGGTGGTGTTCCTGGCGGCGCTGGCGGTGTGCTTCGTCTGGTCGGCCGGTACCACGGGCAAGAACCATCTCGTCGTCTTCCTGGAGAGTTTTCTGCCCGCCGGCCTGCTCGCTTTGGTGCTCGGCGGAGCAGAGCCGGCGGCGTTGCGGCGGCTTGGCCGGGTCGTGCTCTGGCTGCTCGCCGCCAACGTGCTGCTCGCGCTCGCCGAGGCGATGCTGCACGCGAATCTCATCACATTCTACCTGGACGCGAAACCCACGGTGCAGAAGGCGGGCGAGTTCCGGCCGACCGCGCTCTATGACCACCCGCTGACCGGGGCGGCGCTGACCATGATGGGCTGCTTCCTCGCCGCCGCCCTGCCGGGGCGGCCGTGGCGGTGGCCATGGGGGCGGGGCTGGTGGCTTGGCCTGTTCCTCGCCGGTCTGCTGGCCTTCGGCGAGCGTTCCGCGCTGGCGGTGACGGTCGTTCTGCTCGGCGGCTGGTATGGGGCCGCGCTGCTGCGCCGGGTGCTGACGCGCCGGCTCGGCCGCGCCGATCTCGCCGGGCTGTGCGCCGCCCTGCTGGTGCTGCCCGCCGTCGCCGCGCTGCTGCTGACGCAGACAGCGGTGGGCGACCGCCTGATCGCGCATTCCCACTGGGATGCGAGCGCGGAGGTGCGCAGCGTGCAATGGCGGCTGCTCTCGTTGATGACGCGGGAGGAGTTTCTGTTCGGCGTCACCCGCATGCGGCGGGAGGTGCTGCTGCATCAGCTCGGCCTCACCTACCCGATCGGGGTGATCGAGAATTTCTGGCTGCTGCTGCTGACCGATCTCGGGGCGGTGGGGTTCGCGGTGTTCGTGGCCGGGTTCCTGGCGCTGCTGCTCTGGGGCTGGCGGCGGGCGACACCGCTCGGGCGGGTGATGCTGATCGGCGTGGTGCTGGTGGCGTCCGGCAGCAATTCGCTCGGGCGCAAATCCAACGTGCTGACGGTGCTGGTGCCGGTGTTGCTGGCCGGGGCGGCGCTGGCCGCCGAGGAGCGCGTGGCGCGCGGGCCGGTGGCTCCGGCGGCAGCAGGGCGGATGGCCCTGAAGCTCCGCTACCCGGGAACGCCCTCGGCCGCGACACCCTGGCTGTGGCCGCCAGAGGGGGGGAGGCCGGCGCAATGATTCTTTGTAAGGCGAGGGGCTCCGCCCCTCGACCCCGCTGGGGCCTGGAGGCCCCAGCCCCCCATCCGTTTTGGGTGTTTATTGATTATATAAATGGAATTTCAAAGTGCCGGGGGTCTGGGGCCTCCAGGCCCCAGCGGGTCCAGGGCGGAGCCCTGGCCTTCTTGAGGCGGCCGACATGAACCCCAGACGCCGCCTAAGCGGTGACGCCCTCCTGCTCGGAGGCGGCGCGGCGGCGGGGCAGGCGCTTGCCACGCTGGCGGCGCCATTGCTCACCCGTTGCTACGGCGCCGAGGCGTTCGGCGTGTTCGGCCTGTTTTCCAGCCTGCTGAGCTGCGCCGGCGTCGCCGCTTCGCTGCGGCTCGATCAGGCGATCCTGCTGGAGCGCGAGACCGAGGCGGCGGAGACGCTGCTGCGCCTGACCCTGCTCGCGACCCTGGCCGTTGCCGGGGGGCTCGGGGCCGGGCTCGCGCTGTTGCGGCTGGTTGCGCCCGCCTCGCCCTGGGCGGCATGGGCGCTGGTGGTGGGTGCGCCGCCCGCGGTGCTGTGCGCCGGGGTGTTCGCCGCGCTCAGCGCCTGGTTCACCCGGCAGGGGCGGTTCCGGCCGCTCGCGGCGTATCAGATGACCCGCTCGGGCGCGACGGTGCTGCTGCAACTCGGGCTGAGCCTGGGCGGGCGCGGCGGGGCGCTGCTGGTGGGCGGGCAGGTGCTCGGCCTCGCGCTCGCCACGCTGCGCCTCGCCGCCGCCGACCGGGCCGGGTTGCGCCGTGCCCTCACCGGCGGGTGGCGGCCGGGGCCGCTGCTTGAGGCGCTGCGCCGCCATGCCGGGTTCGTGCTCCATGGCGCGCCGCAATCGCTGTTGCGCGTGCTCGCCACCAACCTGCCGTTGCTGATGCTGCCGGTGCTGCTGCCATCCTCCGTCGGGGCGGCGGAGGCGGGGCGGTTCTGGCTCGCCTGGCGCATGCTGATCCTGCCGAGCCAGATCCTGGTCGAGAGCCTGCGCGGGCCGCTGTTCCGCCATGCCGCCGGGCTCGATCCGGCGGGGGATGCGCGGCTGCGCTTCCTGCTGCGGCATTGCGCGCTGGTGGCGGCCTTGTGCGCGCCGGCGCTGCCGGCGTTGCTGCTCGCGGGACCCGCCTTGTTCGGCTGGGTGTTCGGCCCGGCCTGGCGCGGCGCGGGGGATTATGCCGCGCTGATCGTGATCCCCTGGTGGCTGGAGGCGGCGCAGATGCCCGCCGCCGTGCTGATCGCCGTGCTGCGGCGGCAATCCTTCGCCCTGAAGCTGGAGGTGGTGTCGCTCGCCGCCCGCGCCCTCGCGCTCGCCATCGGCTGCCGGCTCGGCGGCGCCAGCCTCGCGGTGGGGCTTTACGCCGCCGTCTGGGGGGCGAGCAGCCTCGTCACCTTGGCCGCCGTCGCGCTGTTCGGCCGCGCGCGCCCAGGAACCCCGCACATCGGGACCCCGCACCCGGACGCCGCGCCGCCCCGGCCGCTCCTGATCACTTCATCCTGACTCCGGAAGGGAATCCGTTCTTGGCTGACGTCGCCTGCCTTGCGCCCCTGATCGATCCGGACCGGCAACGTCCGGCCATCGCTTTCTACATGCATGATCTCTCTGGCGGCGGGGTGGAGCGCATGCGCCTCGCCCTCGCCGCCGCGCTGATGGCGCGCGGGGTGGACGTCACCCTGGTGCTGCATGCGCGGCGGGGGGCGTTGCTCGCGTCGTTGCCGCCGGGGCTGCGGGTGGTGGAACTGGGCGGGGCGCGCACGGCGCTCGACCTGCCGGCGCTGGTCCGCTTCCTGCGCCGGGCGCGGCCGGACCTGCTCGTCTCCAGCCTTGGCCACAACAACGTCGTTGCCCTGCTGGCGCGGGCGCTGGCGGGCGGGGGCACGCGGCTCGTGATCTGCCAGCACAACGCGCTCTCCCGCGAGGCGGCGGAGATGCCGGGGCTGGGCTACCGCGCGCTGCCGCTGCTCTATCGCGGCCTGCACCTTCTGGCCGACCGGGTGGTCGCGGTCTCGGGCGGGGTGGCGGAGGATCTCGCGCGCGTCGCCGGGATTCCGCGCGGGCGGATCAGCGTGATCCACAACCCGGTGATCGGGCCGGATTTCGTGCGCCGCGCCGAGGGGCCGCCGCCGCATCCCTGGTTCACGGATGGGCGCGGGCCGGTCTTCGTCTCGGCCGGGCGGCTGGTGCCGCAGAAAGACCCGGAGACGCTGCTCCGCGCCTTCGCCCTGATGGCGCCGCGCGGCGAAGGGGCGCGGCTGATGCTGCTCGGCGAGGGGCCGATGCGGCCGGCGCTGGAGGGGCTGGCGCGGGAGCTTGGTATTGCCGGCCGGGTCTGCTTCGCCGGGTTCCGGCCGAATCCGCTGCCCTATATCCGCCATGCCGCCGCGCTCGTGCTCGCCTCGCGCTACGAGGGGCTCGGCAATGTGCTGATCGAGGCGCTCGGCTGCGGCACGCCGGTGATCAGCACCGATTGCCCGTTCGGGCCGGCCGAGATCCTGCAAGGCGGGCGCTTCGGCGATCTGGTGCCGGTGGGGGATGCGCTCGGCCTCGCCGCCGCCATGGCGGATACGCCGCGCCGGCGGTTTCCAGCGGAGGCGCTGCGGCAGCGGGCGGCGGCGTTCAGCGTCGATCGCGCGGCGGAGGCGCATCTGGCGCTGCTTGCCGCGTTTTCGGTTGGTGCAAGGCGAGGGGCTCTGCCCCTCGACCCCGCTGGGGCCGGAAGGCCCCAGACCCCATTGCGTTTGGCGGACTCGCTGGTCACATCAGGCCGATTGCAAAATAATCGGGGTCTGGGGCCGCTGGCCCCAGCGGGGTCGAGGGGCGGAGCCCCTCACGCGGCCGCGCCGGAGCACGCGGCGTGAGCGCGGCGCCGATTTTCGGGTTCGCGCCCTCGCCACTCAGGGCGCGGGAGATCGCCGGGCTGGTGGCGGGGCGGGTGCGCGCGCCGGGGGAGGGGGTGGGCCTCGTCGTCACCGCCAATATCGACCATGTGCGCCATCTCGGCCGCGACCCGGATTTCGCCGCCGCCTATCGCGCGGCGGAGATCGTTACCTGCGACGGGTTTCCGGTGCAGGCCTATGCGTGGCTGCGCGGCTGGCGGAAGGCGGGGCGCGTCACCGGCTGCGACATCATGGCCTGGCTGATGCGGCATGAGCGCCTCGCGCCCGGGCACCGGCCGTTCTTCGTGCTCGACAGCCCGGCGACCGCGGCGGTGGTGCGGGCCTGGGCGGCGCGGCGCGGGGTCGCCGATGTCGCCGTCGAGGTGGCGCCGCCGGGGTTCGGCGAGGATGAGGCCGCCGCCAGGACGATCGCCTGGCGCATCGCGGCGCATGGCGCGACGCTGTTGGTGATGGGGGTCGGCGCGCCGCGCAGCGAGGTGTTCGTCGAACGGCACCGCGCGGTGCTGCCGCCCTGCTGGGCGCTCTGCATCGGGCAGGCGGTGCGGATCGAGACCGGGCTGACCCGGCGCGCGCCCCGCTGGCTGCGGGGGCTCAATCTGGAATGGGCCTGGCGGCTCGGGCAGGAGCCGCGGCGGCTCGCACGGCGCTATGCGCTGGCGTCGGTCGCCTTCTTGCGTGCCGTGGCGGGGGATTGGGCGGGGGAGAAGGCAAGGCCAGGGCTCCGCCCTGGACCCGCTGGGGCCTGGAGGCCCCAGACCCCCAATACTTTTTGGGCGCCAGCGGTTCAGGTGGAATCATCTGAACCGGTAAGGGTGCTTGCAGAAACAATTGATTAGATCGAGATCGAATCAGTCAGCTTAGGGCGAAAACCTAATCAGGGAACGACTGCTGCGGGTGGAAGGCGGACGTAGAGAAT
>DATJWY010000152.1:0-16530 GCA_035500775.1 Acetobacteraceae bacterium
GGATCATCGGCGCCGTCATCACCCCCACCGGGATGCCGGCGGCGGCGAGGGCGCGGATCGCCTCCAGCCGGCGCGCCGGCGCCGCCGCGCGCGGCTCCATCCGGCGTGCGAGGTCGGGATCGAGCGTGGTGACGGAGAGCCACACCCGCACCAGCCCGCGATCGGCGAGGCGCCGCAGCAGATCGAGATCCCGCGTGACCCCGGCCGATTTGGTGACGATGCTGACCGGATGGCTGAACCGGTCCAGCACTTCCAGCACCGAGCGGGTCAGCTTCAGCGAGCGCTCCACCGGCTGATAGGGGTCGGTGTTCGAGCCGAGCGCGAGTGTGCGCGGCAGATAGCCAGGCCGGCGCAATTCCTGCTCCAGCCGCGCCGCGACATCCGGCTTGAACACCAGCTTCGTCTCGAAATCGAGGCCGGGCGAGTAGCCGAGATAGGCATGGGTCGGGCGGGCATAGCAGTAGATGCAACCGTGCTCGCAGCCCCGGTAAGGGTTCACCGCCCTGTCGAAACCGAGATCGGGCGAGGTGTTCCAGCTGATCGCCGAGCGGCTCTGATCGCGGGCGAGCGTGGTTGGCAGCTTCGGCGGAGCGGCGGAATCGGCGGCGAACGTGTCCCAGCCATCGTCGAAATCGTCGGTGGTCTGCCGGTCGAAGCGGTTGGCGGGGTTGCAGGTGGCGCCGCGCCCGCGCCGCGCGAGGCTCGGCCGCAGCTCGACCGGTGGGGGATCGGGCAGGCCGGCCTGGTCCAGCGCCGCGAGCGCTTCCCGGTCCGGCTCGGACGGGCCGGACCGTAACGCGGCGCCGGTGTCCGCTGGAGAGGCCCAGGCATGGAAGGCCATGCGCAAAGTTCCTTTTTTGTTCTCGCCCACTGCAAGCTGGGGATGACAGTAGTCCGAGGTGTCGACGCCGTCAAGAACATACCAAGAACACGCAGGGCAGGAACAAGCGGCATGGGAATGCCACTTCCGGGCGGTGAAGCGGCTTGAGGGCGGCCAGCCCGTGCCGCATGGAGAGCAGTCCGGCGCCCATGGCATCGGTCGCGGACTTGTGGGGGCGTGCGGGCGGTCGTAACCGTGCCTTCGTTCCCCTGGCCACCCGGCCGGACGGGAAGCCGCCACCGATCGGAGGGAACCGAACCTTGGCCGCGAATAGCAGGCGTTGCCGGCCCTGGAGCGCCGCCTGAATGTCCCCGCCCCCCGATAGCGTCCGCCGGGCAACCCTGCTCGCGCCGCGTGAATGGATGCGGCGGCTGGTGTTCTGGACCGGCGCGGTCATCGTCGCCCTGGTCGCGATCCTGTTCGCGCAGGCCGCCAGTCTCGCCGAGCGCCTCTTTCACGGCGTGCTGGCGGTGAATCCGCTGCTGGTGCTGCTTCTGGCCCCGTCCGGCTTCGCCTTCGCCGTTTTCCTGACCCGGCGCGTCTTCCCCGGCGCCCAGGGCAGCGGCATTCCGCAGACCATCGCCGCCCTGGAGATGACGCAGCCGCAAGCCATCGCCCGTGTGCTGTCGCTGCGCGTCGCCTTCGGCAAGATGCTGCTCTGCGTGACCGGCCTCGCTTGCGGCGCCTCGATCGGCCGCGAGGGGCCGAGCGTGCAGATCGGCGCTTCCATCATGCGGGCCCTCGGTGACGCGCTGCGCGTGCCCGGCCCCGACACGCAGCGCGCCCTGGTGCTTGCCGGCGGGGCCGCCGGTATCGCCGCCGCCTTCAACACGCCGCTCGCCGGCATCGTGTTCGCCATCGAGGAACTGAGCCGGTCCTTCGAACAGCGCACCAGCGGCATCGTCATCACCGCGGTCGTCCTCGCCGGCATCACCACCCTCGCTTTGCTTGGCAACTACACCTATTTCGGCGTGACCTCGGTGACGCTGCCGGTCGGCAGCGGCTGGATCGCGGTGCTGGTCTGCGGCGTGCTCGGCGGGCTTGGCGGCGGCGCGTTCAGCCAAACCCTGGTCGCGGCCTCACGGGGCCTGCCGGGCCGGGCGGGGCGGTTCGTCGCACGTCGGCCGGTGGTCATCGCCGCCCTGTGCGGCCTCGCCATCGCCTTGATCGGCCTCGCTTCCGGCGGCAGCAGCTACGGCACCGGCTATGCCGAGGCGCATGCCTTGGTTGCCGGGCAGTCCGACACGCCGGTGCGGTTCTTTGTGCTGAAGGCCCTCGCCACCATCGTCTCCTATTGCAGCGGGATTCCGGGCGGCATCTTCGCCCCCTCGCTCGCGGTGGGCGCCGGGCTCGGCCGGGTCATCGCGCACGTCCTGCCGGCGGCGCCCGCCGGGGCGGTCGTGCTGCTCGGTATGGTCGCCTACTTCTCCGGTGTGGTGCAGGCGCCGCTCACCGCGGCGGTGATCGTAATGGAGATGACCGACAACCAGCAGATGACGATTCCGCTGATGGCGGCGGCGTTCCTCGGCTTCGCCGCGTCGCGCTTGGTCTGCCCGCGCCCGCTTTATGATGCGCTGGCTCATGGTTTCCGCAGTGCGCAGGAAGGCGGCACGCAGGGGGACTGACCGGCGGAAGGCGAGGGGCTCCGCCCCTCGACCCCGCTGGGGCTGTCGGCCCCAGACCCCTTTTCATGAATGATGCCAAACTCGTGCGGGTCTGGGGGCGCTGCCCCCAGCGGGGTGCGGGGCAGAGCCCCGCTGCTTCACCGAATAGGTCAATCAATAAGGCGGTTGGTATTAGGTGATTCAAGAAACTCCCGCAGGACGACAGCATTGTTGCGCTCCGCGTCCTTTGCCGCGAAGAGCAACGTGAGAGGTGTCGCGGCTTTCATCAGCTCGCTCAGGGCCGGAACGTTCCGCGCATTCCTTGCGAGTTCGGCGCCGTAGCGCGTCCGGAATTCCGCCCATCGGCTTGGGTCATGACCGAACCAGCGGCGAAGCTCCGCGCTCGGCGCGACCTCCTTCAGCCACAGGTCGATTTGTGCCACGTCTCGTTTCAGGCCCCGCGGCCACAGACGATCGACGAGGACGCGGGCGCCGTCATCGGGTGACGGCGGATCATAGACACGTTTGAGCCGGATCAGGCCCATCCCGCAGGCCGCATATCGGCCGAGAGGTCCAGGCCGTGGACGTGTCCCGCATCCGCCCCGATCCGCTCTTCGGCCTCGTTCCCGAGAGCAAGATGCGTGAGGGGGAAGGCCCTGCCGGGCGGGAGTGGCATCCAGCTCAGCCCTTTCGAGCCGCCTTGCTGAGATGCTCCCGCAGGCGCGGCATCAACTCCACCAGGTTGCAGGGCCGGTGGCGCGAATCCAGTTGCCAGAGCAGGATCTCGTCCCAGCCATCGGCGACGGCGCCGGGGCTGCCCGGCAGCGCGAACAGATACGTCCCCCCGGCAACACCCCCTAGCGCCCGCGACTGCATCGCCGAGGTGCCGATCTTCTGGTAGCTCAGCATGCGGAACAGCTCGCCAAACCCCTCGATCCGCTTGTCCAGCACCCGTTCATAGGCTTCCGGGGTGACGTCGCGGCCGGTAACGCCGGTGCCGCCCGAGCTGATCACCACATCCACCGCCGGATCGGCGATCCAGGCGCGCAGCCGGGCCTCGATGCGCGCCGCATCATCCGGCTCGATCGCGCGCGCGGCGAGGATGTGCCCCGCTTCCTGGACCCGCGCGGCGAGCGAGTCGCCGGAGACGTCGTTCGCCGGGGTTCGCGTGTCAGAGACGGTGAGGATCGCGATGTTGACCGGCAGGAAGGGGCGGGTCTCGTCGATGCGTGCCATGGGAGGTGGCGTCCTTGGGGATGTGACCATGCCGCAGGGGGCGCCGCCCCCTGCACCCCCGCCAAAGGCCGGGGCCTTTGGAAACCGATCATTTTTCCTGGGGGGCAGCCGCCCGGATCATGATGGGTGCGACCAAGAAAAACAAACGGATTTCAAAGGCTAGCATTGCAGCTGCGTTCGCCGCCACCCGCTCCTGCGTGGATGGCGGTCTGATCCGCGCTAACGGGGTCTGGGGCCGACGGCCCCAGCGGGGTGCAGGGGCAGAGCCCCTGGTCTTCTTGTAAAAGCCTTCGGCGGGGGCGTTACGGCTGGGCCGCCGCGACCGGGCAATTTCCCGGCTCTGCGCAGGGGGGCGGGGCCGCGATGGTTGCCGCGGTGATCTCGGCGGAAGGCTGGCTTTCATCCGTGCCGTGCAATGCCACCACGTGGTAATGATAGGTGGAGGCGGGCGGCAGGCCGCTATCGCCGAAGGTCGGCCCGGTCACGGTGCCCAGCGGCGCGAAGTCGCCGGAGCCGGAAGCGCGCTCAACACGGTAGCCGGTAGCGCCGGGCGTCGGGCGCCAGGCGAGATCGATCGCGGTGGCGGCAGCATCGATCTCGGTCAACCCCTGCGGCGCGGCGGCGGCCCAGGCGGTTGGCGGTGACGGTTTGCCCTGGGCCAGGGCATCCAGCATGGCTTTGATCGCGTGTATCTGCCGGCCGCCCTTGGTAACGTAATCCGCGTTCTGGTGGATATAGGCGAACCAATCCCAGCACGCTTGCGGATTGAGGGGCTCGGTGCCGATCCCCGTGCCCTTTATGGTCTGAGGGTAAAGCACCACGACATTGTTGGTGTCCGCCCACTCGTTATAGCCGGCGTAGTCGATGTAGCGGCGTCCGATATCGCTGTAATCCTGCAGGCAGCCATGCAGGGCGATATGCACGCGGCACGCGGCGCCGGCGGCGCAGGCTTGCGGCACATAGACAAAACCTTTCTTGTCCATGCTGAACGTATCCGGACTGAACGGCGCGGTGTATTTGTCCTGGTCAAACGTCAACATCTTTCCGGGCAGCTTTCCGGTCTGGCGCGGGTTGAGCACGCCATAAATATGCTGAAGAATCACCCCCGCCGCGTCGTAGCCGCACTGGTTCATGAAGGGCGATACGTTGGTCGGGCATGAATTCAGCCCGGCCGTGCCCGGATGGTCCGTGATCGGCTGCGAGTGGCCGGCACCGAGGCTGTTCTGATAAAACAGGTTGTGGGCCCCTGGCGCCGCGAAATGCGCGAAGAAAGCGGCCGCCGCATCGGAGACCGAGCCAGCCACCACGGCGTCGTTAAAGCCGTGAAACAGGTAGACCTTTGTGTCGCGCAAATGCACCGGATCGTCGATGTCGCCGGTATTGGCGAACGAAGCGGTTTCGTCGTAGAGCGCCTGCAACGGCGGTGGCGGCCCTTTCATGCACGGCCCGACCGCCTCGAGCATTGCGCCGACCCCCGTGAAATCAATCGGATTGCCTTCGGCGCAGTAATATGGCCCGCCGGCGATCACGCCCACGCCGGTAATCGTGGAAGACCAGGCCACGGCGAACTGGACCGACATGAAGGCGCCTGAGGAAATTCCCGAAATGGAGCTTTGCGCCGGGTCCGCGTTGATATGGGGCAATGCCTGCCCCTTTGCTTCGATCCCGGCAGCCCCGATTAAAAGCAAACCAACGGCAAGGTATGAGAGCAAGGAACGCAAGGCGCGATTCATGGCGGCTCACCGTTCGTCTACTGATATGTACGATCACGATATCACATCATGTCTGATGCCGGGAATGAATCCATCGTTCGGGCGGGACAATCAAAAAGTTTTGTTTGTAAGTCGTATTGATATAGCACCGACCGTCCCTGCGGACTGACCGCTTTAGAGCGTGATCGCTACTCCTGTCACGGGAAGGAGTGCCTGTGCATGACGGTGCCTTGAGGCTACGGCCACTTTGTAAATCCCTTGCCACATATTCCGCGGCTCCGGCCTAGAACAAAACCCGTCAATTGGCGGGCATCACGGCCTTTTCGTGCGGCAATCCGCCGTCGTCGATGTCGAAACCGGGATCAAGCATGGTCTTGCCCTGTTCGCCTACGAACGCCGGCTGCGCCTTGATCCACAGGCTCGGCTTCTGCTGCCGTGCGTAGGCCAATAGCCGCGCTTCCAGGTCGGCCGCTACATCGGGGTGCTGATCGGCGACGTTGGTGGTCTCGCCGATATCGGTGTCCAGATCGTACAACTCGGTCCTGCCCGGCAGCAGGGCGATCTTGATCAACTTCCATTTGCCCTTGCGGATGGCGCCACGGAACGCCTCGACGTTGATCAGGATGTCGTCGTGCGGCGAGGGCTTGCCCCCCGCCAGCGTCGGCCAGATATCCTTGCCGTCGAACGGATGATCCGGGCTGCCCACGCCGCCGGCGAGCACCAGCAGCGTCGGCATGATATCGACCATGTCCAGCGGTTCATTGACGATGCGCGGTTGAAGGTGGCCGGGCCAGTTGACGAAGGCCGTGACGCGAACGCCGCCTTCGTACAGGCTCCCCTTGCCGCCACGCAGCGGAGCGTTCGACGCGGGCGCCTTCTGCCCCTGCTCGATCCCGCCCTCCTCGGCTTCGCGCTCGGCGTTGCTTTTGGCGCCCTGCGCGAACAGCCCGGTCGTTGCGCCGCCGTTGTCGCTGGAAAAAACGATGATCGTATTGTCACGGAGATTTTTCTTCTCCAGTTCCGCGACGATGCGGCCGACCTCATGGTCGAGCGACGAGATCATGCCTGCATAGGCCTGCCGGTTGTTGTCCGCGATACCCGGGTAAAGATCCCTGTATTCCTGCGGCACCTGATACGGCGCGTGCGGCGCGAGCGAGGCGAAATACAGGAAGAACGGCGTCTTGTTATCCTGCTGGTCGATCAGCCTGACGGCGTCATCGCCGATCAGGTTCATAACATACCCAGGCTCCTTCAGGAACGTTCCGTTGCGCTGCCAGTCGATGACGCCGCCGCGCTCGTGGGTGAAATAGTCGATCTCGCCGACGACGTTGCCGTAGAAGTAGTCGAAGCCGCGGTTCTGCGGCCAATATTTCTTGTCGGCGTGGCCGAGGTGCCATTTGCCGGTGATCATCGTGTGGTAGCCGGCATCCTTCAACGCCTGCGGCAGCGTGCGCTCGTCGGTCGCGAGGCCATAAGTGTGGCTTGGGAAGATCACCAGGGTTTGCAGCCCGTAACGCATCGGGTATCGCCCGGTCATCAGCGCGGCGCGGGACGGCGTGCAGACCGGCTCGCCGTAGAAGCTGTCCATGCGGACGCCCTCGGTCGCCAGCTTGTCGATGTTCGGCGTCTTGGTCTCGCTGCCGCGATAGCCGACGTCGGCGTAGCCGAGATCGTCGGCCATGATGAAGACGATATTCGGCTTCCGCTCAGCCGCGTGGGTGGCGGCCAGCGCGATCGAAGAGAACAGGATCGCCAGATGCAACCGCCACCCTGTCAGCATCGCGGGATCTCCCCTTGATGTCAGTCGCGCGCCCGCATTTTGAGGATCTGCGACTGCAAGTGTTCGATCGTCTTGCGCAGATCAGCGTTTAGCCCACCCTGCCGGACCGTGAACGCCTCGAACGATGCAAGATGCTGTTCCAGGATGCCGAGGATCGGCGTCGGAATCTCCAATCTGTCGGATAAAGTAATGGATTCCAAAGGCACCGCCTTTGGCGGGGTCCAGGGGCGGAGCCCCAGGCCTTTTCAGTGCAACACCACCGGCGCACGCGCAGGCTCAAAGCGTGGCCATGCGCCGGCGGCGAGCGTGTCCAGGCTCGGAGCGGTTTCGCCAAGGCGCAGCGCGTAAATCCACATATAGGTGAACGCGCGATGCACGAAGGCGCGGGTTTCGGCGGGTGGAATGGCCTCGATATAGAGCAGCGGATCATCCCCGCCCGGCACCGACCAGTGGCCCACGTTGCCCGGCCCGGCATTGTAGCTCGCGAGCAGCCGGATCAGGTCGTTGTTCACGATGCTGTTATGGCCGAGATAGACGAGGTAGCGCTGTCCGAGCTGCACGTTCAGCGCCGGGTCGTGCAGGCGCGCGGCGGCGCCGGTGAAGCGCCCGGCATCGCCGGCGATGTAGCCGGCGGTCTGCGGCATGATCTGCATCAGCCCGTGCGCCCCGGCGGCCGAAACCGCCGCCGGGTTGAAATTGCTCTCCAGCCGGATCAGCGCATAGACGAGCGCGCGGTCCAGCACGAATCCGCCGCGCGGCGAGAGCTGGGGCAATTGATAGTCCGCGGCGGCGCGCGTCAGCTCGTCATCGCCCTGGAGCCGCGCGGTGATCTCGGTCGCGAGCCGGTCCATGCCGACGGCGCGGGCGACGCGCAGCAACGCCAGGCGAAGCGGCGGATTATCCTGTGCGCTTGGCCAGAGCCGGCGCAGTTCCGCTTCCGCCCGGTCGGGTTGATCGACCTGCAACAGCGCGAAGGCGCGGCGGCCCTGCGGCGTGGCGGCCACCGCCTCCATATCCGCCTCGCCCAGCGTCTCGCGGGCGAGGTCGGAGCCGCCATCCGGCGCGGGGGCGAGGTTGCGGCCGAGCACGCGGTGGGCGAGCAGGCCGTAGAAACTGCGTGGCTCATCCGCGGCGCGCAGCATCCAGGGGCGCCAGCCGGCGGCGTCGCCGTCGCGCAGGTGCGCCCGCGCGGCCCAGAAGGCGGCGGCGGCGCGCAGCCCGCCGGGGGCGAGGGGTGCGACCGAGGCGGCCTCGAAGAGGGACCGCGCCTCCGTCCAGTCGCCCTGCCGCCAGGCGGCGAGGCCGGCGGCGAAGGCGCCCTGGCCGATCGCGTAGCCCGAGCCCTCCGTGGCGAAGCGCCCGAGGCTCCGCGCCTCCGTGTCCCGTCCGGCGGCGAACAGCGCCGTCGCGATATCTCCCCGGAGCCGGGCGGCATAGAGCGGTGAAAGCCCGCGTGTGTTCGTCACCAGCCGGCGGGCGCGGTCAAAGGCGCCGGCATGCAGCGCGGCGGCGACGGCCTGATCCAGCCAGGGCCGCCGGCCATAGAGTCCCTCCGCCGGGTCCGCTTCCTCCGGGCTCGTCATGCCGGCATGGCTCGCCAGCGTGGCGCCGGACGGCGCGGGCGGCGGCGATGCCTTGCGCGGCAGTCGGGTGAGCAGCAGGCCATAGACGGCGGGCGCGTCCGGCAGGTCGGCATAGCGGCCGAGCCAGTCGGAAAGCTCCGGCGCGGTGACGCGGCCGTGCTCGTGGCCGAGATAGCGATCGGCCAGGATGTGGCCGAGCAGGCTGGTGTCCGTCAGGCGGTTGGTTTCGGCGATGGCGAGCGGGATGTCGCCCCGCGCCTGCAGGCTGAAGATCCGCCGGATGCGCGCCGCCTCGCTGGGTGCGAGCGGCTGTGGCAGACCCGCGCCGCTGTTGCTGGAAGGCGGTGCCACTCGGGGCATCGCCATGGCGATTTCGTCGTTTCCCGCGGTCTTCCCGGCTGCTGACAGATCCTCGGCCGCCATCGCAGGGCGGAGAGTCGTGCTGACCAGCATCGCCGCGCCGGCCAGCATGGCCCGGGCGGCAGGAAGACGGGAAAGCGTGTGACCGATCCCTCTCATACCCAACGGCCGTATCGACCGCTGAGCGCACACGCAACCCATATTGGCGCTGTTCCATACGCGCACCGAGGGGAAGTGACCAGACTCAGTCACTTAAGCGGGGGCGCCTCACGAGTTTGTGATCTCATCCAGGGTGCGCCGCAGCAGCAGCAGGTCCGCCCAGGCCTCCCGTTTGCCGGCGGGCGTGCGAAAGGCGAGTGCCGGGTTCACCATCGGCAGGGCGGGAACCGGCTGGTTGAGGCCGGCGATGCGCACGGGGTGCCATTTGCCGCGCAGCCGGCGCGGCCCCTGGGTGCTGCCGGTCAGCGCCCGGGTCACGAGCGCACCCAGCAGCACCAGGTGGCGTGGCCGCAACAGGGTCAGATGCCGGTGCAGGAAGGGCAGGCAGGTTTCCACCTCGCCCGGCGTCGGGGCGCGGTCGCCGGGCGGCCGCCAGGGCAGCAGGGTGGTGAGCAGCACCTGCGTGCGGTCCAGGCCGATCGAGGCCAGCATCCGGTCGAGTCGCTGTCCGGCCTCGCCGACGAAGGGCCGGCCGGTCCGGTCCTCGTCCGGCCCCGGTGCGTCGCCGATCAGCACCAGCCCGGAGGCAGGGGTGCCGTCGCTGAACACGAGATTGGTCGCGGTGGCGCTGAGCGGGCAGTCCTGGAACCCGGCGATGGCCGCGCGCAGTGAGGCGAGGTCCGCCGCCGCGGCGGCGACGGCCTCGGCGCGCGCGGCGGCCGGCAGGCTCGGCACCATGGCCGGGGCGGCGGTCGCGCCCAGTTTGGTCGCGCCCAGGGGGCGCGCGCCCGGGGGAGCGCCCGGGGGCGTCGTGCCAGCGGGTGTCGGGCCGAGGCTGCCCGCATGGGGGCCGGGTAATGCGGGCATGAGTCCGGCCGAGGCACCGGGGTGTGCCCCCGGGCGCTCTTGCGGCGCGGCAAGCCGGTCCAGCGGCGCTTCATCCAGCGCCTCGTCGGCTCCCCACTCCAGTTGCAGCCGCAGCAAGGCCAGCATGTCCATGACCGGCCGGTTGTGCCGCCGGCGGGGATTTTGCGCAATCGCGGACTCGGATTAGATGGAGGTAACGTCAAAGGGAGGCAAGGATGAGCGACCGGGAGGCAATGGAGTTCGATGTGGTGGTGGTGGGAGGTGGCCCGGCCGGGCTTGCCGCCGCTATCCGCCTGAAACAATTGGCCCCCGACGCGGCTGTATGCCTGGTTGAGAAGGGTGGCGAGATCGGCGCCCACATCCTCTCGGGCGCGGTGATCGAGCCGCGTGCCCTGAACGAGCTGCTGCCTGACTGGCAGGAGAAGGGGGCGCCGCTCACCACGCCGGCGGGCGAGGATCGGTTCATGTTCCTCACCGAAACCGGCGGCTTCCGCCTGCCCACCCCGCCGCAGATGCATAATCACGGTAACTTTATCGTCAGCCTTGGCGATGTTTGCCGCTGGCTGGCGCAGCAGGCCGAGGCGCTCGGGGTCGAGATCTATCCCGGCTTCGCCGCCGCCGAACTGCTGGAGAAGGATGGCCGCATCGTCGGCATCGCCACCGGCGACATGGGCATCACCCGCACTGGCGAGCAGGGACCGAACTACCAGCCCGGCATGGAGCTGCGCGCCACCTACACCCTGTTCGCCGAGGGCTGCCGCGGCTCGCTCAGCAAGAAGCTGATGCAGCGCTTCAACCTCCGCGAGGGCGTCGATCCGCAGACCTACGGCATCGGCATCAAGGAGCTGTGGGAGATCCCCAAGGAGCAGCACAAGCCCGGCCTGATCATGCACAGCTTCGGCTGGCCGATGGACAGCAAGACCTATGGCGGGTCCTTCCTGTACCACTGGGGCGAAAACCTGGTTTCCTACGGCTTCGTCGTCGGGCTGGATTACAGCAACCCCTGGATCTCCCCCTTCGAGGAGATGCAGCGGCTCAAGACCCATCCGAAGATCCGCCCGCATTTCGAGGGTGGGCGGCGCATCAGCTACGGCGCGCGTGCCCTGTCGGAAGGCGGGCTCCAGTCGATCCCGCGCCTGACCTTCCCGGGCGGCGCGCTGATCGGCGACGCGGCCGGGTTCCTCAACGTGCCGAAGATCAAGGGCACGCACGCGGCGATGAAGTCCGGCATGCTGGCTGCCGAGGCGGTGGCTGAGGCGCTGGCCGGCGACCGCCCGGCCGAGCCCGCGAGCTTCACCGACAAGGTGAAGGCAAGCTGGCTCCATGAAGAACTGCGCGGCGTGCGCAACATCCGCCCCTCCTTCGCCAAGTTCGGCAATATCGGCGGCTTCTTCTACTCGGCGCTCGACACCCTGGTGCTGCGCGGCCGCGCGCCCTGGACCTTCCACCACCCGCATGCCGACAACGAAACGCTGGTGCCGGCCGACAAGGCGAAGCGGATCGAGTATCCGAAGCCGGACGGCAAGCTGACCTTCGACCGGCTCTCGTCCGTCTTCCTCAGCAACACGAACCACGAGGAGGACCAGCCGATCCATCTGCGGCTGCGCGATCCGTCGCAGTGGAAGGGTGTGAACTGGGATCAGTTCCGTTCGCCGGAAAGCCGGTATTGCCCGGCCGGGGTGTATGAGGCGGTGGGCGTCGAGGAAGGCGAGCCGCGCCTGCAGATCAACGCGCAGAACTGCGTCCACTGCAAAACCTGCGACATCAAGGACCCGAACCAGAACATCGACTGGTGCACGCCGGAGGGCGGCGGCGGTCCGAACTATCCGGGCGGTATGTAAGAGACCAGGGGGCTTCGCCCCCTGGGCCCCCCACTGGGGCCTTGAGGCCCCAGACCCCCAACCATTTGATTCCCTTAATGTCATGGGGTCTGGGGCCAATGGCCCCAGTGGGGTCCAGGGGCAAAGCCCCTGGCCTTTCAGGCAAGGGTCAATCAGGCGTGTGGTTGGTAGGAGACCGCGCGACGAGGCGCTTACGCTCCGCCCGGCGTTGCTCTAGGGTCACGCTCATGTTCCCGCTTTTCCGCCGCGCGGCGCTGGCCGCCAGCCTGTTCGCCGCGTTTGCCGCCCCGGCGAACGCCGCTGTCTGGAGCAGCCCGTTCGCCGCCTACCTCACCGGCCGCCATGCCGCGGTCGTTGACGATCTCGATACCGCGACCGACGGTCTGCTCGCCGCCCTGGCCGCCGATCCGGCCGTGCCCGAGCTGCGGCAGCAGGCTTTCCTGCTGGCGGTGCTCGACGGCCGCCAGGAGGCCGCCCGGCTCGCGCTCTCCTTGCCGGACGGGCCCATCCCCCGCCTGGTCCGCGCCGACGCTGAGGTTCGCGCCGGGCATTGGGACGCGGCGGAGCAGCTCTATGCCGGCCTGCCCGCCGCACCGGGGTTCACCGCCATCCTGCGGCCGCTGCTCATCGCTTGGGCGCAACAGGGCCAGGGGCATACCGATGCCGCCCTCGCGACCCTGCAACCCCTGATGCAGAACCCGGATCTCCGGGCGATCTTCGAGCTGCACGCCGCGCTGATCCTGGACCAGGCGCATCGCGCCCCGGAGGCTGGCCGCCTCTACGCCCAGGCGGAGACGGAATATAGCGGCCTCAATATCCGGCTGGCGCAGATGCTCGCCAGCTTCCAGGCCCGTTCCGGCCACCCGGAGGCGGGGCTCGCGATCCTGCGGCGGCTGTCCCGGCAGGGGGGCGACGTCTCCCTCGCCGGCCGGGGGCTGGAGCGGGCGATGGCCCGGCCGGTGGTGGCCGATGCGCGGGAAGGGGTGGCCGAGTCCTATCTCGCCATCGCCGCCCTGCTGCGGCAGCAGAACGCGTCGGATTTCGCCGGGCTGATGCTGCAACTGGCGCTCGACCTGCGCCCCGACTTGTCCGCCGCCCGCATGCTGCTCGCCGACATCCAGGCGGGGCGCGGCCGCAACGGCCTGGCCCTCGCCGCCTTGCAGCCGGTGCCGGCGGACGATTCGCTCGGCGCAGTGGTGGCGTTGCGCCGAGGCATGTTGCTGGCCGCGCTCGGCCGCACGCAGGAAGCCGAGGCGACCCTCGTCGCGGTGGCGCGGGACTATCCGGACCAGCCGGGACCCTTCGCCCAGCTTGGCGATTTCTACCGCGTGCGCGGCCGGTTCGAGGACGCGGCCGTGGCCTATGACAAGGCGATCGCGCATCTGCCGACCCCGATCGCCTCCGACTGGCCGCTCTTCTTCGCGCGCGGCGTCTCGCTCGATCGCGCCCATCGCTGGGATCGCGCCGAGGCGGATCTGCGGCACGCGCTCGCGCTCTCCCCGGATCAGCCCGACGTGCTCAACTATCTCGGCTATTCCTGGGTGGTGCAGAACCGCAACCTCGACGAGGCGCGCGACATGATCCGCCGCGCGGTCGATCTCGTGCCGAATAACGGCGCCTATGTGGACAGCCTCGGCTGCGCCTTGCTGCGCCAGGGCGACGCCGATGGGGCGGTGACCTGGCTGCTCCGCGCGGTGGAGCTTCAGCCGGAGGACCCGACCATCGGCAGCCATCTCGGCGACGCCTACTGGGCCGCCGGGCGGCACCCGGACGCCGAGACGGAATGGCGCCGCGCCCTGGTGCTGCACCCGGAGCCGGCGGACCGGGCGAAGATCGAGGCCAAGCTGGAGCACGTGGCGAAGGGCGGCGATCCGCTGACCCCCGATTTACTGGTGCAGTGATGGCGGCCATGGACGGAACGGCGGGGAGCGCTGCCCCGGCCCCCGTGGCGCCCTGGCTCACCGAGCGCGCGCCGGCCAAGATCAACCTGCATCTGCATGTCACGGGAAGGCGGGCGGATGGCTACCATCTGCTCGACAGCCTGGTGGTATTCGCCGGCGCCGGCGACGTGCTGCGCGCCGGCCCGGCCGAGGATCTCTCCCTGGCGCTGGAAGGCCCGTTCGCCGAGGGCCTGCGCGCCGAGCCCGATAATCTGGTGCTGCGCGCCGCGCGGGCGCTGGCCGCCGCCGCCGGCATCGCGCCGCGCGCCCGGCTGGTGCTGGAGAAGCGCCTGCCCGTCGCGTCCGGCATTGGCGGCGGCTCGGCGGACGCGGCGGCGGCCTTGCGGCTGCTCGCCCGGCTCTGGGGGCTGGCGCTGCCGGCGGCGGAGATGGCGCGACTCGCCGCCGGGCTCGGCGCGGATGTGCCCGTCTGCCTCGCCGGCCAGCCGACACGGATGCAGGGCATTGGCGAGATCCTTCTGCCCGCGCCGCGCCTGCCGGCCGAGCCGGTGGGGCTGGTGCTGGTCAATCCGGGCGTGGCGCTGCCCACCCCGCCTGTGTTCCGCGCCCGCACCGGGCCGTTCTCACCGGCGGCGGCGCTGCCCGCGGCCTGGGCGGATGCGCGGGCGATGGCGGCCGATCTCGCCGGACTGGGCAACGGCCTGGAGGCGGCGGCGATCTCGCTCTGCCCGGCCATCGCCGAGGTGCTGACGGCGCTGCGCGGGCTGGAAGGCTGCCTGCTCGCGCGGATGAGCGGCTCCGGTGCGACCTGCTTCGCCTTGTTCCCCGATCCGGTCGCGGCGGAAGCGGCGGCTTCGCGGGTTGCCCGGGCGGGGTGGTGGAGTTGGGGCGGGGCGATGGTGGGCGGTTAGAAGGCGAGGGGCTTTGCCCCTCGACCCCACTGGGGCCATTGGCCCCAGACCCCTATCCGTTTGGGGGCTTGCCGGGGATGGGGCGATCGACTTATTGAAACACACACCGTGCTGGGGCGTAGCCAAGCGGCAAGGCAGCGGATTTTGATTCCGCCATGCGGAGGTTCGAATCCTCCCGCCCCAACCAGGACTTTTTACTGAATGGTCCGCGTTGCTTTGAGCGCCCGGCTTTAAAAGTAACGGATCCCAAAGGCTCCGCCTTTGGCGGGGTCCAGGGGCAGAGCCCCTGGCCTTCTAAACCTCGAACGCCACATCCCGCGCCCGCCCGCGCAGGCTTTCGCCGCCATCCAGGAACAGCACCTGCCCGTTCAGCGAGGGCGTCGCCAGGATGAAGCGCACCGCTGCCACCATCTCGTCCGGCGTGGAGCTGCGCCCGAGCGGCGGCGACCGCCAGGCGCGTTCGAACCCTTGCGGTGTCTGCTTGCCGCTGATCAGCGTAACCCCCGGCCCGATGCCGCACACCCGGATACGGCCGCCGAACGCCATCGCCAGCATCCGCGTCGCCGCGGCCAGCCCCGCCTTCGCCACCGTGTAGCTCAGGAAATCCGGGTTCAGGTTGGCGATTTTCTGGTCGAGCATGTTGATGATCACGCCCGGCGCGTCGCCCAGGGCGCGGACGAAACCTTGTGCCAGGAACAGCGGCGCTTCCAGGTTCGGTCGCATATGGAAGTCGTAGCTGTCGAAGCTCATCGTGCCGATATCCTCGGCGCGGAAGCTGGAGGCGTTGTTGATCAGGCAGTCGATCCGGCCGAAGCGCGTGACGCAATCCGGGATCAGCCGCGCCACCGTGGCGCGGTCGGCGAGATCAGCCGCGACCGCGTGGCAGCGCCCGCCCGCCGCCTCGATCTCGGCGACCAGCGCCTCCGCCTCGGCGGCGGAGCGGTTGTAGCTGATGATCACCTGCCAGCCATCGGCGGCCAGCGCCCGCGCCATCGCCGCGCCGAGTCGCCGGGCCGCGCCGGTGATCAGCACCGTTCCGGCCGCCGTCACGACGCGGCCCGCACGCGATAAAGCTCGACCCCGGCGGCCGCCGCCTCGTTGAAGATGTCCGGCTTCAGCACCGAGACGCGGCAGGCCGTGACGCGCGGATTCCGGAAGCAGAGCTGCACCACCTCCTCGGCTAGCGTCTCCAGCAGCGGTGTGTGCGGCCGGTTCGGCCAGTCCAGCAGGGCCGCGCGCACGTGGTCGTAGTCGATGAACGGGGCCTCGCCTTCCGCTTGCGCCGCGTCGAGCGGCGCGAACATCTCGACATTGACGATGAGGCGCGTCGGCCGCTCCTTGTGGCGCTCCCAGGGATGCAGGCCGACATGCGCCTCGGCCTGCACGTCTCGTAGCATGACGCGGATATAGTCGCGGCTGCCGTCCCAGGGCGTGGGCGCCGTTTGTGACAATGGCGGTGCGAGCATCTTGTTCTTCATCCATCCTCCGCTGGCTGGCCGGGCAGCGCGCGCATGGAAGCGGATACCAGGGCCGGCCCCGGAACCCCAACCGCGCACGCCTCACGCTGCCGCGATCACCTGGCTTTGCGTCCAAGGTAGGGGTGCCGGGCAGAAAGATCAGGTTCTTCTCCGGATGAAGTTGCAAAGCCGCCGTCCCGCCGGTCGCCGGGCCGGGGTTGCGCGCGCATGGCTTGTAT
>DATJWY010000153.1:0-2446 GCA_035500775.1 Acetobacteraceae bacterium
ACCCGGCCGAGCGTCGCCCAGAGCCCGATCCGTCCTTCCCCGATCCGCGCGCCGCAGCCCCGGCCGCGCCAGACGAAGCGGATCGAGGGGGTGAGGGCCTGATCGCGCAGGGTGAGTTGCCCGGTCCGGTCCACCCGGAACGGCCCAAGGAAGATGTCCGACCCGCTCATGCCTGCTTCCTTCCTGTCCCGTTTCTTGTCCCGCGCAGCCGTTCCTCGCTGCCACCTTGACTTAGGGGGATGAAGCCTTGATGAACCGCGGGAGCATGCACCTCATGGACTCCCTGCGCCTCGTCCTGGCGCCGCCGCATCCGGCGGGCCGGCCGTTCCTCTTCGGCGCCGCGCTGGCGGTGGTCGCCGGGCTGTTTTTCGCGCACTGGCTGGCCTGGCTCGGCCTCGTTTTCGGCCTGTTCTGCCTGTTCTTCTTCCGCGACCCCGAGCGCGTCCCGCCCACCCGCCCCGGCCTCGTGCTCGCCCCGGCGGACGGCAAGATCGTCTCGGTCACCCTGGCGGTGCCGCCGGCGGAACTCGGCCTCGGCCCGGCGCCGCGCTGGCGGGTCGCCACCTTCCTCTCGGTGCTGAACGTGCACGTCAACCGCGTGCCTGCCGACGCCATGGTAACGCGCATCGCCTACCGCCACGGCCGCTTCGTCAATGCCAGCCTGGACAAGGCGAGCGAGCACAATGAGCGCAACGCCCTCGCCCTCCGCCTGCCGGATGGGCGGGACATGGCGGTGGTGCAGATCGCGGGCCTGATCGCCCGGCGCATCCTCTGCGATGTGCGCGAGGGGCAGACGCTGCGCGCCGGCGACCGGTTCGGCATCATCCGCTTCGGCAGCCGCACCGACCTCTACCTGCCGGAGGGCGTGCGCCCGCTGGTGGAGATCGGCCAGACGATGGTCGGCGGCGAAACCGTGATCGCCGCGCTGCACGAGGCCAAGGACGCCGCTCGGAACGCCCTCGAGGCTGGCCGTGCCGCCGAGGCAAGCGGACCCGAGGCG
The DNA here is from genome assembly GCA_035500775.1 of Acetobacteraceae bacterium. Classification (GTDB taxonomy): domain Bacteria; phylum Pseudomonadota; class Alphaproteobacteria; order Acetobacterales; family Acetobacteraceae; genus DATJWY01. The sequence goes on from DATJWY010000153.1 coordinate 1,001, forward strand.
ACATGAGCGCCGACGAGCCAACTCCGCGCCCGGCAACCCTCCGTTTCCCCGCCGCCCGGTTGCGCCGGCTGCGGCGCCGGCGCCGTCCACGGTTCAAGGGCCCCTCCTTCAACCGCATGATCCCGAACCTGATGACGCTGCTCGGCCTCTGCTCCGGGCTGACCGCCATGCGCTTCGCCTTGCAGGGTCGGTTCGGCGCGGCGGTTGTCGCCGTGGTGGTGGCGGGAGCGATCGACGGGCTGGACGGGCGGCTCGCCCGGCTGCTCAAGGCGGTTTCCCGCTTCGGCGCGGAGTTCGACAGCCTCGCCGATTTCTGCTGCTTCGGCGTCGCGCCGGCCTTTATCCTCTATCTGTGGACGCTGCAAAGCGCCGGCGGGTTCGGTTTCATGCCGTGCCTGATGTTCGCCGTGTGCATGGCGCTGCGGCTCGCCCGCTTCAACGCGGCGCTCGATTCCGCGCCAAGCGCCGCCTACGGCTATAATTTCTTCACCGGCGTCCCGGCGCCGGCCGGGGCTGGCCTTGCCCTGTTCCCCCTCTTCGCCGGGCTGGAGGCGCGGTCGCAGGGCTGGACCGGTCTCTACGCCTTCCTGCACCACCCGCTCTTCGTCGCGCCGGTGCTGATCGGCACCGCCTTCCTGCTCATCTCCACCCTGCCGGTCTGGAGCTTCAAGAACTTCAAGGTGCCGGCGGATTTCGTGCTGCCGCTGCTGCTCGGCACCGGGCTGTTCGCCGCGCTGCTGCTCGCCGATCCCTGGGCGGCGCTCGCCACGGGCGGGGTGATCTATCTCGGCATGCTGCCCTTCAGCGTCCGCAGCTTCCGGCGCTTGCGCCGGGAGGCGGAGATTGAGGAGGATGAGGCGACGCCTCACTCTCCGGCCCTGACCCAGCCGCCCGCTCAGTAGCCCGCCGCGTCCTCCGGCGCGTGGCCGCGCCGGTAGATGAGCATGGTGCGGTCCGGCCGGAAATTCTCCCGGAGGCGATATTCCTCCGCCAGAGCGTATGGGTCGCGCGATCCGGTCCCCCGCCGGCCATGGGCCGCGCTATGGTCGCGTCCTGTCCCGGGAGATCACCGCCCATGTCCGTGCGCCTGCTTCTCCGTGCCCTCGCTGGCTGCGTCCTCGCCACCCAGGCCCGCGCGGAGACGCCGCCGCCACGGCCGCCCATGCTGCATCTCTCGGCCTCGGCGACCGTCCGGGCGGCCCCGGACGAGCTGGTGGCCGACCTGACCGGGCTCGGCACCGCCGCCGACGCGATCGCGGCGCAGCGCCGGGTCAATGAGATGATGCAGCGGGCCCTGCAGGTGGCGCGGACGGTGCCTGGCGTGAGCACGGTGTTCCGCGACTATTCGGCGACGCTGACCGAGGACCACCCGCCCCGCTGGGCGGCGCAGCAGACCCTGGAGTTGCGAGGGCGGGATGGCGACACGTTGCTCGAACTGGTCGGCAG
>DATJWY010000154.1:0-2007 GCA_035500775.1 Acetobacteraceae bacterium
CGCGACTGGTTCCGCCTGCTGACCACGGTGCAGGGCGTGGGTGCCAAGGTCGCGCTCGCCATCCTCTCCGCGCTGTCGCCGCGCGATCTCGTGGCCGCCATCGCCGCCGCCGACCGCGCCAGCCTGACGCGCGCCGCCGGCGTCGGCGCCAAGCTCGCCGTCCGCATCCTGTCGGAGCTGCGCGACAAGGCCGGCGCGATGCCGTCCGGCGCCGCCTTTCCCGCCGCCGTCACCGGCGCGCCGCGCGGCCCGGCCGATGACGCGCTGTCGGCGCTGGTCAATCTCGGCTACCGCCGGGCGGAGGCGCAGCCGGCCGTGGCGCGCGTCCTCGCCCGCCTGGGCGACGGCGCGGCGGTGGATGCGGTGATCCGCGACAGCCTGAAGGAACTGGCGCCGGGGGCGGTGTCGTGATGTCCGAGGTCTTCCGATATGTTCCCCCGTCATGGCCGGGCTTGTCCCGGCCACCCATGTCGATCCGCGTCGATGGCGGATGGCCCCGGGCACGAATGTCACCGCCGTTGCGGCGGAAGCATCTGGAGATCGCCTCCCTTCGGCCCCCATCGACGTACGGTGGCACACATCCGCGCGGGCGGCCGGGACAAGCCCACGGCTGTCCGGCACAGATTTCGCTGTACGAAGCGCACGGCATTGATTCTACTTGGTGTCCGACGTTTGGCGACGTTACCGGACATGAGGAGGTCAACACCGTGCCGCACGACAATAGCGTGTTCCATGCGATGCTGAAGCTGCTTCCGGACGACGACCTGGAGCGTTCGGTCGAGCGGCACGGAGCAGCGCAGCAGGCGCGCGACTTCAGCTTCAAGAGCCAGCTTGTGGCGATGCTGTATGCGCAGTTCTCGGGGGCCTCGAGCCTGCGCGAGATCGAGGCCGGGATGCACAGCCATGCCAACCGGCTGTATCATCTGGGCGCCCGCCCGGCGCCTCGGGCGACCCTGGCCGACGCCAATCGCCAACGGCCGGTTGCGGTGTTTGCCGATCTGCTGGGCGTGATGATCAAACGCGCCCATCGGCAGTTGCGACGCGTGATGGACGGCGCGACCTACCTGATCGACAGCACCAGCCTGATGCTGAACCAACGCAGCGCCGACTGGGCGCGATTTTCGGCTCATGCGTGCGGCGCCAAGCTGCACGTCGTCTACGATCCGGATGCCGACTGTCCGATCTACGCCGCGATCAGCGCCGCCAATGTCAACGACATCACCGTCGCCCAGACCATGCCGATCGTGGCGGGTGCCACCTATGTCTATGATCTTGGCTACTATGACTATACTTGGTGGGTCGAACTCGATGCCGCCGGATGCCGGATCGTCACCCGCCTGAAGCGCAACACGCCGCTCGCGGTGACCGAGACGCGAGCGGTGCAGCCGGGCGGAGCGATCCTGTCCGATCGCGTCGGCCACTTGCCCAGCCGGCAAGCCTATAGCCGGCACAACCCATTCCAGAAGCCGGTCCGCGAGGTGCAGGTGAAAATCGACACCGGCAAAGTGCTGCGCATCGTCACCAACGACCTCACCGCACCCGCGCAGGAGATCGCCGACCTCTACAAGCGGCGCTGGGCTATCGAACTGTTCTTCCGCTGGGTCAAGCAGACCCTCAAGATCACCCGCTTCATCGGCACCACCGAGAACGCCGTGCGCATCCAGATCGCCGTCGCCCTGATCGCCTTCTTGCTGCTGCGCCTGGCCCAGGCGACCCAGACCGCCATCACCAGCCCGCTCACCTTCGCGCGTCTCGTCAGAGCCAACCTGATGCATCTGCGAAGCCTCAGGCAGCTTCGGGAACCACCACAACGAGCAGCGCCCTTGCACGGTCAAGGCATACTCATATGACCCATCAGACACGCAAAAACCCTGCCGGACAGCCGTGGGCTTGTCCCGACCACCCACGCGGTGAAACACCGCCATGCGCTTGGCGTGTGGCCGCTGCGCGTCAGTTCGAAAGATGCAGCCAACGGCTCCGTCGCCGGCGACACCAGCCGAACACCCG
>DATJWY010000155.1:0-10660 GCA_035500775.1 Acetobacteraceae bacterium
CAAAGCCGCAAAGCTCGCCCTCGTCGCCGTCATCCGCAAACTCGTCGTCATCCTCAACGCCATCATCAAGTCCGGACAGCCGTGGACAAACCCCGCAAACACTAACTAACCAACCAGACAGTTGCTGGACCCCGCCAAAGGGCGAAGCCCTTTGGGAACCCTGGGGTAAAAAGCGAATCAGGAATCACTGCTTTGGGTGGGAAGCGGACGCAGAGGTTTTGCAGTCTCTAGATCTGCTTTGCGCCCATCATCGTCGTTCTCGGGGTTGGCCAGGTGACCCGAAAGCGGTCATTCACCCCGCTGCAGTACTTCCGGAATTCAAAACTTTCGGATTTCCCGGAAGGTATGACCGCAACGAAAGCGCAACAATCTTGCTGCGTCTCGTGATATGAGATAGTCTCACAGCGTTGGCCAATAGGTACTTGCATGATGCACGTCATCAAGCAGATAGGAGACCAAGAAGTCCTCGTCTCTATGAAGGAGAAACCACCATGGCTTGTGGAGTGAAGGAGACGATTACGGTCACTCACTGGGGCGTGTGCTGGAAGTGGGGGTTCATCCCCTATCCTTGCAAGCAGACGACCCAAGAGACTCGCTACCAGTACGACTTCCGTCCCTGGCGCACAAGGTTCAGTTGGTCTCCCTTCCGTCGCAGTTACCAGGGCTGCTGCGGCGGCTTGCTTTTCGAGTGGTCCTACTGGACTTGGTCGCCGTTCGGCACCGGCAACGGTCCGTGGGTCGACACCACCATGACGTACTTCTCCGACGAACCGATCGGCACGATCGGCGATTGTCCGTTCAAGGAGGGTGGCGTCATCGTGTGATATCGTCGGAGGCCGCCGTCGCCGTAGGCGATCCACGATGGCCACGGTGCTGACAACTCACGCGCTCAATGCGAGTACGCCGGCACGCGCTTCGGTCACAACGTAAAATCGATCTGAGCGAATGTCTGCTAGTTGCCGTTGGACGCTCCAAAGCCGCCGGTCCAGTTTCGGCCAACACCGGCCTTCCTGCTCACAGCGTTGAACGTCAGCTATGGGTCGATAGCGGACGTACCCAAATAGGGTTTCACCCTAAAATATCGGGGGTCTGGGGCCTCAAGGCCCCAGCGGGGTCCAGGGGCAGCGCCCCTGGCCTTTCTTCCCTAACCCGCCTCACCCATGCCCATGCGCGCCACGCCCAAGCCGGCGCTTCACCCCTTCGCGCAGGGACTGGAACGTCACGTAGAGCATCGGGATCAGGAAGATCCCGATGGCGCTGGCCGCGATCATGCCGGCGAAGACCGGGGTTCCGACGTCGCGCCGGCTGATTTGCGCCGCGCCGGTGGCGATGACGAGCGGGACCAGCCCGAGGATGAAGGCCGCCGAGGTCATCATCACCGCGCGGAACCGCATGCGTGCGCCGAGCATCGCGGCTTCATGGATTTCTATTCCGGCCTCGCGTTGTTCCTTGGCGAATTCCACGATCAGGATGCCGTTTTTCGCCGCCAGCGCGATCAGCACGACGAGGCCGATCTGGGCGTAGAGGTCGATGGAGAGTCCGGCGAGGTGCACGCCGATGACGGCGCCGAGCACGCCGACCGTGACCGAGAGCAATACCGGCACCGGGATCATCCAGCTTTCGTAGAGCCCGACGAGGAAGAGGTACGCGAATAATACCGCGAGGCCGAGGATGATGCCGGTTTGGCCGGAGGCGGCGACTTCCTGATAGGCGGTGCCGGTCCATTCGAAGGCGTAGCCCGGCGGCAGGGTCTTGGCCGAGACCTGCGTCATCGCGGAGAGCGCGGTGCCGGAGGACTGGCCGGGGGCGGGGCCGCCATCGATGGTGATGGCGCGGTAGTTGTTGTAGCGGGTGATGACCTGCGGCCCGACCTGGACGCGCAGGCTGGCGATCGAGCGCAGCGGCACCATCTCGCCCATGCGGTTGCGGATATAGATTTGCCACAGCGCGGGGATGTCGTTGCGGTCATAGGCCTCGCCCTGGATGTTCACCTGCCAGACGCGGCCGTAGAGATTGAAGTCGTTGATGTAGATGCCGCCGAGCGTGGCCTGGAGCGTGGCGAACACGTCGGCCATGGAGAGGCCGAGTGCCTGCGCCTTCTGCCGGTCGATGTCGAGGAACAGGGACGGGTTGCTCGCGGTGAAGGTGGAGAAGACGCGGGCCAGGCGCGGGTCCTGGTTCGCCGCGACGATCAGGCCCTGCGTGACGCTGCCCATCCCCGCCGGCTCCTGGCCCTCCAGGCCTTCAAGCTCGTATTCGAAGCCGCCGGTGGTGGAGAGGCCGATGATCGGCGGCAGGTTGAAGGGGAAGATCGTCGCCTCGCGGATGCCCTGGCCCTGCATGAACAGGCGGCCGATATTCGCCTGCACCGAGGTCGCGGCATCGCGCTGCTCGAACGGCTTGAGGCGCACGAACATGAAGCCGGTATTCGGCTCCTGCGCGCTGTCCAGCAGCGAGTAGCCGACCACGCTGAAGGTGTGCTGCACCCCCGGCAGGGCCAGCGCCATCTTCTCCACCCGGCGCAGCGCCGCACTGGTGCGCGCGACCGAGGCGCCGTCCGGCAACTGCACGTTCACGAAGAAGCCGCCCTGGTCCTCCTCCGGCAGGAAGCCGGTGGGGGTGACGAGGGAGAGGCCGTAGGCGCCGGCGGCGCAGAGCAGCACCGCGGCGACGGAGAGCGCCGGCACGCGGAGCAAATGGCGGACGATGCCGGCATAGCCGTCCCGCGTCCGGTCGATGCCGTTCAGCACCCGCCCCATGATGCCCCGGCGCGGCCCGCCATGGCGGAGGAACACGGCGCAGAGCGCGGGCGAGAGGGAGAGCGCGTTGATCGCCGAGATCAGCATGGCGACGGCGATGGTCACGGCGAACTGGCGGAAGATCTGGCCGGAGATGCCGGGGATGAAGGCGATCGGCACGAAGACCGAGAGCAGCACCAGGGTGATGGCGATGATCGGCCCGGTGATCTGGCGCATCGCCGCCTCGGTCGCCTGGGCCGGGGTCCAGTCCGGATGCTCCTCCATCACCCGCTCGACATTCTCCACCACCACGATCGCGTCATCGACGACGATGCCGATGGCGAGGACCATGCCGAGCAGGGAGACGGTGTTGGCCGAATAGCCGAGGGCGAGCAGCACGGCGAAGGTGCCGATCAGGCTCACCGGCACGGCGATGGTCGGGATGATGGTGGCGCGCAGATTGCCGAGGAACAGGAACACCACGCCCACCACCAGCACGAAGGCGATGGCGAGGGTGCTTAGCACTTCATGGATGGTGTCGCTGACGAAGGTGGTCGAATCCCAGGTGACGTTGTAGGCGAGCCCGGCCGGGAAGCGGGCGCGCAGGTGCGCGAGCTTGGCGCCGACCGCCGCCGCCGTCTGCACCGCGTTGGCGCCGGGGGCGAGGTAGAGCGCGATGGCGACCGAGGGGCGGCCGTCCAGCCGGCTTTCGCTGTCGAGGTTTTGCGCGCCGAGTTCCACCCGCGCGACATCGCGCACGCGCAGCATCGAGCCGTCCGGATTGGCGCGGACGACGATGGCGCCGAATTGCTCGGGGGTGGTGAGGCGGCCCAGGGTTTGCAGGTTGAGCTGGAATTGCTGGCCGGGTCCGGTGGGGCGCGCGCCGATGCGGCCGGCCGGGGCTACCGTGTTCTGCGCCTGGATCGCCGCGATGATGTCGGAGGGCATGAGGTTGAGGCTGGTCAGGCGCTGCGTGTCGAACCAGATGCGCATCGAGTATTTCTGCTGGCTGAACAGGCTGGCCTGGCCGACGCCGGGGACGCGCGAGATCTCGTCGAGAACGTTGATGGTGACGTAGTTGGTGATGAAGAGCGGGTCCTGGCGGCCGGTTTCGCTGTAGAAATTGACGAATTCCAGGATGGCCGAGGAGCGCTTCTGCACCGTCAGCCCTTCCCGCTGCACTTCCTCCGGCAGTTCGGCGAGCGCGGTTTGCACGCGGTTATTGACATTGACGGTGTCGATATCCGGGTCGGTGCCAAGGGCGAAGCTGACGGTCAGGTTGTAGCTGCCGTCATTGCCGTTGGTGCTCTTCATGTAGAGCATCTTGTCCACGCCGACGACCTGCGCCTCGATCGGCTGCGCGACGCTGCTTTCCACCACGGATGCGGAGGCGCCGGGATAGGTGGCTGAGACCTGCACCTGCGGCGGCACGATGTCCGGCAGCTGCGCCACCGGAATCCGCGCCAGCGAGATCAGGCCGGCGATGGTGATGATGACGGCGATGACGATCGCCAGCCGGGGCCGCCGGATGAAGATGGAGGAGAGCATCGGCTCAGCGCCCCGACGGGGCGGGGCCGCCCGGGCCGCCGGGCTGTCCGGGGCCTGGCGCGGCGGGGCCGGGCGAGACTGTCACCCCCGGCCGGACGCGCTGGATGCCCTCGACGATCACCGGCTCCCCCTCCTGGAGGCCGCTGGTCACCGCGGCGATCTCGGCGGTGGACTGGCCGAGATGGACGCGCCGCTGCTCGGCCTTGTTGTCCGGGCCGACCACGAACACGTAGTCGCCCTGCTGGTCGGAGAGGATCGCGGCGCGCGGCACGGCGAGCACCTCGACCGGCGTCACGCCCTGGACGAGCGCGGTGACGAATTCGCCGTCGATCAGCTCCCGCTTGCCGGTGATCCCGACGGGGCGGATCGGGTTGGCGATGACGGCGCGGGCGGTCAGCGTGTCGGTGTTGGCGGAGATGCTGGGGTCCATGTAATCGAGGTGGCCGACCTGGTCGGAAAGCTGGCCGTTCGGCAGGCGGACCCGGACGATGACGTCGCTCGCCTTCGGGTAGCGGGCGCTGAGATCGAGCGCGGTGCGGACCGGGATCGGGAACAGCACGTACATCGGGTCCTGGCTGACGATGGTCGCGAGCGTTCCGGTGCTCGGGCTGACCACGTTGCCTTCCGTGACCTGGGTGCGGCTGATCTTGCCGTCGATCGGGGCGTGGATCTCGGTATAGCTCAGGTTGATCTTCGACTGGGTGAGGCTGGCCTGGGCGGAGAGCAGTTGCGCTGCCTGGGCGCGCTGTTGGGCGAGGGCATTATCCACGTTCGATCGCTGGCCGGCCGGGGTGCCGAGCAGGGCCTGAGCGCGGGCGAGGGTGATGTTGTCGTTCTCCAGCAAGGCGTTGGCCTGTGCGACCGCGGCCTGCTTCACCTGCACATCGGCCTCGAACGGAGGTTGTTCGAGTCGGTAGAGCAGGTCGCCCTGCTTCACCTCGGTGCCTTCGGTGAACAGGCGCTGGTCCAGAAAGGCGGTGACACGGGCCACCAGGGCGACCCGGCTCACCGCCTGCACCCGGCCGATGAATTCGCTGGATTCGGTGATCGGCATGCGCTTCGCCGGCAATACCCCGACCGCCGGCGGTGGGCCGCCCGGCATTTGCGCCAGGGAGGGGGTGGCTCCAATGAGCAGAGCGGCCAGAAGGGAGGCGGGGAGCAGGCGCGGCATGCCGGAATCCTTGGGGAACGGTGTCGGGGATAATGGGGCCGATGACCGAGCGGTCAATCCCGTAAAAGTCGTTCCGCCGCCCTGTGTTGCCGAAAGGTTTTGGTTGAGAGGCGTGCAGGCCAGGGGCGTTGCCCCTGGAACCCCATCAAAGGCTTAGCCTTTGAAATCCGTTACTTTTCTTGGGTGTCCCGGCGGTCGGCCCCAGATCCCGGACCTTACCGAGGCGCTCACAATTTCATGAGTCTGTCGCACAGGCAGCCGGCCGCCGCCAGATGCCATGGGCGCCTAAATCGCTCCCGGTCCGGATGATCTGGCCGGGGCGGGGAGCGTTCTACCCCTGGACGACCGGAAGCACCTGCTCGCCGAGGCCCTGCACGCCGAGGCGCATGGTCTGTCCCGGCCGCAGATAAGTCGGCGGTTGCCGCCCCATGCCGACGCCGGGCGGGGTGCCGGTGGCGATGATGTCGCCGGGATGGAGAGTGATGAAGTGGCTGACATAGCTGATCAGCTTAGCGACGCCGAAGATCATCGTCCGCGTGTTGCCGGTCTGCATCCGCTCGCCGTCCACGTCCAGCCACAGGTCGAGATCCTGCGGGTCGGCGATCTCGTCCGGGGTGACGAGCCAGGGGCCGGTGGGGGCGAAGGTGTCGCAGCCCTTGCCCTTGTCCCAGGTGCCGCCGCGCTCGGTCTGGTATTCGCGCTCGCTGACGTCGTTGCAGACGCAGTAGCCGGCGACATGGTCGAGTGCCGCGTGTTCCGGCACCGCGGCGGCGCGGGTGCCGATCACCACGCCAAGCTCCACCTCCCAGTCCGTTTTTTTCGAGCCGCGCGGGATGCGGACCGTGTCGCAGGGGCCGCTATAGGCGCTCAGGCTCTTGAGGAAGAGGATCGGCTCCTTCGGAATCCGGCCTCCGGTTTCGCGCGCGTGATCGGCGTAGTTGAGGCCGATGCAGACATAGTTGAGCGGCCGGGCGACGCAGGGGCCAATCCGGCCCCCGGCCGGCACGGCCGGCAGGGAAAGCGGGTCGAGCGCGGCGAGGCGCGCCAGGGCGGCGGGCACGAGCGCCTCCCCGCCGAGATCGGCGATGACGCCGGAGAGGTCGCGGAGCACGCCATCGCGGTCGAGCATGGCGGGGGTTTCGGCGCCAGGCGGGCCGATACGCAGCAGCTTCATCCCTGTTCTCCTTTCGGTAGCGTGTTGCGCCCAGAGTGTTTGGGGCCGGGCTGTTGATGCGCGGCCTGTGATGCCCAGTTTCTCTCCCAGTTCCTCTGGGGCGGAGCGTGCGGTGGACGGGTTCCGGAGCCTGTCCGGTCCTCCCGTCCGCGAATCCGAGGACGTGGAGGCGAGTTCCCGCAGCCATCGGCGAGGCGCCGGACCGGGGTGGCGGTATTGAGCAAGATCAAGGCGGCGCCGGCAACAGGGGCAGACGATGGCGCCCCGAGCGGAAACCGGAGGTCAATGTTCATGCCCCAGACCCATCATCACACCCCTCCGACTCTCTGGGTGCTGCTCGCCGATGGCGAGCACGCGCGGGTCGTTTGCCCTGGTACGGTGGCGGGCAGCTTCCACACCGCGTTCGCCCTGGATTCGGCGAAGGCGCATCTCCGGTCGCGCGATCTCGGCACCGACCAGCCCGGCCGCAGCTTCGAAAGCATGGGCAATTCCCGCTCGTCCGTCGGGGAGCGGCATGACCTGCATGAGCAGGCCAAGGAGCGCTTCCTCGCCTTCGTCGCCGACGAGGTGAACCAGGCCGCCACCGAAGGACGGTTCGACCAGCTCGTGGTCGTCGCCCACGGCCGGGCGCTGCATGCGTTGCGCGAGCAGCTCGGCGAGCTGGCGCAGCAGCGGGTCATCGGCACGCTCGAAAAGGACCTGCTCCCGCTGCCTGACCACGAGCTTGGCCCGCATCTGACCGAGTGGACGCCAAAAACCGCCGGCTGAATGGCGCGCCGGAGATCTTGAGGCGCAGGCAACCATACCCCATGTTTCGTAACGAACAGCCGCCCGCGTCGCCTCATGGGGCGCGGGCGGGGTGGTCGCCTGATCGAAAGGGACACATACGAATATGGATATCGAGAAGTTCACGGAACGCGCCCGCGGCTTTCTGCAGGCCGCGCAGACCATCGCGATACGCGAGTTTCACCAGCGGCTGACGCCGGAGCATCTGCTCAAGGCCCTGCTGGATGACGAGGAAGGCGCGGCCGCGGGACTGATTCGCGCTGCCGGCGGCAATCCGCAGGCCGCCAAGGCCGCCGTGGAGGCGGAGTTGGCGCGGCTGCCGAAGGTGCAGGGCTCCGGCGCCGGTCAGCCGCAGATAACGCCGGAGCTGGTGCGCATCCTCGACGCGGCGCAGACGGCGGCGCAGAAGGCGGGCGATGAATACGTGGCGCAGGACCGGCTGCTGGTGGCGATCGCCGCCGGCGAGGGCGCGACGGCGCGCGCGCTCCGCGATGCCGGCGCGACCGCGCAGGCGCTGGATCGCGCGGTGAGCGAGATCCGCAAGGGGCGCAAGGTCGATAGCCCGAACGCGGAGCAGAGCTTCGACGCGCTGAAGAAATATGCTCGCGACGTCACCGCGCTCGCCCGCGAGGGCAAGCTCGACCCGGTGATCGGCCGGGAGGACGAGATCCGCCGCGCCATCCAGGTGCTCGCCCGCCGCACCAAGAACAACCCGGTGCTGATCGGCGAGCCGGGCGTCGGCAAGACGGCGATCGTCGAGGGGCTGGCGCTGCGCATCGTCAATGGCGACGTGCCGGAGGCGCTGAAGAACAAGCGCGTGCTCTCGCTCGATCTCGGGGCGCTGGTGGCGGGGGCGAAATATCGCGGCGAGTTCGAGGAGCGGCTCAAGGCCGTGCTCAAGGAGATCGAGAGCGCGAGCGGCGAGATCATCCTGTTCATCGACGAGATGCACACGCTGGTCGGCGCCGGCCGGGCGGATGGGGCGATGGATGCCTCCAACCTGCTCAAGCCGGAGCTGGCGCGCGGCGCGCTGCATTGCATCGGCGCGACCACGCTCGACGAATACCGCAAGCACGTGGAGAAGGACGCGGCGCTGGCCCGGCGCTTCCAGCCTGTCTATGTGGGCGAGCCGAGCGTCGCCGATACGATCAGCATCCTGCGCGGCATCAAGGAGAAGTACGAGCTGCACCACGGCGTCCGCATCACGGACGGCGCGTTGGTGGCGGCGGCGACCCTCTCCAACCGTTACATCACCGACCGCTTCCTGCCGGACAAGGCGATCGACCTCGTGGACGAGGCGGCGAGCCGGCTGCGCATGCAGGTGGACAGCAAGCCCGAGGCACTGGACGAGATCGACCGGCGGCTGATGCAGCTCAAGATCGAGCGCGAGGCGCTGAAGCGGGAGGAGGATACGGCCTCGCGCGACCGGCTTGGGAAGCTGGAAAAGGAGCTGGCCGAACTCGACGAGAAATCCGCCGCGATGACCGCGGCCTGGAAGGCCGAGTCCGACCGGGTGGCGGAGGTGCAGAAGCTCAAGGAGCAACTGGACCAGGCGCGGAGCGAGGTGGAGGTGGCGCAACGGCGCGGCGACCTGACCCGGGCCTCCGAGCTGCTCTACAGCGTCATCCCCGGCCTGCAGGCGAAGATCGAGGCCACGCATGGCGATGGCCGCCTGGTGAACGAGGCGGTGACCGAGGAGCAGGTGGCCGAGGTGGTCTCGCGCTGGACCGGCGTGCCGGTGGACCGGATGCTGGAAGGCGAGCGGGCCAAGCTGCTGCGCATGGAGGACGAGCTGCGCAAGCGGGTGGTCGGCCAGGAGGAGGCGCTCAAGGCCGTCGCCGACGCGGTGCGCCGGGCGCGCGCCGGGTTGCAGGACCCGAACCGGCCGATCGGCAGCTTCCTGTTCCTGGGTCCGACCGGCGTCGGCAAGACCGAACTGACCAAGGCGCTCGCCGAGTTCCTGTTCGACGACGAGCGGGCGATGGTGCGCATCGACATGAGCGAGTTCATGGAGAAGCACGCGGTCGCCCGGCTGATCGGCGCGCCTCCGGGCTATGTCGGCTACGAGGAAGGCGGGGTGCTGACCGAGGCGGTCCGCCGGCGGCCGTATCAGGTGATCCTGTTCGACGAGGTGGAGAAGGCGCACGAGGACGTCTTCAACGTGCTGCTCCAGGTGCTCGATGACGGGCGGCTGACCGACGGGCAGGGGCGGACGGTCGATTTCCGCAATACCATCATCGTGCTGACCAGCAATCTCGGCAGCGAGATCCTGGCGGCGCAGCCCGAAGGGGAGCAGACCGTGTTGGTCCAGGCCCAGGTGATGCGGGTGGTGCGGGATCATTTCCGACCGGAATTCCTGAACCGGATCGACGAGATCGTCCTGTTCCGCCGGCTGCAGCGGGCGGATATGGCGCAGATCGTCGATATCCAGCTCAACCGGCTGCGCGGGCTGCTCGCTGACCGGAAGATCACGCTGGATCTGGACCAGAGCGCGGTCGAGTGGCTCGCCAATGAGGGGTACGACCCTGTTTATGGGGCGCGGCCGCTGAAGCGGGTGATCCAGCGGAGCCTGCAGAACACGCTCGCGGGGCTGATCCTGGAAGGCGCGATCCGGGACGGCGAGACGGTGCATGTCGCGGCCGGTCGGGACGGGCTCTCGATCAACGGGAAGCTGGCCGAGGCGGCCTGACACTGGCTGGTGCGTGAAAGGCCAGGGGCTCTGCCCCTGGACCCCGCCGGGGGCGAGCGCCCCCGGGCCCGCATACCACGTTATCGGGGGTATGGGGCCTTGAGGCTCCATCGTGCGAATGCACGCCTGCGCGTGACGGGTCCAGGGCGGAGTGGCCCAAGGTTCCGCCGCTCCCCAGGAGCGGTGGAATGGCCACGATAGGGAGAGCCTCGGCCTTTTTTGCTTTGGTGACCGGCTTAGCTATGTGTTTATCGCATGGCTCTCCCGTCGATATCCCGATTTGGTGAGTTTTTCTGGGGCTTCGGTGGCCCTGCGTGGCGCGATTGGCGGAAAACTGCGGATTTTCGCGGAGGATGGGGCGCCGAAGGGCCAGTGTCACGGCGTTGACACGAGGGGCGATGAGGCCTAGAACCCCGTCACCGCGTTGGTGGCGAAAAACTTCTTGCCTTGGCGCTGGTAGTTCACTAGATTTCTCGGCCTTGCCGGGGTTCTGGTGAGGCTGGATGGGGCGGCTGCGGTCGCTGATCTGGTTTTGTTCTTTGACTGGTGAATCG
>DATJWY010000156.1:0-7209 GCA_035500775.1 Acetobacteraceae bacterium
ACGGCCCCAGTGGGGGGCCAGGGGGCAAAGCCCCCTGGTCTTGAAGCGGTCAGGACTTAGGGTTGTTGGTATGAGGGCTACCCACCCAGTCATCGTCGCTCCCCTTATCCGCGCCCTGTATTCGGGTCAGATATGGGGGCAGGCTTCGATCTTCCAGAAAGCTGGTTCTGCGACAAACGAAAGAAGCCGGTGAAATTGCCCGCGCCGGCCTTCGTGTGTCGTGCACAAGCGCGCCTTCGCGTGACGGGGGCCAGGGGCTTTCCCTGCGTACCCTACCAGGCAAACCCCACCACACTGGCCACCGGAAACAACCCGGCGCCGTGCGCTTCCGCCCGCGCCTTTTCCGGATCGCCGCCCAGCGCCGCGCCATGGATACCGCCGAGCACCCAGCACGCATCCACCCCGGCGGCCTTTGCCCCGGCGATATCGGTGCGCAGCGAATCCCCCACCGCCAGCACCCGCTCCGGCGCCACGCTCAGCCGCTCCAGCACCGGCGCGTAGATCGCCGGGTCCGGCTTGCCGAGCGAGCGCACCTCGCCGCCGAGTTCGGCGTAGCGTTCTCCGAGCAGCCCGGCGCAGATCAGCCGCTTCCCGTCGCGGACCACTTCCAGGTCGGGGTTGGCGCAAAGCATGGGCAGATCGTGCCGCAGGCAATCCTCCAGCACCGCCTCGAACTCGGCCGGATTGCTCGGGTCGCGCTCGTCGTCCGGCCCGGTATTGAGCACGAAATCGGCCTCCGACGGCGCCGCCACCCGGGTCAGCTCCAGCCCGTCCAGCACGTTGCGGTCGCGCTCCGGCCCGAGATGGAACACGCGCGGCCCGAGGCCCGCATGCCAGGGATCGACGCGGTCGCGCAGCGCGAGATGGGTCGCCTCGCCGCTGGTGATGATGCCGGTATAGAGATCCGCGCCGATCCCCATGTGCTCCAGCGCCGCCTGTGCCGCGGAGGCCCGGCGCGGCGCGTTGGAGAGCAGCACCACCGGCTTGCCCGCGTCGCGCAGCCGGGTAAGGCACAAGATGGCGCCGGGATAGGGCTTCACCCCGTCATGCACGACGCCCCAGAGATCGAGGATGAAGCCGTCATAGCGCTCGGCGAGCGACTCGAATCCGTCCAGATGTTCCATCAGCGCGCATCCACCCCGATCGCGTCCTCGACGCAGGTAAACCCGTCCTGCCGCAGCGCCTCCAGCAATTCCCGCTTGAGGCGGGGCAGCAGCGCCGGGCCGGCATAGGCGAATTCGGTATAGGTCTGCACCAGCCGGGCGCCGGCGCGGATCTTGGTCAGCGCGTCCCGCCCGGTGCGGATGCCGCCCGTGCCGATCAGCGTCAGCCGCCCCTGCGAGAGCCGCGCCGCCCGGCGCAGCATCTCGGTGGAGCGCGCGAAGAGCGGCGCCCCGGAGAGCCCGCCCGGCTGTAACACGTTATGGCCGCGCAGCCCGTCCGGCCGGGCGATGGTGGTGTTGGAGACGATCAGCCCCTCCGCCCCGCCCTCGATCGCGGTCTGCACCACGGCCTCCAGCCCTGCCTCGGAGAGGTCGGGCGCGAGCTTGACGAGCAGCGGCGGCCGCTCCGGCGCGCCGATGGCGATGGCGCGCAGGATGGCGCGCAGCCGCTCCTCGCCCTGCAGGTCGCGCAGCCCCGGCGTGTTCGGCGAGGAGACGTTGACGACCACGTAATCGACATAGGGCGCGACGGCGGCGACCAGCGCCGGATAGTCGCGCTCCGGGTCCGCGCCTTCCTTGTTGATGCCGACATTGGCGCCGACCGGCACCGTCCGGTCGCCGAGCCCGCGCAGTCGCTCCAGATAGGCGGCGAGACCGGCGTTGTTGAAGCCCATGCGGTTGATCACCGCCCGGTCCTCGGCCAGGCGGAACAGGCGTGGGCGCGGATTCCCCGGCTGCGGCCGCGGCGTGACGGTGCCGGTCTCGACGAAGCCGAAGCCGAGCCGCATCAGCGGTCGGACGGCGACGGCGTCCTTGTCGAACCCGGCGGCGAGCCCGATGGGATTGGAGAAGCGGCGGCCGAGCGCGTGCACCGCGAGGGCCGGATCATCGGCCGCGCGGTCGGCGCCGACGAGGCCGCAGCGCAGGGCGTGCAGCGCGAGGCCATGCGCGGTTTCCGCGTCCAGGGTGGCGCGGAGCAGCGGGAGTGCGGCGGAGACGAGGGTGGAACGAAACATCGTGCCCGGTTCATGCCCGGAAGACGGGGGCTTGGGAAGGCGGAAAGCCGGAATCGCGGATCAGTCGCGGTTCTGCATGTGCATCGCGAGAGACGCCACGCGCGGCAGCAGGAACGCCCGCAGATCCGCGTCCGCCACTGTTTCGTTCAGCGCCACGTGGAAGCAGACCAGCCAGCCGTCGCGCTCCGCCGGCCCGATCGGCATGGGCAGGTGGCGGGCGCGCAGCATGGGGTGGCCGTGCTTGGCGGTGAACAGGGGCGGCCCGCCGAGCCAGCCGCTCAGATACTCGAACAGCTTCTGTTCGCTGCCGGAGAGATCCGCCGGGTGGATCGCGCGGCAGGCGCGCGCCTCGGGGATCTGGTCCATCAGGGCGTAGAAGCGGCGGGTGAGGCGGCGCAGTCCCTCGGCGCCGCCGATGCGCTCATAGAGCGTCGGTTCGTCGGGCGGCGTGGGGGCGCGCGGCGGCGCGGCGTGGGGCGTGGGGGCATCCATGGGGCAAGGCTATCCGGGAAGACTGCGCCGCGCAGGATAAGGCGGCGCGGCCGGCCTGCCAAACAGGCTTCCGGGACGGTGGAGGGGCGGATGGCGAGAGGGGCTTGTGCGCGGCGCCGGGAATGCGGAGTGTCTGCCCCGTCATGTGGAAAGAACCCTATCTCGAAACCTGCTGCCGCTCGGCGCTGCACCGGCTGGTGCTGGCGCGGGATTCCGGCCGGCCGGACGGGCTGAAGGACGGGCCGTGTCTCGCGCGGCTCGCGGGGATGGGGCTCGCCGAGACCCGCCCGGATGGCCGCTATCACGTGACGCCACCGGGCCGCGCCCGGCACGCGAGCGAGATCCTGAAACAGGCGGGCTGATCCTCAAACAGGCGGACTGATCCTCGCGCGGGAGGCGGTGGCGCCGCCTCCGCCGTGCGTCCTGCGCTTTGTGCCCCGGCCGCGCGTCCCGCGCTGCGGGCCTCAGCCAAGCGGGGCGGTGCGCACGCCATTCCGGTCCGTGAACACGGAGAGCACGCGGCCGCCATCCGGCGCGCTGACCATCACCATGTCGCCCGAGGCCAGCATGTCGGAGGCCTCGGCGAAGAAGCCCTGGCCGGCGACCTCGTCGCCCGTGTCGTTGCCGGCGCGATAGTGCCAGAGGGTAAACCCATTAGCATAGGCGAGGACGGAGAGATTGCCGAGTGCGAACGTCATGCGTTGTCTCCTTCAAGCCAAGAAGCGGCAGCAAGCTGGCGCGCGTCCCGGCCGCGGCGCCGGGCAGCGAGCTGGCGATGAGCCCTGTGTGCATCGCCGAAACAATACGTAACCCGATCGGATTCGGCCGGTCAAGGATTATTTGCCTAACGTGTGGGTATAAATTCCTCTAAATCTCCGGCGAAATCAGGTTTTCCACGGAAATGGCAACCCGAACATCCTGCGGGGAGGGCGTGCACCCCGGCCAGACGATGCGCGTTCCAGTTGATTATGGAGGCTTAAGTAAGTTTTAACGGTTGGATTGTCGTATACGCAAGACGCGCGGAGGTAGCCGGTAGCTGTTTTTTCCTGCCCCGCACCTGGACCTGTGTGTTAATTCCTATTGCTTGCGGTCTGAAATCCTAGCATCTTTGGTCGCTTCCATCGCGCAGGTGGCGGCGCCGCAGGGAAGGTTCTCCCCCTTGAAACACGACGACATCTGGCGCGCGCTGGATACGCTGGCGGCGGAGAACGGACTGTCGCCGTCCGGCCTGGCCCGCCGCGCCGGGCTTGACCCCACCACCTTCAACCCCTCCAAGCGCTGCATGCCGGATGGTCGCGCGCGCTGGCCGAGCACGGAAAGCCTCGCCAAGGTGCTGGAGGCGACGGGCGCCAGCCTCGAAGCCTTCTCCCATCTGGTCAGCGGCGCCCGCACCCTGGCCTCAAGCCGCCAGCCGCAGCGGCGCATCCCGCTGATCGGCTTCGTCCAGGCCGGCGGTGACGGCTTCTTCGACGATGGGGGCTATCCGGTGGGCCATGGCTGGGACGAGGTGAGCCTGCCCGACGTCAACGACCCGCACGCCTACGCGCTGGAGATCAGCGGCGATTCCATGGAGCCGGTGTTCCGCGACGGCGACATGGTGGTGGTTTCCCCCGCCGCGCCGATCCGCCGCGGCGACCGTGTGGTGGTGCGCACCCAGTCGGGGGAGGTGATGGCCAAGCAGCTCGCCCGCCGCTCCGCCCGCCGGATCGAGCTGCGCAGCCTCAACCCTTCGCACCCGGATCGCAGCTTCGACCTTTCCGACGTCGCCTGGGTGCACCGGATCATCTGGGCCAGCCAGTAGGGGAAGGCCAGGGCTCCCCCTCCATGGCCACTGGACCCCAATACTTTAAGGAATGGATCCCAAAGGCGTGCCTTTGGCGGGGTCCAGGGGCAGCGCCCCTGGCCTTTGCTTCCTTCCGCCTAAGCCTCGTGCCCCATCCGCACGCCCCGCGCCTCGCGCCCGGACGCGACCAGCAGCAGGATCGCCACCGCCGCCACCACCGCCACGCCGGCGAGCGGCCAGCGGTAATCCCCGCCGAGCCGGTCGGCGATGCCGCTCTGCAACGGCAGGTTCACCGCGGCGATCAGGTTGCCGAGCTGGTAGGTCAGCCCCGGAAAGGTCGCCCGGATCTCCGGCGGCGAGAGTTCGTTCAGATGCGCCGGCACCACCCCCCAGGCGCCCTGCACCGCGAACTGCATCAGGAACGCCCCGGCCCCGATCAGCAGCGGGTTCCCGGTGAAGGCCCAGAGCGGCACCACCGGCAGGGCGAGCAGCGCCGCCAGCCCGATCGCCCGCCGCCGCCCGATCCACTCCGAGACCGTGCCGAACACCAGCCCGCCCAGGATCGCGCCGATATTGTAGGTCACCGCGATTGCGGTCAGCGCCCAGCCGGTGATGTGGTGCCCGGCCTGCAGGAAGCGCGGATAAATGTCCTGCGTGCCGTGGCTGAAGAAGTTGAACGCCGTCATCAGCAATACGGCATGGACGGTCAGCCCCGCGTGCCGCCGGATCACCGCGACCAGCCCCTCCGTGGGTGCGGCCCCGCTCCGCCGCGCCCGGTCCCGATGCTCCCAGTCCGGGCTTTCCGGCACATGCGACCGGATATAGAACACGAGCAGCGCCGGGACCGCGCCCATCATGAACATGCCGCGCCACCCCGCCCAGGTATGGACGAGGCCATAGAGCACCGAGGCGAGCAGGTAGCCGCTCGGATACCCGGCCTGCAACAGCCCGCTGACCCGCCCGCGCCATTGCGGCGGGATCGACTCCATGGTCAGTGACGCGCCCACCCCCCATTCGCCGCCCATGGCGATGCCGAACAGCGCCCGCAGGATCAGGAACACGGTCAGGCTCGGCGCGAGGCCGGAGGCGAAGCCGAACAGCGAATAGCCGAGGATGCTCGCCATCAGCGCCGGCCGCCGTCCGTAACGATCCGCGATCCGCCCGAAGATCAGCGCCCCCAGCATCCGCATGGCGAGGGTCAGCAGCACGGCGAAGCTCACGGCGGTGACGCCGGTGCCGAACTCCTGCGCCACGTCGCCGAGCACGAAGGCCATGATGAAGAAGTCGAACGCGTCCAACGTCCAGCCGAGATAGCAGGCGATCACGACGTCGCGCTGTTGCCGCACGGATGCGGACATGTGTTTCTTCCCCGTTTTGGTTCTGCTGCGGGCGGCATAACACGCCGGGGTGGGCAGGGGCGTCAATCCGCGCGGGAGCAGTCCGTGCCGCGTTGTCAACCTGGCCGGGCGGGGACCACTTCCCCCCGCATGCTCTCCGCCCCCGGCGTGACCGCCCTGACCTGGACGGTGGAACGCTCGGTGCCGGAATCTTGAGCGGTCCCGGCCGCGCGGAATGCCATCCTGACGTCCAGATCAGGCCGGAGAACCCGCTCCGGCGCCGCCG
Source organism: Acetobacteraceae bacterium (assembly GCA_035500775.1). Taxonomy (GTDB): domain Bacteria; phylum Pseudomonadota; class Alphaproteobacteria; order Acetobacterales; family Acetobacteraceae; genus DATJWY01. The sequence continues at coordinate 6,078 of DATJWY010000156.1, forward strand.
GGGCGGCAACGCGAGGAGAGGAGGCTCAGCATGGGCCGTCTGGTCGAAGGCATCTGGCACGATGAATGGTACGACACCTCCCGCTCCAGCGGCGCCTTCGTGCGGGAATCGACCACCTTCCGCAACTGGATCACCCCGGACGGCCATCCCGGCCCCACCGGAACCGGCGGCTTCCCCGCGGTCCCCGGCCGCTATCACCTCTACGTGTCGCTCGCCTGCCCCTGGGCGCACCGCACGCTGATCCTGCGCGCGCTGAAGGGCCTCGCGCCGATGATCGGCGTCTCCGTCACCCACTGGCTGATGGCGGACGAGGGCTGGACCTTCGCTCCCGGCGAGGGCGTGGTGCCGGACACGGTGAACGGCGTCACCCGCCTGCATGAACTCTACACCCGCGCCGACCCGGCTTATACCGGCCGCGTCACCGTGCCCGTGCTGTGGGACAAGGAGCGGCGGACCATCGTCTCCAACGAATCCGCCGACATCATCCGCATGTTCAGCAGCGCCTTCGACCGTGTCGGCGCACACCCGGGCGACTATTACCCGGCGCCGCTCCGCCCGAAGATCGACGCGCTCAACACCCGCATCTACGACACGGTCAATAACGGCGTGTACAAGGCCGGCTTCGCCACCACCCAGGCGGCCTATGAGGCGGCGGTCTTCCCGCTGTTCGAGACGCTGAACTGGCTGGAGCAGCGCCTCTCATCCCGCGCCCTGCTCTGCGGCGACGTGCTCACCGAGGCCGATATCCGCCTCTTCACCACGCTGGTGCGCTTCGACGCCGTCTATCACGGCCACTTCAAATGCAACCTGCGCCGCCTGACGGATTATCCGCATCTCTGGTCGTTCACCCGCGCGCTGTACCAGCACCCGGGCGTGCGGGAGACGGTGAATTTCACCCACATCAAGCGGCACTATTACCAGAGCCACCGAACCATCAACCCGTCCGGCATCGTGCCGGTGGGCCCGGAACTGGATTTCGATGCCCCGGTGCTCGGTCGCGTGCCTGCGGCGGTGCTGGCCTGAGCAGGGGAAGGCGAGGGGCTCTGCCCCTCGACCCCGCTGGGGCCTTGAGGCCCCAGACCCCCGACACTTCAATAAAGGATTCCAAAGGCTAAGCCTTTGGCGGGGTCCA
>DATJWY010000157.1:0-4077 GCA_035500775.1 Acetobacteraceae bacterium
ATGACGGTAGCTCCGATGCAACGCCGAAGATCCTCGCCGAACTCGCGGCCACCACGCCCGCGCTGATCCGCGTGCGGCACAAGCAGAGCTGCGGTCAGAGCGCCGCGGTGATCACCGGCGTGAAGGCGGCGCGGGGCATCTACGTCGCCACGCTCGACGGCGACGGGCAGTACGACCCCGCCGACATCCCCGCCATGCTCGCCGCGGCGCGCGACGCCGAGGAGCGCGGCCCGCTGCCGGTGCTGATCGCGGGGCACCGCGTCTCCCGCCAGGACAGCAGTTCCAAGCGCGTGGGCTCTAAGATCGCCAACCGGGTGCGCTCGTATCTGCTGCAGGACGCCACGCCTGACACCGGCTGCGGATTAAAACTATTCCGCCGCCGGGCCTTCCTGGAACTTCCGCATTTCGACCATATCCACCGCTTCCTGCCCGCGCTGTTCATCCGGGCCGGAGGGCATGTCGTTTCCGTGCCAGTGCGCCACCATGCGCGCGCACACGGCGCCTCGCATTACAATAATTGGCAGCGCCTGAAAGTCGGTATCGTCGATCTGTTCGGCGTCGCCTGGCTGCAGCGGCGCTGGAAGGTACCACAGGTCGAGCATAGAGAATGAGCCAGCCCCGCGCCGCCACTGCCACCGTCGCCGCCAAGGCGCTGAAGCCCGCTCTGATGGCGGGCGGCCTGATCGCCATCGCCGCCGCCCTGCCACTCGTGAGCAACGGCGCGGCGCAGACGGAGCTGACCAGCATCCTGGCCCAGGGCGGCTTGCGCGGGCAAAGCTTGTTTCTGCTGCTGGCCACTTTCCTCACCGCCATCGGCCTGCCGCGGCAGATCCCGGCCTTCGCCGCCGGCTACGCCTTCGGCCCGGTTTACGGCTCGGCCATTGCGCTCGTCGCCCAGGTGCTGGCCTGCAGCCTCGACTTGATCTGGGCCCGCGCCATCGGGCAGGATTTCGTCCGCCGCCGCTTCGGCGCCAGGCTGGAGCGGATCGACCGCACCCTCTCCGCCCACCCTTTCATCACCACGCTCGCGCTACGGCTGATGCCGGTGGGCAACAACCTGCTGCTCAACCTGGTGGCGGGTCTGACCTCCGTGCGACTGCTGCCCTTCCTGGCCGCCTCGGCGATCGGCTTTGTGCCGCAGACCGTTGTGTTCGCCTTTTTCGGCAAGGGCAGCGCGCCGAGTCATACGCACTTGCTGCTCATCGGCGGCTTCATGTTCGCCGTCTCGGCCCTGCTCGGCATCTTCATCTTCCGCCGCGCCCGCCCCACGGCGTGACGGCGGCACACCCCGAACCGCATCCGGGCCTGGGCTTCCGGGCCTTCGTCACCATGGTGGCGCTGATCCAGGCCGTTGTGGCGCTGGCCATCGACATGATGGTCCCCGCCCTCGGGCAGATCGCCCACGCCATGCATCTGGGCGAGGGCAATGCGCGGCAATGGGTGATCACCAGCTTCGTGCTCGGCTTTGGCGCGGCGCAGCTGCTGTTCGGGCTGGCGGCCGACCGCTTCGGGCGGCGGCCAATCCTCATCGCCTCGCTCGCCCTCTACACGCTCGCCAGCCTCGCCGCCGCGGCCGCGCCTTCGTTCTTCTGGCTCATCGCCGCGCGTCTGGCCGAAGGTATCGGCGCCGCCGGCGCGAAGGTGTTGACCACCGCCGTGATCCGCGACTGCTATGCCGGCCGGCGCATGGCGCGGGTGAACTCCCTCGCCTTCGTGGTGTTCCTCGCTGCGCCGATCATCGCCCCCTCGCTCGGTCAGGCGGTGCTTCTCATCGCGCCCTGGCCGGCGATCTTCATCGGCCTCGGGCTGTACGGAGCGCTCATAACCGGCTGGGTTGCCTGGCGCCTGCCGGAAACGCAACATGAGGGCGACCGCCGTGCCGTCACCTTGCCGGAATTCCACGCGGCACTTCGGCTCACGCTCAGCAACCGCATGTCGCTCGGCTACACGCTGGCGGGCATGCTGCTGCTCGGCGCCTGGCTCGGCTTCATTAACTCGGCGCAGCAGGTCTTTGCCGAGGTGTTCCTGGTGCCAAAACTCTTCCCCGCCATTTTCGCCGCCTGCTCAGTCTGCATGGCCGCCGCCGCGCTGCTCAACGCCCGGCTGGTGGAACACTTGGGCATGCGCCGCCTCGCCCACGCGGCGCTTTGCGGCTTCATCGTCATGTCCTCCGCCCAGGCGCTTGTGGCGGTGAACGGGTATGACGGGCTGCTCACCTTCGCCCTAATCCAGGCCGGGATGATGTTCTGCTTCGGTCTGTTCTCCGGCAATTGCGGCGCCATCTCCATGGAACCGATGGGGCATATCGCCGGAACCGCCGCCTCGGTGCAGGGCTTCATCAGCATGCTCGGTGCGGCGATGATCGGCAGTTTCATCGGCCAACACTTCAACGGCACACTGGTGCCGCTCGCCATTGGCTTCTGCATTTGCGGCATCGCCGGGTTGGCAGTGGTGGCGCTGACAGAACGCGGCCAGCTGTTCGGCACTCAGGCTGTAAAACTGTCCGAGGGGTAACCGCCCTTCACCTTCTCATATATAGCCAACAGCCTCCAGCGCCTCCGCCAGGCGGACGATCGAGGGCATGAACGGCGCAAAATTCGGGTTCTCCGCTCCGGGCTTCGGCGTGCCGCGCACATCGGCATATTTTCCGGCCTGGGCCTGCATGAGGCCATGGAAAAAACAATCTCCCCAGTCGCCGGGGGCCACGGAGACTGCCTTTACGCCAAGCGGCGAATAAATGAGCCCCGTCAGGTTCGAACCGAGTTCGCCGAAAACCGTATACGCCTTTTGGAACAACGCAACCTGCTCAACGAAGGGCAGACTGCCGATATCGACCGCAGAAAATTTCTTGATCTTCAAAAAACTACGGATTTCGTCATGGTTCTCGATATAGCGGACACCAAAACTTTGGCGCAGCGCCGCAACCGCCGCCGTAGCGCCCGATATAACCGGCAACCCCACCTTGATGTTGTTCCGCATCAGGGCGAGCGCCTTCGGCTGCATCGCGTACGGATAGATCCACATCGAACTGACCGTCGCCAGCCGGTCGAAAACGTAGCGATACGTCTGGTCGATACGGATCAGCCGGTCATCACCGATGCCGTAGGCATGGAGCGCCTGCAGGAAATTTCCGCTCGTCCTCGTGCCAAGGTCGTCGGGGATAACAAATTTGTATTTGCCCGGTGCCACAAGCTCCGCCACCACCGCGCGCGGCACAAGCTCGCCCAGCCAATGCCCCCAGGTGGTGGCGCCAAACCGGGCCAGCAGCAAGGCGTCGCCGGTGATGCGGATTTCCGGCGCCACCGAGGCCAGCACCTGCGGTATCTCGGGCGGGTGCCAGACCGGATGGAATTGTTCTTCCAGAAAAACATCGCCAACCGTGGTGACATAACCATGATCACCATGCACGACTGTCCCTGCCGGCAGCGTGACCAAATCGACGCGCGGAAAATGAACAGTCCGCTCGATATAGATGTCTTTCAGCAGATGCCTTGCAAAATCCGCGTTGTACTCATGGACGTTTTCATAAACGCAGACGTTAGGGAGATAAACGTCCTGCGCTTCGAAAACCGGAAACACCGATTGCGCCAGCGCGGAAAGCGGCTCGCGCCTGACTTCAATAGCGGCGTGCTCGCTCATGCGCTGGCCTGAACAGCTTCCACCAGACGGCCGTTCCCGTACACCGCCATAAACCCCTCCACCATCTCCGCTCGGCTCGGCGGCGGCTTTATCCCCTTGGCCAGGGTCGCCCACAGCCCTTCCTCGGTGCAGGCGCGGTACATGGCTTCGGCCAAGGCGCGCGCATCGCCCAGTTCGAACAGCAAGCCATCCACGCCATCGCTCACACGCTCAGCCGGGCCACCAGCGTTGGAGGCGATGACCGGACGCCCGAAGCTCCAGGCCTCGGAGATCACCAGACAGAAGATTTCCCACCAGACGGAGGGCACCACCACCCAATCCACCCGCGCCATGCGCGCGCGCAGCTGGTCGTGGTGGTAGGAGCCGTTGAACACCACGTTGCGCTCGGCCAGCGGCAGCTTCTCCTCCTCGGCGAGGAACGCCTCGATCTCCGCGCGG
>DATJWY010000158.1:0-4755 GCA_035500775.1 Acetobacteraceae bacterium
GCCGGCCACCGGATACAGCACCCCCGCCGCCACCGGCACACCCACCGCGTTGTAGATAAAGGCGAAGAACAGGTTCTGCCGGATATTGCGCATCGTCGCCCGGCTGAGCGCGACCGCGCGCGCCACCCCGGCCAGATCGCCCTTCACCAGCGTCACCCCGGCGCTCTGGATCGCGACCTCGGTGCCGGTGCCCATGGCGATACCGATATCGGCCTCGGCGAGCGCAGGGGCGTCGTTCACCCCGTCGCCGGCCATCGCGACCACCCGCCCCTCGCCGCGCAGCCGCCGCACCACCTTTCCCTTGGCATCGGGCAGGATGTCGGCCTCCACCTCAGTGATGCCGAGGCCACGCGCCACCGCCTCCGCCGTCGCCCGGTTGTCGCCGGTCAGCATGATGATGCGGATGCCCTCTTCACGCAGCGCGGCGAGCGCCGCCGGCGTCGTCGGCTTCACCGGATCGGCGACGGCGATGACGCCGCCCGGCTGCCCGTCCACCGCCAGGAACAGGGCGGTCGCGCCATCCCGGCGCAGTTGCTCCGCCTCGGCCGCGAGCGCAGCCGGCGCCACCCCCACCTCCTCCAGCAAGGCGGCGTTGCCCAGCACGACGCTCCGCCCGCCGACCTCGCCGCGCACCCCCTTGCCGGTGACGGAGACGAAGCCGCTCACCTGAGCGGGCGCGAGCCCCCGTTCGGCCGCGGCAGCGACGATGGCGGCGGCGAGCGGATGCTCGCTCAGCCGCTCCAGCCCGGCGGCGAGGCCGAGCAGCTCGGCCTCCTCCATGCCGGGCGCGGGGCGCAGGGCGGTCACGCGCGGCTTGCCCTCGGTGAGCGTCCCGGTCTTGTCCACGACCAGGGTATCGACCGTCTCCATCCGCTCCAGCGCCTCGGCGGAGCGGATCAGCACGCCGGCGCTCGCCCCCTTGCCGATGCCAACCATGATGCTCATCGGCGTCGCGAGGCCGAGCGCGCAGGGACAGGCAATGATGAGCACCGAGACAGCGGCGACCAGCGCATAAGCGAGTGCCGGCGGCGGCCCCCAGGCCGCCCAGCCGAGGAAGGCCGTCACCGCCACCGCGAGCACCGCGGGCACGAATACGCCCGCCACCCGGTCGGCGAGGCGCTGGATCGGCGCGCGGCTGCGCTGTGCCTCGGCGACCAGGGCGACGATACGGGCCAGCATGGTCGCGGACCCCACCGCCTCGGCGCGCATCACCAGCGAGCCGGTGCCGTTCACCGTACCGCCGATCAGCCGGTCTCCTTCCCCCTTGGCGACCGGCAACGATTCCCCGGTGACCATCGATTCATCGACCGCGCTCTGGCCCTCCAGCACCGCGCCGTCCACCGGCACGCCCTCGCCCGGCCGCACGCGCAGATGGTCGCCGACCGCCACGGCGGCGATCTCGACCTCCTCCTCCGCCCCGTCCGCGCGGATACGCCGCGCGGTGCGCGGGGCGAGACGCAGCAGGGCGCGGATGGCATCGCCGGTCTGTGCGCGCGCCCGTAGCTCCAGCACCTGGCCGAGCAGCACGAGCACGGTGATCACCGCGGCGGCCTCGAAATACACCGGCACCGTCCCGCCCATGCCACGGAACCCGGCGGGGAACAGGTCCGGGGCGAGCGTCGCCGCCACGCTCGCGCCATAGGCCGCGCCGGTGCCGAGGGCGATCAGGGTGAACATGTTCAGGTTGCGGCTCCGGAGCGAGGCCCAGCCGCGCGCGAAGAACGGGGCCCCGGCCCAGAGCACGACCGGCGTCGCCAGGATCAGTTGCAGCCAGGCGGAGAGGCGCGCCGCCAGCCCATGCGACACCCCGGAGAAATGGCCGCCCATCTCCAGCAGCACCACCGGCACGGCGAAGGCGAGGCCGATGCGGAAGCGGCGCCGCATGTCGTCGAATTCCGGGTTGGGCGGCGCCTCGGCGGTGATCTCCATCGGCTCCAGGGCCATGCCGCAGAGCGGGCAGGAACCGGGGCCTTCCTGGCGGATCTCCGGGTGCATCGGGCAGGTATAAAGGGTGCCCGGTGGCGCTGGCGGGGTCTCCGCCTTCGGCCGCAGATAGGCCTCCGGATCGGCGGCGAATTTGGTGCGGCAGCCGGCGCAGCAGAAATGGTAGGTCCGCCCGCCATGGTCGAAGCGATGCGGGGATGTCGCCGGATCGACCTGCATGCCACAGACCGGGTCGGTCACTTTCACTGGCGCCGTCGCCTCGTGGCTGTGCGCCCCATGGCAGCAATCATGCCGCGCATGCCCCGCGCGTTCTCCGTTCATTGGCGCTACTCCGTGTTCCTTGCTCAGGCCCCGCCGGCGCAAGGGCGGCACCGGTCAGGCATCGGTTGCCGTCGTGGCGGCGCGGGTCCGCGCTTGACCCACTATACCCCACGGGGGTAGGGTATCAAGGACGATGCAGGAAAACACCAAAACCGAAGTCGCGGCGCGGCTGAGGCGCATAGAGGGACAGGTCGGCGGCCTGCTCCGCATGGTCGATAGCAACCGCTATTGTATCGATATCCTCACCCAGATCGGCGCCGTCCAGGCCGCGCTGCGGAAGGTGGAGGAGGCGGTGCTGCGGGACCATCTCTCCCATTGCGTCGCCGATGCCTTCGCCTCGGCCGACCCGGCGGCACAGCGGGAGAAGGTCGAGGAACTGGTGCGAACGATCGGCCGCATGCGCCGTTAACGCCCCGTCGGCCAGACCGCGAGGGTGAGAGATGGATCAGCGACGCCGCGCCGCGCAACGCCCGGTCCGCCGGCACCAGAGAGGGAACACGCCATGAACCGGATTGATCGCGTCACCAGCAGCGCCCTGCTCGCCCTGGCGCTCGCCGCCGGCGGCCTCAGCGCCGCCTCGGCACAGACAACCGACGACCAGGCGACCCATCACGAGGACGAGGACAGCGGCGCCATGCCGATGTCCGGCCAGGGCGGCGGCATGTCGATGATGCAGGGCAAGGAAGGCGGGTATGAAGCGGGCTGGGCCAAGTTGCGCATGATGTCCATGATGCACGAGCGTATGGGCCTGATTCCGCTCGAGCATGTCGAGGGCCATATCGCCTTCCTGAAGGCGGAACTCGGCATCACCGACGCGCAGCTTCCGCAATGGAACGCCTTCGCCGATGCCCTGCGCACGCAGTCGGCCGCGGCGCTGAAGCGGCGCGAGGAGATGATGAAGACCGGGATGCCGGCCACCCCGCCGGACCGCCTGGCGAGGATGGAACAGATGATGTCGGCCCGCCTCGACGCGCTCAAGGCGATCGAGGGGCCGGTGCGCGCCCTCTACACCGCGCTCTCGCCCGAGCAGCAGAAGAAGGCCGACGAACTCATGTGCCGTCCGATGGGCGGGATGTAACACCGCCGCGCGCAAGCGCCGGCGCCGCGGGGGCGGTCTTCAGGATCGCCCTTGCGCGCGCGGTTATATATCTTATATTCCTCAAATATCATTGACTGACGGAAAAAACGGCGTTGGCGCCCCCAGACCCGAGCCGCCCCAATCCGAACCAACCGGACCCGAGCCAGCTGGATCCCAGAACGATGGAAGCGCGTGCCGCCGAGGCGGAGGCGTTCCTGCGCTCCCTCGCCAGCCGTCATCGCCTGATGATTCTCTGCACCCTGCTGGACGGCGAAATCTCGGTCGGCGAGCTGGCGCGGCGGCTGGGCCTCACCCAGTCGAACCTCTCGCGCCATCTCGCCATGCTGCGCGACGAAGGATTGGTGGCGACCCGGCGCGAGGGCGTCGTCATCCGTTACCGGATCGCCTCCGAGCGCGTGCGGCCCATCCTGGCCGAGCTTTACCGCCTGTTCTGCGCTCCCGGCACGACACCGTAAGCGCGCCCAACCTGACCGCCCTTGAACGCGGCAAGCCCTGGAAGGCCTCGATGGAGAATTTCACGCCCATACACGCCGCCCTCGGCGGCGCGCTCATCGGCCTGTCGGCGGCCGTGCTCTGGCTCGGCACCGGCCGGATCGCGGGCATCAGCGGCATTCTCGGCGGGCTCGGCGGCGCCACCAGGGCCGAGATGGACTGGCGGCTCGCCTTCCTGGCCGGGCTGGTCGCGGCCCCCTTGCTCCAAACCCTAGCGGCCGGCGCACCGCCGGCCATCGTCAACATGGCCGGACCGGGCACGCTGGTCGCGTCGGGCCTGCTTGTCGGCTTCGGCACGCGCCTCGGCGGGGGCTGCACCAGCGGCCATGGCGTCTGCGGCATCGCCCGCCTCTCCCGCCGCTCGCTCACCGCGACCGGCCTGTTCATGGCCACGGCCGGGCTGACCGTGTTCCTCGTCCGCCACGGCCTCGGAGCCTGACGCCATGCCCCGCCTCCTCGTCGCCCTGGTTTCCGGCCTGCTGTTCGGGCTCGGCCTGACCGTCTCGGGCATGATCAACCCGGACAAGGTGCTCGGCTTCCTCGACATCGCGGGGAACTGGGACCCAAGCCTCGCCTTCGTCATGGCCGCCGCGATCCCGGTCAGCGCCGCGGGCTTCGCCCTCGGGCGGCGGCGGACAGTGCCGGTCTGCGCGCCCTGCTTCGTGGAGCCGGGCAAGACCTGGGTGGATGCCCGGCTCGTCCTCGGCGCCGTGCTATTCGGCATTGGGTGGGGGCTGGTCGGCTATTGCCCCGGCCCGGCGCTGGCGGCGCTCGGGTTCGGCAGCTGGCGGACCGTGCTCTTCGTCGCCGCCATGCTGGCGGGGATGGCGGCCTACCGGCGGCTCGGCGCGGCAAGGCCAGTGGCTCCGCCCCTGGACCCCGCCAAAGGCTAAGCCTTT
>DATJWY010000159.1:0-3490 GCA_035500775.1 Acetobacteraceae bacterium
AGGACCAGGCCCGCTACCGTGTCCTTGCCGATCTTCTCCGTGACCTTCGACGGGGACCGGACCTTCAGCGACGACGCCATCGCCGACGCCACCGCCCCGGCCACATCCTGCGCTGCGGCGACCGCCGCGCCCTTCCCCGCCTCGATCCCCTGCGCGAGCCCGTGGGAGATCGCCACCCCGTCACCGCGGGCCTGCCCTGCTGCCCTCGTGTACGCCGACAGGTCCGGCGGCGCCGCCGTCGCTTTCTTGTGTAGCGCCTGCTCGATGCTGGTCTCGATCGCTTTCGCGTCGGCCTGCGCCTTGCCTTTCGCGCCGGTCAGCGCGCTGATGTCCGGCGGGGGCATCTTGACGGGCTTGCCCATCGACTGGGCGAGCATGGACGTGAACTGGCTGAGCTGCCCCTTGGCCTTGGACGTGTCTACCGTGGGGACGATCTTCGCGCCTTCCCGCAGCCCTTCAAGGCCGTATCGCGATGACGGGGAGACAGGGGGGGCGGCCGCGGACAGCCGTGCGACCCGCTGCGCGGCCACCCGGTTCGCCGCTGCCTGCAGAGCAGCCGTATCCTCGCCGGACTGCTGCCGGAACGCCAGCCCCCCGGGGCCACCCCCGGCCCCCGCGTTGGCCGTAGGTCCCCGCCCTCCGGTGACAGGGGCGAGGCTCTGCTTAGTGTTCATCGTGGACAGCTTGTAAATCAGGCCTGCCTCAGCGCCGACGAGCGCGCCGACCGGCCCGGCGATCTGGGCGCCGATCGCAGCGCCGACCGCCGCGTTGACCCCGGCCTGCGATACCTCAGCGCCACCCTGGTTGGTCCGGCCGACCTGCTTGCCGATGTACTTGTTCAACTCGGCGCCGAGGGGGATCAGGATCGAGGCGAGCAGCGCCCCGCCGAGGACTTTCCCGCCGAGTCCCTTCAGTCCGCCGCCAAGGCCACCCGCGCCGAGCCCGGCGGCTGCCTTATCCCCGGCTACCCCGGCGGCGTCTTCCCCGACAGCGGCCTTGTCAGCGGCACCGGCAAGACGGTCCAGCGATGCGGCAGCCGCATCACCGGACGCGGCGACCTTCCCCAGCGCCCCCCCGGCCCCGCCGCCGCCGATGTTCGCGAGTTTGTCCAGCCCGGGGATCTTCAGGACCTCCGCGACCTTCCCGACCATGTTCAGCCCGGTGACGAGCGGATGGGACAGCTTCGCCAGCAACGCCGGCAGGGCCAGCAGCCCCGCGCCCATCGCCACGTCCAGGGTGAGGGTCTTATGCCCCGCGAGGAACGACCCGCCCTTGGCCAGCGCCCCCATGACCTTCGTCGCCGCCGGGAGCAGCGCCGCCCCCACCGACGTAGCCGCCGCCTCCGCGCTGTACTTGAACGACTGGAGCTGGAAGTTGAACGTGTGCTGGATATCCGACCAGCCCTTCACGTTCTGCCCCGCGTCCCGCGCCGCCGCCGACACCGCCTGCGCGTTCGCCCGGAACGTCGCCATGTGCGCCCCGCCGAGCATCAGCGCCGTGTTCATCCCGACCGTCCCGCCCATCGCCTTCGACAGCGCCGCGGAGAACGTCTGCGCGTTACTCCCCCCGGACTTCAGCTGGGAGTTGAACCCGTGCGCCGCGTTCGCGGTCGCCGCGAACTGGCTCAGCATGTTCGCCTGCAACGGCGGGAGCGCCTTCAGTTCCTGCCGCCACTCCCCCGTCGACACCGCGCCGTCCAGGTACGCCTGCGCGGTCTTCTGCAGCGGCGCCGGCATCGCCGCGATCTCCTGCGTCGCGGACTGCGCGGCCAGCTTGGAGGCGTTGAACGACTTGAGCAGGACCGTCCCCGCCGGCCCCATGTTCCGCAGGATCGCCGTCTCCACCTGCTGGATGGAACCGGTGAGCCCTTCCTTCCCCAGGTTCTTCGACAGGGACACGGCGTTGATCCCGAGGAGCCCCAACTCGTTCCGCTGGATATTCGACGGGTTCTGCAAAACGCCGATCGTGTGCCGGATGTTCTGCGCCGCCTGATCCGGCGACATGCCCATCGCGGTCATCGTCGCCAGCGCCCCGCCAGCCTGCCCGAACGACAAATGGGCGGCGGCAGCGGCGGGGAGCATCTGCGGCAGCGCGGACACCGCGCCGGCCATCGTCATCTTCCCGCGGGACACCATCGTGATGATCTGGTTCATCGCCGACGTTGCCTGCGACGGCTGCATCCCGTACGCGTTCATCAGCGACGTGAGCGCGTTCCCCACATCGCCGAGCGGGGCGCCCTCCGCCCTGGCGCCCTGCGCTGCGGCCTTGAGGACCTGCAACGCCGACTTCCCGTGGAACCCCGCCGACTCGATCATGTACGCGCCCGACGCGAGCTCAGACTGAGATGTGGCCGTCGACCCGGACAACCCAAGGATCCCCTGGGAGATCATCGGGAGGTTCTTCTGCGATTCCCCCGCCGAGGTGTACAGCTTCGTCACGGCGGTCTGCAACTGGGCGGCCTTGTAGATGCCGTAGCCGATCGCCGCCGCGCCGGCGAGGGCGAGCATGTGGTACCGCTTCGCGGACGCCTCGGCGCCGGCCATGCTTTCCGCGCCGGCTTTCCCGGCCCGCGCCCCGGCAGCGGCCTGCCGGTCCAGCGCCGCCCCGGCCGCGTCAGCGGACTCCGCCAGCCGGTCACTGGCCGCTGCCGCCTCGTCAGCCCCCGCGGCGGCGCTGGCCAGCGACCCCTCCGCCGTGGCCGCCGCCTCATCCAGCCGCTCCAGCCCCGCCGCAGCCGGGTCAGCCGCCGCGCCGATCCGGTCCAGCGACGCCGCCGCCCGGTCCGCCGCAGCCGAGATCGACGCCGCCGCCTTGTTCATCGACGCGGCGAGCTTGTCCGCCCCCCCGCCACCCAGACCGGAGGAGAGCTTGGCCTGGAAGTCAGCCCACTTCCCCGCCGCGTCCTCAAGAGCGCTGGTGAACTCTTTCAGCCCCGCGATGCCTGGTGCCGCATCAACGCTGATCGTCTCGTTGATGTCACCCACGCCGGCTCACCCCCGGCCAGGTCAACAGCAGCAGCGATGAGGGACGGGCGGGCTACAGGCCGGCGAAGAACGTCTCCGCGCGCATCTTGATGGCGACCTGGACGGGGCCGATGGCGGCGGCGTGCGCCCGCTCGACGTAATGCGACCCCGCCTGGGTGACGGACCGGCCGAAAAACCCCACCTCGGGAGTCCCCAGCACGCGCGCCCGGCGGACCGTGATCGTCCCGCCGAAATTCCTGAAATGCGCGTACACCGTATTAGGCGACACCACAGCCTCGGCGTACGACCCGCCGCCGGTAACCGCCTTCACCGCCTCAGACTCCCGCAGCCGCCCCGACCGGACCGGCGTCACCGACCGCTCAATAGGCAGGAACGCCCGCGCCCCCGCAGCGGCGCAATCCCGGGCCATCGACGCCTCAGCCCGGTCCGCAGCCGCACGGAACCTCGCCGCAGCCTCAGAGAAATTCACCGCTCACCTCTCCCGACGCCGCTCATCGATCCCGTGC
>DATJWY010000160.1:0-16773 GCA_035500775.1 Acetobacteraceae bacterium
GCGTCGTCGGCGAGTTCCATGCGGAAGAACCAGCCCTCGCCGGCCGGGTCGCTGTTGACGATGGCGGGGTCCTCGACGATCGCCTCGTTCACCTCGGTGATCTTGCCGGGCAGCGGGGCATAGACGTCGGAGGCCGCCTTGACGCTCTCGACGACGGCGCAGGCCTCGCTCTCCGCGACCTCGCGGTCCAGCTCCGGCAACTCGACGAAGACGATGTCGCCGAGCGCTTCCTGCGCGTGGTCGGTGATGCCGATTGTCGCGGTGCCGTCATCCTCGAGCCGTACCCATTCGTGGTCTCGGCTGTAGCGGGTCTCTGCCATGATCCGGGTTCCTTCAGCGCGTCTCGGTGGTGTTGCGGGTTCCGGGGGCGGGCCCCCGGCGATGCGGTCCGGTGCCGCCGGGCCATCGAAGGCCCGGACGATGCCGCCGCTGGTTGTCGTTGCGCGAGCATCCTCGCCGGTTCAGGGGTTTCCGCCCGAACCGGCCGTGCCCTGGAGGGGCGTCGCGTAGCGATGCGGCACGAAGGGCAGCGGGACCACCCGCGCCGGCAGCCTGCGCCCGCGGACGATCAGGCCGAGGCACGTTCCCGTCGCCGCCAGATCCCGCCGCACATAGCCCATGGCGATCGGCACGTTCAGGCTGGGCGAGAACCCGCCGGAGGTGACGCGTCCCGCCTCGGTGCCGTCCTCGGCAACGATCTGGGTCAGCGCCCGCGCCGGGGCCTTGTCCTCGACCAGCAGACCGACCCGCAGCCGCGTCGGACCGTGCGCCATCTGGTCGCGGATGGCGGGGCCGCCCGGGAAATCGAACAGCACGCGGCGGCGCCGGCCGATGGTCCAGGCCAGTCCGGCCTCGATCGGGCTGGTGACTTCGTCGATATCCGAGCCGTAAAGGCAGAGCCCGGCCTCCAGCCGCAGGCTGTCGCGCGCGCCGAGGCCGGCGAGGGCGACACCGGGCTGGGCCAGCAGGCGCTCGGCCAGAATTTCCGCCGCCCCGGCGGGAACGGCGATCTCAAACCCGTCCTCGCCCGTGTAGCCGCTGCGCGAGACGCGGCAGGGGACGCCGTCCACCGCCATTTCCCCGACGCCCATGAACGGCAGGGCGGCCGCGTCCGGGGCGAGCGGCGCGAGGGAAGTAACCGCTTCCGGGCCTTGCAGGGCGAGTAAGGCGAGCTCCTCGTGCGGCACGAGGCGGACGCCCTCCGGCAGGTTGGCGGCGATATGGGCGAAATCGGCCAGCTTGCGGCTGGCGTTGACGACCAGCAGCAGCTGGTCGCCGAGATTGGCGACGATGATGTCGTCGAGGATGCCGCCGGCCTCGTCCAGCAGCATGGTGTAGCGCTGGCGGCCGGGGGCGATGCCGACGATGTCGCCCGGCACGAGCCGCTCCAGCGCCTCGGCGGCATTGGTGCCGAGCAGGCTGGCCTGGCCCATATGCGAGACGTCGAATAATGCGGCACGGGTCCGGCAATGCCGGTGCTCGCTCAGCACCCCGGTGGGGTACTGCACCGGCAGGCTGTAGCCGGCGAAATCGACCATGCGGCCGCCGGCGCGGCGATGCAGCGCGTCGAGCGGGGTCGGGCGCGGGGCCACGGGCGGAAGCGGGCTGGCGATGGGTTCGGACAAACGAAGGCTCCGTTATGCGTGGCCGTTCGCCGGCAAACTCCCGGCGGAAGCGGCCCCCCTCTGTCACGGAACCTGAGAGATTCAGCCGGGGCCATGGTTCCCTGCCGGGATCTGGGAATCCCTGCCGGGGCTTGGCGCGGCGTTACTCCGTCGGTGCGGCGAGGGTTACCCGCCGGCTTTCCAGAGGTTCTTCGTCTTGGCGGTCCCTTGTACCTGAGCGTTTCCGGGGGCCGGTTGCGCCTTCGGTGGCGGGCCGGTGTCGGCCGCGCACTCTTCCGTCTCGACGATGCAGAACGCCGGGACAATGACTGATCGTGGCGCCTGCTTCAACCATGTTCAGCGTCGCGGCAGCCGCGCGATTTGAATATTTGCGCCATGGCCGGGGGGCGGCGCAGCCGGGTTGGGTTGTTGATTAACGGGAATAATATGTGCCTGGAGCGCGATCGCTTGAGGCTGACAGTCGGAAAGGGTGAATCGCGCTCTCAAAACAAGGTGCTAGCTCATGATTGCCTAACATTGAAGCGTAGAGGCTTGGGGCTTTGCCCCAAACCCCACTGGGGCCTTGAGGCTCCAGCCCCCCAAATACGTTATTACATCGAATGAAGTAATGGGGTCCGGGGCCGTACGGCCCCGTCGTGCGCAAGCACGTCTTCGCGTGACGGGGTGCAGGGGCGGCGCCCCTGGCCTTCTTGCAGGTTAATCTAAAACTATCACGGTCTAAGCGGGCGGCGCGGCGGTGACGCCGGCACGGGCGGGGCTCAGCTGCCGAGCAGCGCGTCCGAGTAAAGGGCGAAGCGGTGCAGGGCGATCACGAGGATGAGGACGGCCGAGCCGGCCGTGGCCAGGAGAAACAACTCCACGGCGCCGAGCCGTGGCCAGCGTAATGCGGGCGAGGGGGGGATGCCCTGGTGGGACGAGGCCTGCGGACATGCCGGGTATGCGCCGCGATAGGCTGGGGCCCCGGTTCCTTGGGACGGTTTCATTTCCAGGTCTCGATAAGTGAGCCGTTCCTCAATGGCCTAAAGCATTTTTCTGCAACGCGGGAGTAGCTCCGGGGCGTGAGCTGGTCTGCCCTCTCCTAACCGTATGGATCGAGGCGCCGGGAACACTCGGTCAACCCAAGCCGGAACAATCATCTCCAAGTTCAACCGTGAAAACACACACATGTGTTCAACCGTTCCGGGTCAATGGCCTATCTTGATTTTGGGCGGCGCTATGGCCAAACCGGCCACGATCTCAAGAAGGGATTTTGAAATGGCGACGTATTCGTGGACGAATAAAAGTGGCGGGTCTTGGTCTGTCGCGGGAAATTGGTCGCCATATGGCGGCCCGCCGATCGTTAATACTTCCATGGGGCCCTATTCAACCGATGCAGCCTTGTTCGATACGGGCGCCAGAAATGCCTATGTCGTCACTGGCGCGGCGGTGGTGCGGTCGATCACAATTTCGTACGATCATGTCGCGTTCCACAACTTCCAGTTGAACAACCCCGTTTCGGGGGCGAGTTTCACCGTTGCCGGAGGCGGAGTCGCGTTCGTGGATGCGACGAGCAGCCTCTCCCTGCTCAACCATGACGGGTATGGCGGCGGCTCGCTCACCGTGCAATCCGGCGCCCTGCTGGTGTCGGGACGGGTGGCAAGCCTGGGCGGCGCCGTGGGGGGCGGGGGCACGCTCTCCGTTTTCGGCGGCGGCACCGTGTTCATCGCCCCGCCCGTGAGCTTCACCGAGGCGGCAGGTGGCCGGATCGCGGTCAGCAGCGGCGGCACGTTCAGCGCCAGCCTCAGCACGCTCGACGGACTCGCGACCGTCTCTGGTTCCGGCAGCCGGCTCTATGTCGGGTTCGGCACGCTGGCCGCCGGGGGCGTCATCGAGGTTTCGCATGGCGGCACGCTGGCCGGCTACCACACCGAGGTTGCCGGACGGGTGGCGCTCTCCGACGGCCTGGTGACGGACACGCTCCACATCACCGCGACCGGCTCGCTCGGCGGCCACGGCACGCTGACGACCGCGCTCGGCAATGACGGCGTCGTCACGGCGCGCGGCGGCACGCTCGATCTCGCCGCCGGGGCGAGCGGGTCCGGCACCCTCGCCATCGGCCCGGGCGCGACGCTGGAACTCGGGGCGAATTCCGCCGAGACGATCGTCTTCGCCCCGTTCGACGCGCGCCTGCTGCTCGATGCCGGGGTTGCCGCGACCGGCACGGTGCGCGGCTTCGCGGCGGGGGATGCGATCGACCTCGCCGGTGTCGGCGTCAACGCCGTGGGACTGACGGCCGCCGGCGCGGACACCATCCTGAAGGCGTATGCCAACGGCAAGCTGGTCGGCACGTTCGATCTCGCCGGCACGTATGCGGCCGGCGAGATCGTCGCCCGGTCCGACGGGCATGGCGGCTCGCTGCTGCTGGATGTCGGGGCCGGCACGGCGGCGCATCTGCCGGTGGTCCCGCCGCATTACGCCTGAACCCGGGGCCGGCGGCGGGAGGGTCCGCCGCCGGCGACCGGCTCACTGGCCGGAAGACGGCGCCGCCGGCTTCTCCGGGGACATCCCCATCCCGCCGCCCGAGGGCGTCTCCATCTTGCCCGGCGTCATGCCCATCTCGCCTGACGGCACCTCCATCTTGCCCGGCGTCATACCCATCCCGCCCGAGGGCATCCCCGTCTTGCCCGGCGCCATGCCCATCCCGCCTGACGGCACCTCCATCTTGCCCGGCGTCATGCCCATCCCGCCGGAGGGCAACCCCATCTGGCCTGGGGTCACGCCCATTCCGTCCGACGGCATCCCCATCTTGCCCGGGGCCGTGCCCATCCCGCTGCCCATGCCTTGCGTGGCCGTACCGGTTGCGGCGCCTGGCCCGGTTTCCTGGCCGCCCTGGAGCGGCGATTGCGCCCGTGCCGCGGGGGCGGCGAGCGCCAGGCCGGCAAGCAGCATGGCGGCGGCGAAACTGGTCCGGGCGGCGGTACACTGTTTCATGATCCGTTCCTTTGTCCTGCGGCACCCGGCCATCAGGCGCGGAGCCAGCCCGGCGCGGCCCGGGATTGGGCGCGCGCCGCCGGACTATTCGGCGCCAGATCCTCCCCGGTTACATCGGGCGCGCCAACAGCCGGCCGCCGAGCGTCCGGCCGAGCAGCACCACCAGAAGGACGGCGACCGCATGTACGGCGAGGTCGGTCGCGGCGGCGTCATAGGGATGGAACAGGGTGAGCAGCGTGGCGGCGGCGGCGGCGGCGGCGAGGCCGCCGAGCCCCGCCGTCAGCCCCGGCCGCAGCGGGCAGGCGCGGCGCAGCATGACGAGCAGCACCAGCGACAGCGGCAGCGACACGCCGAGGATGAAGACGAGGCAATCCCGCGTCTCTCCCATGACGGCGACATGCGTGCCCGGCACCACGGCGAGGCGCAGGCAGCCGAGGCCGCTCGCGCCAAGCCAGAGCAGGAGGCCGGGCAGGGGCAGCAGCGCCCAGGCGCGGGCGCGGCCGGGTACGCTGGTCTGGAACGCGGCGATGGCGGCGAGCAGCGTCGTCGCGCCCGCGCCGGCGAGGGCAAGGGCCATGTCCGGCGCCCCGGCCAGGCGGCGGGCGAGCCCCGGCAGGTCGGCGAAGGGCAGCAGGGCGAGGCCGAGAGCCAGCACCGCGCCGCACCAGGCGAGGGCGCGCAGCGTCGGCGGCGGCAGGCGGCGCACCGGCTTCAGCCGGCCGGCGAGCGTGCCGATCATCGCCTCGTGGCGAGACACGTCAGACATCGGTCCGTCCCCCATCCGTCAGCCTGGCCCGCAGCGATTTCAGTGCCCGGTGCAGATTGACCTTGAGCGCGCTCTTGCTGCGCCCGGTGAGGCGGGCGGCCTCCTCCAGGCTCCGTTCCTGTTGGCCGAGCTGCTCGACCGCCTCGCGCTGGCCGGCGGGCAGGGTGGCGATGGCGGCCCGCAGCCGGGCGTTGGCCTCGGCGCGCTCCAGCGTCGCGACGGCGTCCGGGGCGGAATCCGGGTGGGCGTCGTACTCCGCCTCGGCATAGACCTCGCGCGCCTTGTGCCGGAACGCCGTGCGTAGCGCATCCACCGCCCGCCGTTCCGCGATTGCCTGCAGCCAGGGCAGGAAGCGGCGGGCCGGGTCGTAGGTGTGCCGGGCGCGATGGATGGCGAGCAACGTCTCCTGCACGACATCATCCACCCGGTCCGCGGGCACACCGCGCCGGCGGGCGGTCGCGGCGACGAGCGGGACGGCGGCGCGCAGCAGATCCTGATAGGCCAGGGCGTCGCCGGCCTGCGTCGCCGCCATCGCGGCGGCGAGCCGGGTTTCGAGCGCGGTGTTCATGGTCCCAGGCATGGTCCCCGGCCCTCGCATGGGGCCAGGGTAGAGCGCCAGCGGTCCGGACGGAACCGCCGCCGTGCCGCCCCGCGCCCCGCCCGCCCCGGTGCCGGCGGTCAGGAGCCGCTGAACCAGTTGTAGCCCTGATCCTCCCAGTAGCCGCCCGGATAGGTGTTCGTGACCCAGAGCGCGGCGATGTATTTCGGGTTCTTGAAGCCGAGCTTGGTCGGCACGCGCAGCTTCACCGGCGCGCCATAGGCCGGCGGCAGCGGCGCGCCGGTGAAATCCAGCGCCAGGATGGTCTGCGGGTGCAGCGCCGTCGCCATGTCGATGCTGGTCATATAGTCGTCGAAGCAGCGGAAGCCGACATAGCGGGCGCGTAGATCGGCGCCGATGCGGGTGAGGAAGGTGCGGAACGGCACGCCGCTCCAGGCACCGATCGCGCTCCAGCCCTCGACGCAGATATGCCGGGTGATCTGACCCTCCTGCGGCAGGGCGCGGAGATCGGCGAGCGACCAGGGGCGCGTCTCGGT
Source organism: Acetobacteraceae bacterium (assembly GCA_035500775.1). Taxonomy (GTDB): domain Bacteria; phylum Pseudomonadota; class Alphaproteobacteria; order Acetobacterales; family Acetobacteraceae; genus DATJWY01. The sequence continues at coordinate 6,457 of DATJWY010000160.1, forward strand.
CACCAGCCCGGAAACCTCCAGCCGCCAGTCCTCCGGATCCACGGTGCGCACCTCGTCGATGCCGTAATAGGCGTTGAACGGGAAGGGGCGGGTGATCGCGCTCGCGGGGTAGGTCGGCGCGAGCCGGTTCGGGTTGAACAGGAAGGCCTGCACCCGGTCGTTCCAGCGCGACATGGCCCACAGCACCTTGTCCACCGCGTCATTGTCGGTGAGGTCGCAGCCGGCGAGCAGGGAGAGCGCGCCCAGCGAGAGGGCGCCGCGCAGCAGGCCGCGCCGTTCGAGCGCGCGGATGGTCCCCGCATGGTCAGCGAGGCGGGGACGGAGCAGGGACTTCATGGCTGCGTCTCCTGATGCGCCGGGCGGCGGAGCGGCCGGCCGAGGATCATCGACGGCAGGGTGGAGGGCACCAGCGCGACCAGGGCGAGATGCACGACGAGGAACCCGGCGATGCTCGTCATCAGCCAGAAATGGATGCGCCGCGCGATGTCATAGCCGCCGAACAGCGCGGTGAGCGGCGCGAGCTGCACCGGCTTCCAGATCGAGAGCCCGGTCAGCACCAGCGCGATCGCGGCGAGCAGCACATAGGCGTAGAGCAGCTTCTGTACCGCGTTGTAGCGCCCCGCCTCGTGCGGCAGGCGGAAGGTGAGCGCCGCGACGAAATCCCGCGCCACCGCGCGCGGCGCGATGGAGAGGATGTCGCGCCGGAGATGCCCGCTGATGAGGCTGTAGGCGAGATAGATCAGCCCGTCCGCGACCAGCAGCCACATCGCCGCGAAATGCCAGGCGAGACCCCCGGCGAGCCAGCCGCCCAGCGTCGCCCAGTGCGGGAAGGTGAAGGGCAGGATCGGCGAGGCGTTGTAGATCTGCCAGCCGCTCAGGATCATGCAGATCATGGCATAGGCGCCGATCCAATGGGTCAGCCGGACGATCAGCGGGTGCGCCGGCTTCAGCCGGGAATGCGTGGTCTCGGGCATGGGAGCCTCCCTCGTCTGTGTTATTCGCCGGGAGGGCGGGGAAGGATGCACCCGAGGGCGGAAAATTTTTGCGGAGGAGGGAAGGCCAGGGGCGCTGCCCCTGGACCCTGCCGGGGCCTTGAGGCCCCGGACCCCCAATTCGTTGCTGCGCTGATTACCCAGATTCGTAGGGGAACAGAATCTGAGATCCCGTTGGGAAATTCGCCGCGACTACAATTTGTAGCGGGTATCCTGACCGTCCGCCGCCACACAGATGTGATCTAATGGGGTTTTCAAACGGGCTCTAACTGAAGAACTATCGAAACCTATAAACCAAGATTTTTCTCGACCACGCGCAAATGATGGATTAGCGGCGATGCCGCTGGACGGCGCTTGATTGGTTTCTTTGGTGGCTTAAGCTATCGCTGGTTATGGACTCGGCCATTTATGTAATATTTTGGTACAACAATGCCTTTTCAAAACGATTCGGGGTCTGGGGCCTACGGCCCCAGCGGGGTCGAGGGGCAGCGCCCCTCGCCTTGCTTCACCCCGTAGCCCGCCGCAGCAGGAACAGCCCCTGTTCGCCGAACAGATTGGCGAGGCGGGCCGAGCGCCGCCAGGGCGCGCGCCGGCCAGCCTCGTCCACTGCCAGCCATTGCTCCACCACGTAGCCTTCCTGTTCGCACAGGGCGAAGAAATCCCACATCGTGCAGGGATGGATGTTCGGCGTCTCGTACCAGGCCCGGCTCCAGGCCGCGGTCATCGGCATCCGGCCGGTGCGCAGCAATTGCCAGCGCACCTGCCAGTGGCCGAAATTCGGGAAGCTGACCAAAGCCCGCGTGCCGATGCGCAGCATTTGCCGCAGCACCTCGCGCGGCCGCTCCACCGCCTGCAAGGTGCGCGACAGCACCACGTAGTCGAAGGACCCGTCCGGGTAATGCGCGAGGTCGGTGTCGGCGTCGCCCTGCATCACCGGCAGGCCGCGCGCCACCGCGTGCGTCACCTCCGCCATGTCGATCTCCATGCCGCGCGCGTCGCAGCCGCGGGTGCGGAACAGGTGCTCGATCAGCAACCCGTCGCCGCTGCCAATGTCCAGCACGCGCGACCCCGGCTCGATCATCTCGGCGATGAGCCGCAGATCGAGGCGCATGTTCTTCGCCACGTATTGCACCGGCTTCTGCGGCTTCACGGCGCGCGTCCACTCATGGACTTGGGGCTTTGCCCCAAACCCCACTGGGGCCTTGAGGCCCCAGACCCCCAATACCTTAAGTGAAGGGTTTCCAAAGGGCTCAGCCCTTTGGCGGGGTCCAGGGGCGGAGCCCCTGGGGAGCGCAGTTTCCCCCTCACGCGAGCCCCGCATGCTCGGCGCAGCCCGAGAGGAACCCGCTCATGGTGCGATGGAAATCCGGCTCGTCGAGCAGGAAGGCGTCGTGGCCCTTGTCGCTCTCGATCTCGACGAAGCTGACATTGGCGCCGCCGCGGATCAGCGCGCGGGCGATGGCGCGGGACTGCGCCGTCGGGAACAGCCAGTCCGAGCTGAAGGAGACGATACAGAAGCGGGTGCGCGTGCCGCGGAAGGCGGCGGCGAGGTCGCCGTCATGCTCCGCCGCCAGGTCGAAATAATCCATGGCGCGGGTGATGGTCAGGTAGCTGCTGGCGTCGAACCGGCGCACGAAGCTGCTGCCCTGGTGGCGGAGATAGCTCTCCACCTCAAACACGTCGCCAAACAGCGCCGCCGGCTCGTCGGTGGGGGCGAGGGCGACCATCGGCTCGTGCCGCACCCGGCGGCCGAATTTGCGGCTCAGCGCCGCTTCGGAGAGGTAGGTAATGTGCGCCATCATGCGCGCGACGGCGAGGCCGCGCGCCGGCACCCGCCCGGTTTCCCAGTAGCGGCCGCCCCGCCAGTCCGGGTCGGCGAAGATCGCCTGCCGGCTCACCTCGTTGAAGGCGATGTTCTGCGCCGAGTGGAACGGGGCGGTCGCGACCGGCAGGCAGGCGAACACCATCTCCGGGTAGGTCGCCGCCCATGCCAGCGCCTGCATCCCGCCCATCGAGCCGCCCACCACCGCGAACAGGCGGGGGATGCCGAGATGGTCGATCAGGCGGCGCTGGGCGCGGACCATGTCGCGGATGGTGATCGGGGGGAACTCTGTGCCCCAGGGCTCGCTGTTCGGATCCTCCGGGTTGCGCGGGGAGCGCGGGCCGGTGGAGCCCATGCAGCCGCCGAGCACGTTGGCGCATATCACGAAATAGCGATCTGTATCGATCGGCTGTCCGGGGCCGACCACCGTCTCCCACCAGCCGCCGCGCCCGGTCACGGGATGCTGCTCGGCGACGTACTGGTCGCCGGTCAGGGCGTGGCAGATCAGCACCGCGTTGGTCCGGTCGGCGTTGAGCCGGCCATAGGTGCGGTAGGCGACGGTCAGGACGGGAAGGGTGATCCCGCATTCGAGGGCGAGCCCGTCGGCGAAGCTGACGTGCGCGTGGTCGTCCTCGGGCGGAAGGACAGGCTGGTCCATGGTGGGGAGACGCATAGGCCGGGGGAGCGTTCGCCGCAAGCAAGGGCTGGGGGGAATCAGGCCGCGGCCAGTTCCCCCCGCGCCACCTCGCGGATCGCCCGCGCCATGGCGGCGATGCCGTTGCCGCGATTGGTGGAGAGTGCCTCCAGCAGGCCAAGCTCCTTGAGGAAGGCCGGGTCGGCCGCCAGGATCTCCGCCGGCGTGCGCCCGGAATAGACGCGGAGCAGCAGGGCGACGAGGCCGGAGACGATCGCGGCATCCGAGGCGCCGGCGAGGAACAGCTTGCCGTCCCGCATCTCCGCCTCCATCCAGACCTGGCTCTGGCAGCCGGGGACGCGGTGGGCGTCGTTCATCCAGGCGGACGGGAAGGGCGGCAGCTTGCGGCCCAGCTCGATGATGAACTGGTAACGGTCCATCCAGTCGTCGAAGACGTCAAGCTCGTCACGGATCGCCGCGATCGCGCTGGCGGCGTCCGGCTCCTCGGGCTCGACAAACGGGTCTGCTGTCATGAGCGGCATGTGCGGTGCGGCAGGGGCGGCGTCAACCGGGGGGGTGATCTTGTGGGAAGGCCAGGGGCGCTGCCCCTGGCCTTATCCCCGCTCCCGGTTCAGGCCCGCTGGTCGATCAGCGCGCGCCGCCGCAGGTCGCGCAGCAATTGGCGGGAGGCGAGTTCCACCCGCTCTTGCAGGAGCTGGTTGGCGATTTCCTCCCGGGAAGCGCCGGCGCTGGCCGCGGTTTCGCGCGAGCAGACCATCAGCACCTCGATGCCCTCGGGCGTGACCAGGGGGCGCGTCGCCTCGCCGATTTTCAGGCCGGCGAGGATCGCCCGCATCTGCGGATTGAGCTGTTCCAGCACGAGGGGGCCGGGATCGCTCGGCCGGCCGCTGCCGGCCTGCTTGTTGGCGGCCTCGATCGCGGCGCAATCATGCACATCATGGCTGATCGCCTGCGCCGTGTGCAGGGCTTGCTTCTGCTGCGCGGTCGGGTTCTGCGGGTCGAGCTTCTCGGTGAAGGGCACGAAGGCCTGGCGCAGGGAAACCTTGGTTTCCGTCTCCTGCCCGGCCTTGCGGGTGCCGTGCATGATGATGATGGAGTAGCCGCCGGCGACGTGCACCGGGTTGCTGATGGCCCCTTCCGGCATCTGGCTGACGAGCTGCGCCACCTCGGGATCGAGCTGGTCGGGCCGCACCCAGCCGAGATCGCCGCCCTCGAGCGCGGTCTGGCTCTGGCTGAACTGCGCCGCCACCACGGGGAAGGGCGCGCCGGCGCGGAGCTGCTGGATCACGGTGTCGGCGAAATGCCGCGTGTCCTGCGCGTGGGCGGGGTCCTCGACCGGGATGAAGATCTCGCCGACATGGTATTGCGGCTGGCCGGTCTCGGCCTTCAGGATCGCCTGCTGCTCGGCGATCTCGGCCGGGGTGATCTGCGCCTTGCCGCCGAGCTGCTGGCGCAGCACGTGGGTCCAGCCGAGCTGGCTGCGGATCTGGTTGATCAGGGTGGTCATCGCCACCCCCTGGCCGCGCAGCTTCTGCATCAGCATGCCCGGCTGCATGCCGTTGCGCTGCTCGATATCGGCGATGGCGCGGGCCACGTCCTGGTCCGGCACCACGATCTTGCGCCGCTGCACCTCCTGCATGCGCAGCCGCTCGTCGGTGAGCTGGCGGATGATCTGCGGCGCCAGACGCTTCAGCACGTCCTCCGACACCGGCATGCCGGTGGAGAGGGCGAACAGGCGGGAGCGGCTGGTGACATCGCTCGCGGTGATGATCTCGCCGTTCACCACCGCGACGATGCGGTCCTGCTCCCCACCGGTGGCGGCCAGGGCCGGTGCGGGCGCGGCGGCGGCCGTATCGGCCGCCGGTTCCTCGGCCTGGGCCGGGCTGGGCGCCATCCAGGCGAGCGGAGCGAGGGAGGCGGCCAGGAGCAGGAGACGGACCGGAGTGGAACGCATTGGGCCAGGATTCTTTCGCGTCAGCCGTTGAAGCCGAGCTGACCCACGGTCTTGAAGGTCAGCATGAACAGCAGCGTGCTGTCGCCGCCGTCGTTGAGAATGTCGGTGTAGCGGCGATTGAAGTTGATGTCGAAGATGAAGCACTCGTTCTCGTAGCGCCCGTCCGCGCCGATGGCGACGAGCTGGCCGGTCGCGAGATCCCGTCTTCCGTAGGCGGAGACGGTCCAGTTGCGGAAGGTGCTGGAAACCGAGAGCGAGGCCTCATTGCGTGGCATGAAATAGCCGGAGCTGGCGAGCGGCGTGGTATAGATATTCGACTGGTAGAGATTATACGGGTTGGTCGAGCTGTAGAGATAGCCGCCGCTGACCCGGAGCAGCGGCACGCCGGCGCTGACCAGGCCGTCGGCGAAGTGCACGTTCATGTTGTCCTTGTCGAACCGGCCGCGCGCGGTGAAATCCAGCCAGTCGGCCGGGATGAAGGTGGCGCGGGTGATGATGTCCGAGACATGGTTGCCGAGGCCGTATTGGAGCGGCTGGATCGTTTGGTCCACATGCTCGCGGTAGGACTGGCCGACCAGCGCGTCGATCTGCTTGCCGTCGGCGAAGGTCCAGTTCGTGTGCAGCCCGACATTGGCGCGCAGGCCGCCATCGAAGCGGTCATAGCCACCCCAGCGGTTGATGCTGAACAGGGTCTGGTCGGTGAATTCGTAGTCCAGGCTGTCCTCGTTCGGGATCTTGGAATTGCGGCTGTAGCCGGCGTTGGGGGCGGCGATCAGCTGCACGATCGGCTCGATGACCTGCGAGCCGCCGCTTCCGGTCGCACGCATGAACGGCCAGTTCATCTTCAGCGCGGCGGTCGGCTGCGCATGCGCCGTGCTGGCGCTGGCGCCGTTCATGTAGTTCGGCTGCTGGCCGATATCGCTCGCATTGTAGGCGGCGCTGGTGACGTTGAGGGTGAGCTGGTAGCGCTCGCCGAGATAACCGGCGAAGGGCCGGTCCCAGTTGAGCGCGAGCGCGGCGCGCTGATCGCTGGTGCCGGTGTTGCGCAGGACGTTGAACTCGGTGGTGTCGATGGAGAGCCGACCGCCGAGCGCGTCCGGCTGGCCGACGAAGCTGTAGGTGAAACGCGGCAGGACGTAGGGTATCAGGTCCTGCTGCACGTTCTGCTGCAGCGCCTGATAGGTGCGCACGTCGAGCCGGGCATAGGAGCCGACGCCGAAGCCCTCCACGAAGGCCTGGCTCGGTAGGTAGTCGTTACCGTAACCGGGCACCCGGAAGTCGCGCATATAGGCGATCGAGCTGGCCTCGTTGACGTCGAAGCCGTAGCGCCAGGTTTCATTGTAGCTGAACGTGCCGTGGGCTTGGATATAGCCCTGCGCATGGCTCTGGTCGTAGGCCAACGCGCCGTCGGCATGGATGAAGCCGTTATTCAGCCGGATGCGGTAATCCGTCTCCAGCTGCGGGCCGGCCTCGGAGGCGAGTGTCGGCGCCAGCACCACGTCCGACTGATCGTTGATGACGTAATAATACGGGATGCGGACGAAGGTGCCGAGATGCTTGTCGGACGCGCCGAAATCCGGGACCAGGAAGCCGCTCGCCCGCTTCGCCGAGGGGTCCGGGTGGGAGAAATAGGGTATGTAGGCGACCGGAAAGCCGAAGAAATCGAGATAGGCGTCGCGATACTCGATTCGCTTGTGCTCGACGTCCTGGGTCGCGTTGTAGGCGCGGATCTGCCAGAGCGGGGCGCGGTTCGGGTCGCGCGCGCAGACATTGCAGGTGGAGTAGACGGCGCGGCTCAGCTCGTTGATCTTGCCTCCCGTGCGCCGTGCCCCGTTCGCGGCCAGCCTGCCATTGGAGGCAAGGAGCGCCCGCATGCCGCGCAGCACGCCGTCGCGCATGCCCTGGGTCAGCTCGGCGTAATCGGCGAACAGCACCTGCCCATCCGGCTCCAGCATCACGACATGGCCGGTGGCGGCGACGACGTTCGTGTTGCGGTCGAAGCTGATCTTGTCGGCGCGGATCACATGGTCGTCCTGCCAGGCCTCGACATGCCCGGTCGCGGTGACGATGCCGTGCTCGCGGTCATAGGAGACGCTGTCCGCCGTGAAGGTGACCGGCTGGTCCTTCGAGACCGGCGTGGTGTTTTTGTTGCCTGCCTGCGCGGCAAATATGCTGGATTGCGCGCCCGCCGGCGGCGTGGCGAGCAGGGAGACCCCGGCAAGGGCGGTCGCGGCGGAGAGGGAGGTACGTCGCATCAACCGTCCTCGAGATGGAGCAGCAGGGCAATGGCCAGCATCAGCCCGGACAATGCCGGCACCCAGGCGGCGAGCATGGCCGGAAGGGCGCCGGACTGGCCGAACTGCTCCGCCACCTTGGAGACGGTGAAGAGCGCGAATCCGGCAGCGACGCCGCCGCCGATCATCCGCGCCACCCCGCCCCGGCGTGTCGGCCGCATGGAGAACCCGGCCGAGACGAGCGCCATGGTGCCGGCGAGCAGCGGCAGGGCCAGCAGCGCCTGAAAGTGCAGCCGATGACGTATGGCGGAAAATCCCGACCGTTCCAAGAGGCGGATGAAACCTGGCAGCGCCCAGACGGAGAGCGTATCCGGCGAGGCGAAGCTCTCCTGCACGCGCCCGATGGTGAGATCGGTCCGCAGGCTCATCGTCCCGACCATCTGCGGCAGGTGGTCCGGCGTCAGCGTGCGGGCGCCGGAGAACACCCAGGCACCCCGGGTGAGCCGTGCCTGGGTGGCCTCGATGCGGGCGAGCAGCCTGTCCGCCGAATCCAGCCGGAAGACGCTGACATCCTCGGCCCGCAGCTCCTTACGGCGCAGGGTCACGGCGCGGGCATGCAGGATGGCGATGCCGGCGGAATCGAGCTCGCGATCGGATTGCCGGAGCCAGAGCTGGCCGCCGGTGAGGGCGAGGGGGCCGTTGCCGCCGCGCAGATAGGTGCTGTCGAGCGCCTCGGCCCGGGCGAGCAGGGCGGAGGAGAGGGGGCTGATCCCCACCGTCGCCAGCGCGCCGAGCAGCACGGCGCACAGCACCGGCGCGGCCAGAAACTGCCAGGCGGAAACCCCGGCGGCGCGGGTGACGATCAGCTCGGAGGAGCGGGTGAGCCGCCAGAAGGCGATGATGCCGCCGAGCAGCACCGCGAAGGGCAGGATCTGCATGGCGACGAAGGGCAGCCGCAGGCCGGCGATCTCGGTCACCAGCCCGAAGCCGACATCCGGGTGCGTCGCGGCGCGGCGCAGCAGCTCGATGAAGTCGAACAATGCCACCAGGCAGGAGAGGGCGGCCAGCATGGCGAGCACGGAGGCGATGAATTGCCGCGAGATGTAGATGGCGAGGGTCGGGCTGAACAGCATCGGGGTCAGCGCCCGACCTGCTGCGGCACCGGCACGCGCCCGGGCCGCAGGGCTCCCGTGCCGGAGATGAGCATGGGGCCGTAGAGCGCGGCGGCGCTGGCCAGCCCGGGCAGGATGGCCTGCACCCAGATCAGTCCGACCAGATCGGGGTCGCGGGCGGCCAGGTTGGAGATGGCGAGGCCGAGCGCCAGCAGCCCCACCACCACGCCGATCGCGACCATCGGCCGCAGCACGCCGCCATGGCGGCGAAAGGTGCCGCTGAGCCCGGAAACCATCGCCACCATGGCGAAGCTGAACACGGTGAGCGGAGCCGTCATCCGCCGGTGCGCCTCCACCACGAATTTGCCGTAGTCATGCGGGTTGCTGAGCTGGCGCGGGTCCGGGTGCAGCAGCTCGGCGAGCGACATCTCGGTCACGTCCCGGAAGTGGATTCCGTCGTCCTTGGTGCTGTCGGCCAGGTCGATGGCGTTCTGGGCGAAGGTGAGCACGTCGAGCCGGCCGGTCTTCTTGTCGATCTCCTCGCGCGAGCCGTTCACGAGCAGCACGCGCGGCGGCCCGGCGGTTTCGATCAGCCGGCCGTGCTCGGCCAGGATGGTGGCGCGCGTGTCCTTCTGCCGGTCATCCTCCACCATGATGCCGCGCAGCGTGCCGTCCGGGTCGCGGGACCGGACATAGACGGTGAGCTGGTCGGAGATCGGGGTGAACACCCCCTCCTGCAGCAGAAAGGCCGCCATGCGGTTGCGGATCTCGAACTGGTATTGCCGGAACGCGGCGAAGCTCTTCGGCACCACCCAGATATTGAGCACGAGGCAGAGCGCCATCGCGAGCGCGGTGAGGCCGAGGGCGGGGCGGGAGAGCGCGAAGGGGGAGAGCCCGGCGGCGCGCATGACGGTCAGTTCCCGGTCGCCGGCGAGGCGCTGATAGACGAACTGGATCACCACGAAGGTGGTGATCGGCAGGATCACCGCGACGAAATTCGGGATCAACAGGCTGGTCAGCTGCAGGAAGACCAGCAGCGACAGGCCCCGATTGACCACCAGCTCGACGAAGCGGAGCGACTGGGTGAGCCAGATCAGCGCCACCAGCGCCCCGGTGGCCGCGGCGAGCGCGGCCAGGAGCTGGCGCAGGATATAGCGGTCCAGGCGGGTGACGAGAGGGAGAGCCATGCGGGCAGCTTAATGGAGGGGCGCGTCCGGCAAAAGCCGCCTACGGTCGTACTGTTTCCGTCCCGCGCGCGGCCACGCCCCGCCGGGTCCGCCGGCCGGAGGGGCAGGCGGCGGCCCGGCGGGGCGTGGATCGGGGTGGCCGAAGCGCCGCGCTCCCGGTATGACCGCCGTTTCCGCCCGGTCCGCCGCGCTGAATCGGCCCCGGCATCGTTTTGGAGGGAGCCTGCGCATGGATGTTCGCGCCGCCATCGCCATCGAGGCTGGCAAGCCGCTCGTTGTTGACACCGTGCAGCTTGAAGGGCCGCGCGCGGGAGAGGTTCTGGTCGAGATCAAGGCGACCGGCCTCTGCCACACCGACAAA
>DATJWY010000161.1:0-7560 GCA_035500775.1 Acetobacteraceae bacterium
GGCAGAGGCAGTCGGGCTTATCGAACTGCGCCAGCGGGCCGGCATGTTCGATCGGGACCTGCGCAGCCGGGCCGCGATCGACACCATGCTGATCGAGACGCTGGCCGAACTGCTGACGCTGCAACGCGTGCTGCCCGCCGACACGCCGATCGAGGCGCGTCTGCCGTTCGCCGAGACGTGCGAGGCATGCGCGAGGGCATTCGAACACGGTGACATGCCGGTGCCGGCCCCGTACCGGCCGACCGACACCGTATTGCGGGGCCTCTCCCCCGAGACAAGGCCGGTGATCGTCGCGATGGCTGAAGCTATGACGCGGCTCAGCGGCGGCATCGCCCGGCGGCGAACGGCCCCCGCTCTACCGGCCGTACCGACGGCGAAATCCGTTTTCGTGCCGGATGCCTTCAGCAATCCGGGCTATGTGCGGTTCGCGCTCAAGACGACGATCGCCGTGATGGCCGCTTACATCACCTATAGCCTTCTCGACTGGGGGAGCATCAGGACGTCGGTGACGACCTGCTTCTTCGTGGCGCTGAGCAGCTTCGGGGAGTCGATGCACAAGCTGACGCTGCGCATTAGCGGCGCACTGATCGGCGGGCTCATCGCGGGGGTGTGCATCGTCTATGTGCTGCCCCTGATGACCGATATCGGCCAGCTCTCCCTGCTCATCGTCGGGGTTTCCTTTGTGGGCGCCTGGGTGGCGACCAGCAGCGACCGTCTCTCTTATGCCGGTATGCAGATGGTCTTCGCCTTCTATCTGGGCATCCTCCAAGGCTATGGCCCGGCCACCGATCTCAAGGAGATGCGGGATCGTTTCGTCGGCATCCTGCTGGGCAATGTCCTCATATCGCTGGTTTTCAGCGTGTTGTGGCCGACCAGCGCCCTCGATCTGGCGCGGTCCTCCATGGCGACGGCGCTCCGAACGCTCGGTCATCTCGTCACCGGCGATGCGCGGTCCCAGACCGGCCCCCGCCTCGCCGTCGTTCGGGCGCTCGCCGAAGCGCGCCGTCTCGTCGCCATTGCCGCTTTCGAGTTGCGCATGCTGCCCGCGCACGCATGGCCGAAAAAGAACAAGGAATTGTCCCTGTGCTCCTTGGAGCGTCTCATCGGGGCGACCTTTGTCGTCGTCGATCAGGACCCCGGTGCCGGGATCACCGATGCCGTCCACCAACAGGATGAGGCCGTTTCGGCGTGGCTCGTCGCGTCCGCGGACCGGCTCTCAACGGGAGAGATGACGGTGGTGGCCCCGGAGGGATTCTCTGATCTTGGTCCTGCGTTGGCGGCATTGTCCGACGAAGCGCCAGCCTCTCTCCGCGCGGCGCTCGAGGCGCGTATGCTCCTCCAATCGGAAATCGAGGATGTCGTTGCGAGCCGTGCATAGCCGTATCCTGGATCGCTGCAGACGGGCTGTGCTGCTGGCGGTTCTGCCGCTCACGGCGTGCGCGAGCGCGACCGATGAGTTGGTGCTCGCGCCGGGCACGCCTGACCGGCCCTGGGTCGTTCCGCAATCCTTCGACGATCTGCCGCTTCCGGGCACCATCCCGACCAACCGGGCGCCGGCGGGCACGACCGCCACGCCCGGCGGCGCAACGCCCGCTCGTTCGACGGGCGCCGCGATGGCCAACCCGCCCCGGCCGAGCCGCTACGCCAGCGATTTCACACGGGCAAACGCCGTGCCGATCGATCCTGCCCGGCGATACGACCTCGCCGGCCTGATCGATCTCGCGCAGCGCAATAACCCGGAAACCCGCGAGGCCTGGGAACGGGCACGCCAGGCGGCTCTCGCGGTCGGGCTGGTCGAAACCACGTATGTCCCACAGATTTCCGCCGAGGCCATTGGCGGATTTCAGCATACGCCGCTGCCGATTCCGACGAACCTCATTCCAAAGGGCTATTTCACCGCCAACACGCGTGAAGTGCTCCCCACGCTCACGGCGAAATGGCTGCTCTTCGATTTCGGGCAGCGCGCCGGCACCGAGCAGGCGGCGCGGGCCAATTCCTTCGTCGCCAACGTCGCATTCACGGGCGCTCATCAGAAGCTGATCTACGCGGTCAGCCGGGACTACTTCGCTCTCGGCGCCGCGCGGGGGCGCCTGCATGTTGCGCAGCAAGCGCTGAAGACGGCGCTGGTTGTCCAGGATGCCAGCGAGATGCGGCAGGTGCATGGGCTCGGCACGATCACCGAACTCGCCCAGGCCCGGCGGCAGACCGCGCAGGAGCGCTTCAATCTGGCGCGCGCGACGGGGGACGAGCACGCTGCCTATGCGGCGCTGGTCGCCAGCATGGGTGTCGCACCGAGCACGCGCATCGAGACGGCGGACAGCACCGAACTGGCGTTGCCCGCCGCGCCTTCGGAAGACGTCGATCAGTTCATCCAGGATGCCTTGGCCAACCGGCCGGACATCATCGCGTCCCTGGGGAAAATCCGAGCCGCCGAGGCGACGCTGAGCAGTGCCCGCGCGACCTACTACCCGACGATCGGCCTGGAAGCTCAAGCCTATCAGAATGTCGGGGGCCTGAGCACGAATGGAAGCAGCTACTACTCGGTCAATGAACCAGGGGCCAACATCCTCTTGAAATTGAGCCTGCCCCTGTTCGATGGCGGAGCGCGCGACGCCCGTGTCGAGACGGCGCGCGCGGAGGTCGAGGCTGCCCACGCCTCATTGGATCAGGCGCGGGATACCGCCGTTAAGCAAGTGACGAACGCCTACGATGCCCTCAGGACGAGCTTCGCGGAGTATGCGGCGGCGCTGACGCTCAACGAGGCCGCGCAAACGGCCTATGACGCCGCGCTCGATGCCTACCGTCATGGCGTCGGCACCTATACGGATCTGGTCAATAACGAGACGGCCTTGAGCCAGGCGCAATCCGAAAAGGAGGACGCGCACGCCAACGTATTTACCGCAGCCGCGGCTCTCGCCTTCGCAACCGGGTCAATCCTGTCGCAGCCGTGACGGATTTTGGGAGGTCGTGGGTCGCCGCCCGGGACGGGCTTGCGGTGCAGGGGAACCAGCCATGCCATCGACCCGCGTTGCGGCATGTCTCTCTCATGGGGGCGCGTATTTCCTGAGCCCCTCCGGCTCAAGTGGTGAGGTGTCCACCGATCCGGGGCAAGCCCAAGACCAACCCGAGTTTTACTGAGCGGTTGGCTACCCACATCGCCGAGCATGACCACCCCAATGGGTCGGCCTATCCAACGCCGGGTTGTGGGTAGGGGCATTGGCAGGAGCAGGCATCTTGCCTGTAACCAGTTGATTTAATTGGAGAAATTGGCGGAGGGGATGGGATTCGAACCCACGATAGCCCTTGACGGACTATAACGGTTTAGCAAACCGCCGCCTTCAGCCACTCGGCCACCCCTCCGCCGGAGGCGTTTCGGGAACCGCTGACGCGGCGCCCGACACGGCGTTTGCCCGGACGCTTCTAGGGCCTCCCGAGCGCCGCGTCAAACGCCTTTATGGCCCCAGCCCTCATGAGCTTAAGGGAATCAAACAGTTGGGGGTCTGGGGCCTCAAGGCCCCAGTCGTGCGCATGCACGCCTTCGCGTGACCGGGGTCCAAGGGGCAAAGCCCCCTGGCCTTACGCCGATCACCCCGCAAGCTTGCGCTTAAGCGCCTCGTTCACCAGCGCCGGATTACCCTTGCCGGCCATAGCCTTCATCACCTGACCAACGAAGAAGCCGAACAGCTTGTCCTTGCCGCCGCGGAACTCGGCGAGCTTGTCCGGGTTCGCCGCCAGCACCTGGTCCACTGCGGCGTCGATCGCCCCGGTATCGGTCACCTGCCGCAGCCCCTTGCGATCGACGATGGCCGCCGGGTCCTCGCCGGTTTCCACCATCGCCTCGAACACCTCCTTGGCGATGCGGCCATTGATGGTGTCGTCGGCCATCAGGTCGAGCAGCCTGCCGAGCGAGGCGGCCGAGACAGGGCTATCGGCGATGGTCCGGCTGGTGCGGTTGAGCGCCGCGAACAGGTCGCCCATCACCCAGTTGGCGGCGAGCTTCGGGTCGCGGCCGCGCGCGACCGTCTCGTAGAAATCCGCCGTCGCCTGTTCCATGACGAGCACGCCCGCGTCATAGGCGGGGAGGCCGTACTCCTGCATGAAGCGGGCCTTCTTGGCGTCCGGCAGTTCCGGCAGCTCCGCCTTCAGGCCCTCGACCCAGGCCTCGTCCAGCACCAGCGGCAGCAGGTCGGGGTCGGGGAAGTAGCGGTAATCATGCGCGTTTTCCTTGCTGCGCATGCTCCGCGTCTCGCCGCGGGCCGAGTCGAACAGCCGCGTCTCCTGATCGACGGTCTCGCCCGCTTCCCAGACGATGATCTGCCGCTTCGCCTCCGCCTCGATGGCCTGCATGACGAAGCGGATGGAGTTGACGTTCTTGACCTCGCAGCGCGTGCGGAACGGCTCGCCATGCTTGCGCACCGAGACGTTTACGTCCGCGCGCATGGAGCCTTCCTCCATGTTGCCGTCGCAGGTGCCGAGATAGCGGAGGATGGTCCGCAGCTTGCGCAGATAGGCGCCGGCTTCCTCGGGGCTGCGCATGTCCGGCTCGCTGACGATCTCCAACAGCGCGACGCCGGCCCGGTTCAGGTCGATATAGGACTGGGTCGGGCTCTGGTCGTGCAGCGACTTGCCGGCATCCTGCTCCAGATGCAGGCGGGTGACGCCGATCTGCCGGGTGCTGCCGTCGGCCAGCTCGATCTCGATCGTGCCGGCGCCCACGATCGGGTGCTCGTACTGGCTGATCTGATAGCCGGAGGGCAGGTCGGCGTAGAAATAGTTCTTCCGGTCGAAGCGGCTGACGAGGTTGATATGCGCGTTGAGGCCGAGGCCGGTGCGCACCGCCTGCGCCACGCATTCGCGGTTCAGCACCGGCAGCATGCCGGGGAAGGCGGCATCGACGAAGCTGACCTGCGTGTTCGGCTCGGCGCCGAACGCCGTGGCGGCGCCGGAGAACAGCTTGGCGTTGCTGATGACCTGGGCATGCACCTCAAGCCCGATCACCACTTCCCAGGGGCCGGTATCGCCCTCGATCGTGTAGCTCATGCCGTTTCTCCCGCGTAGAGCGCCGGCTTGTGGGTGAAACGCGCCGCGCGTTCGAGCACGCCGCCGACGGCGAACACCGTTTCCTCGTCGAAGGGCCGGCCGAGCACCTGCAGGCCAAGCGGCAGGCCGTGCGAATCGAGCCCGGCCGGCACGGAGAGGCCCGGGATGCCGGCCATGCTCGCCGGCACGGTGAACACGTCGTTGAGGTACATCTTCACCGGGTCGTCCATGTTCTCGCCCTGGGCGAAGGCGGCGGAGGGGGCGGTGGGGGTCAGCAGCGCGTCCACCTGGGTGAAGGCGTCGGTGAAGTCGCGCAGGATCAGCGCCCGCACCTTCTGCGCCTTCAGGTAATAGGCGTCGTAATAGCCGTGCGAGAGGACGTAGGTGCCGATCAGGATGCGGCGCTTCACCTCCGCGCCGAAGCCGGCGGCGCGGCTGCGCTCATAGAGGTCGTTGAGGTCGTGCCCCTCCTCGCGTAGGCCGAAGCGCACGCCGTCATAGCGGGCGAGGTTGGAGGAGCACTCGGCCGGGGCGACGATGTAATAGGTGGCGAGGCCGTATTTCGTGTGCGGCAGGGAGACATCGACGATCTCCGCGCCTTCCTGGCGCAGCCAGGCCAGGCCCTTCCGCCACAGCGCCTCGATCTCGGCCGGCAGGCCCTCGGCGTGGTATTCGCGCGGCACGCCGATGCGCAGGCCGCGCACGCCGCGGCGGCAGGCGGCGAGGTAATCCGGCACCGGACGATCGACACTAGTGCTATCCTTCGGGTCGAACCCGGCCATGGAGCCGAGCAGCACGGCGCAATCCTCGACCGTGCGGGCGACCGGCCCGGCCTGATCGAGCGAGCTGGCGAAGGCGACGATGCCCCAGCGGCTGCACCGCCCATAGGTCGGCTTGATGCCGGCGATGCCGCAGAACGCGGCCGGCTGGCGAATCGAGCCGCCCGTGTCGGTCGCGGTCGCGCCGAGGGCGAGGCCGGCCGCCACCGCCGCCGCCGAGCCGCCGGAGGAGCCGCCCGGCACCAGCACGGCGGACGGGTCGTCCTGGCGCTTCCAGGGGTTCTCCACCGGCCCGTAGGCCGAGGTCATGTTGGACGAGCCCATGGCGAACTCGTCCAGATTGGCCTTGCCGAGGAAGACGGCGCCGTCGCGCAGCAGATTGGCGGTGACGGTGCTCTCATAGGGTGGGACGAACGGCTCCAGAATGCGGCTCGCCGCCGTGGTGCGCACGCCCTCGGTGCAGAACAGGTCCTTGATCGCGAGCGGCAGGCCGGCGAGCGGGCCGGCGGTGCCGGCGGCGATGGCCGCGTCGGCCGCCTCCGCCTGCTTCAGCGCGAGGTCCGGCGTCACGGTGATGTAGGCGTTGAGGCGCGGGTTCAGCGCCTCGATGCCGGCGAGATGCGCCGCGGTCAGCTCGCGGGCGGAGAAATCGCGCCGGCGCAGGCCCTCGCGGGCGGCGACCAGGCTGAGCCCGGTGAGTTCGGAAACGGATGCCATTACTCGACGACCTTTGGCACGGTGTAGAAATTGCCGGCATGCTCCGGCGCGTTGGCGAGCACGCGCTCGGGGTAGCCGCCATCGGTGACGACGTCCTCACGCAGGCGCAGCGCGATCTGGGCGGCGCCGGTCAGCGGCGGGATGCCCTCGACATCGACTTCCTGCAATTGCTCGATCCAGCCGAGAATGCCGTTCAGCTCGGTCTGCAGGCGGGCCACTTCGTGGTCCTCCACATGAATCCTGGCGAGTTTCGCGATGCGACGAACGGTCGCGGGGTCGAGCGACATGAGCGCGGAAATCCTTGGCCTGAGCGGAAGCGCGGACCATAACCACCCCCATGCCCCTGTTCAACATGACCGAATTGCGCGCCGCCCTGCCGCGCGGGTCGCGGCTGATCGGCCTCGACCCCGGGCAGAAGACGATCGGCGTCGCCCTGTCCGATGTGTCCCTGCTGCTGGCCAGCCCCTATGGCAGCCTTAAGCGCGGCAAGCTCGGCGCCAATGCGGCCGAGATCCTGGCGCTGGCGCGGCGGGAGGGGGCAGGGGGACTCGTGATCGGGTTGCCATTGTCCATGGACGGCACGCTCGGGCCGGCGGCGCAGGCGGCGCGGGACTGGGCGCGGGCGCTCGCCGAGACGACCGGGTTGCCGGTTGCGCTCTGGGATGAGCGGCTGTCGTCCTCGGCGGTTAACCGCTTCTTGATCGCGGAGGCGGATATGACGCGACGGCGGCGGGCCGAGGTGGTGGACCGGATGGCGGCGGCCTATACGCTTCAGGCGGCGCTGGATGCTAGCCGGGAGGATGAGCCGGGCGTCGGGTTCTGAAGCGGAAGGCCAGGGGCTCCGCCCCTGGACCCCGGCAAAGGCGAAGCCTTTGCAGTCCAATACCTTAGAGCATGATTGCCTGGGATTGAAGCGCAGAGACTTGGGGCTTTGCCCCAAACCCCACTGGGGCCTTGAGGCCCCAGACCCCCGATAGGTTATTATAACGAATGAAGTAATGGGGTCCGGGGCCGTACGGCCCCG
>DATJWY010000162.1:0-8856 GCA_035500775.1 Acetobacteraceae bacterium
TACGGCCCCAGACCCCCGATACTTAAGTAATGGATTCCAAAGGCTTGCCTTTGGCGGGGTTCAGGGGCGGAGCCCCTGGCCTTGGCGAGTCCCATGGGATAAGGCTCAAGATCGGCGGACACGGATCAACGATATGGCCCGAAAGAAGCAGTGGATGCGGACAACGTGCGCACCCCGGCCGGCGCTGCCGGACGAGGCGGAGAAGCGGGCGATTATCGCGGCTTGCGAGGCATTCATTCGTGATATCCTGAAGCCGCGCTTCCTACCGGAGATCAGGCCCACCGAATGGAATTACGCGGTGGATATCCATGGCGCCTGGGCGGCGGGGCGGTATCGTTTTATGCAACGCTATAGGTCGGGCATGGAGCATAATCGCGGCGAGGAGTTCGACGCGCCCTTTGCCCGTATCGACCGCATGGGACAAGATCGTTTCGATATCTACTGGATGCGGCACACGGGTAAATGGTGGCCGCTTTATGCCGGTGTGACGCTGGCCGAGGCGCTTCGAATCCTCGAAACCGACGAGGTTCTCCATCCAATCTGACCGGCGCATCTAAAGCCGCTTGATTCAAAGGGATATTTCTCGCGACGATTCTCTCATCGTATCTGGCGCCCCCCCCCACAAAATCTCAGTTTAGGATGTGGGCCGGCGTGCGGATGATTTCCTATGCCCGCATCGCCTTCATACGGAACAACGAGCGCGCCGCCATCTCGCACGGTCAACACTCGACGGTGGTGGAAGCCGTCATGCGCGGGGGGTGCGGATCTGGCCTATCATGCGATGTGCTTGCATGCCATGGAGGCCGGCCGCGTGTATCAGCCGGTGCCCTTCCGGCCGGTCGCGCGCCTGGCATGGTCCTGGCGTGGCGCGCACGGCCCTGGGCGGCTCGCGCATAAGGCATCCGGGTGACGGGCATGGATCTGGATTTACTCAAGTCATTCGCCGTCCTGGCGGAAACCTGTCATTTCGGCGACGCCTCGCGCCGCCTGGGCATCTCCCAGCCATCGCTCTCCAAACAGATCCGGCGTCTTGAGGATATCCTGGGCGTCTCGCTGTTCCGGCGCGGGCGCCAGGGCACGGAGTTGACGGCCTTCGGTCAGCATTTCCTGACCGACGTGCAGCCGATCCTGCGGCTTGCCGACCATGTCTGGGAGAAGAGCCTGAGGGCGGCGCGTGGGGAACGCGGGCGCCTCGCCATCGGCTTCACCTACTCCTCCGTGGAGATCATGGCGGAGATCCTCCCCCGCTTCCAAAAGGATCATCCTGAGGTCGAACTCGCCTTCGATGACGTGGCCTCCCGCATCCAAGGGCAGCGCCTGCGCGAAGGCAGCCTTGATGTCGGCTTCATGCGTCTGCCGATCGAGGAGGATCTGGCTTTTCTTCCCGTCGGGGCGGACCGCCTGGCTTTCGTCTTCCCGGCCGGCATGACCGGGGAAATTGAGGATTTCGACAGCGCGATCGTCCGCTCCTTGCCCTTCATCGGCCTGCAGACCAGCCTGGCTCCCGGGCTGGAGATCTACATCCAGCGCCTGTTCGCTTCCCGCGGCTTCCAGCCCCGGATCATCCATCGGGTCAACGGCTCGCTGACCCAGCTCGTTCTCGTCGCCTCCGGCCTGGGAGTGGCCTTGATGCATGAATCATCCCTCCGCCCGGTGGCAAATCCGGGCGTCGCCGTGCGCCCGCTGCTTGATCCGATCGCCCGTTGGGAGGAGGGCCTGGTCTGGCGCCAGGACGAGGACAACCCCTTGGTTCTTCGCTTCGTGCGGGCGGCGCGAGACATCCTCGCCATCCGACGGGGCGGCGCGCCCCAGGAGAACAGGAACTCGCGGCCGCCGCCGCGGCGCGGGAACGAACTCTGAGGTCAGGCATCGGCTTGTCCTGCGGACCGCCGTGGTCATGCCCTGGAGCTATCACGCTGCGTAAAGGATTGCGCCTCGCAAACTGCCATTAGTTCATGCAGAATTATGTTTCTAGCAGCCATGCGGGGTGATTTAGATAAATCCCCCGAAGCGGCTATGGCGCAGAGCAGGAGGTGTCGGGTGCGTAACGTCACATGGGCTGATCCGGAAGTGCGGCGGGAACTGGCCTCCCTCAAAGCGGGAGGGCCGTTCGTCTACGGGCTGACCAACTATGTCGCGGCCAATCTGAGCGCCAATGTGCTGCTCGCGGTGGGAGCTGGCCCCGCCATCGGGGTCGCCCCGGGCTGGCCGGAGGCGTTCGGCGCGGGGGCGGGCGCCCTCTGGATCAACACGGCCGCGCTGATGAGCAGCGGGCCGGAAACGCTGGTGGCCGCGGCGCGCGCGGCGCACCAGGCGGGCACGCCCTGGGTGCTCGATCCCGTCGCCGTGGGGGCAGGTTCTCCCGCCTATGACGCGGTGGTGCGGCAGCTCCTCGATTTTCACCCCACGGTCATCCGCGGCAACGCCAGCGAGCTGATCGCCCTCGCCGGCGGCGAAGGCGGGGGCAAGGGGGTGGAGACCACCGCTACCTCCGACCAGGCCGTCGACTTCGTCCGGAACCTGGCCCGGGAGGCCGGAACCATTGCCGCCGTCAGCGGCCCGGTCGATTTCATCACCGATGGAAGCGAGGTACTCGCCGTGCCCGGCGGCGACGTGCGGCTGACGCGGGTGACGGGCGCGGGCTGCAGCCTCGGCGCCCTGATCGCGGCCCTGCTGGCAACGAGCAAATCGCCGCTCTGGGCCACCGCCGCCGCCCACGCGATCTATGCCGTGGCCGCGGAGCGCGCCGGCGCGGCCACGCGGGGCACGGCCTCCTTCGGCATCGCCCTGGTAGACGAGCTTTCGCTGCTCGACCCGGCCGAATAGCCACGAGGAGGGTGCCTGCCCCGGCGCGTCCCGGAGACGCGGCCCCGGGTCCGGATGGAGGCGCCTGGAAACCACATGCGGGGCCGGCGCGGCGGCCCCGGCCATATCCCGCGCGATAGAGCAAGATGGGTTCAGGTGGAACCGCCTGAACTCATTAACTTGCTCGCTAAAACAAAGACCTGGAGCGGGATGAGCGCGTCCTTCGGCGATCATCCCGCTCTGGCGAAGGAAAAGGACAGGAGCGGTATGAGCACGCGGCCGAAGAGAATGATGCGCCTGGCGGCCTTCCTGAACGCCGGACCGCAGGGTACGGCCGGCTGGCGTCATCCCGATGCCAGCCCAGCGATGCTGACCGCCGCGCATTACAAGCATATCGCTCGTGTGCTCGAAGATGCCTGTTTCGACATGGCCTTCATCCCCGACGCCCTGTCCGTCCCGCGGAGCCTCGGCGGGTCCTTCGCTCCGGCGGTAAAATGGGGCGTCGGTACGCCGCGGCTGGACCCGATGCCGGTCGTCGCCATGATGGCCGACGCGACAACGCATCTCGGCGTCGCGGCGACCGTTTCCACCGGCTATCAGGAACCGTACAACCTGGCCCGCAGCTTCGCGACGCTCGACCACCTCACCGGCGGCCGGGCAGGCTGGAACGTCGTCACCAGCTTCCAGGACGCCGAGGCGCAGAATTTCGGCCAGGAGAAGCTGCCGGAGCGCAGCCTGCGCTACGAGCGGGCGGAGGAGTTCCTTGAGGCCACAACCCGGCTATGGGACAGCTGGGCGGACGATGCCATCATCGCCGACAAGGAAAGCGGCGTCTTCGGCCGGCCGGAGCAGGTGGAGGCTGTCGATTTCAAGGGACGGCACGTCAGCGTGCAGGGCCCGTTGAGCGTGCCGCGCCCGCCGCAGGGCTATCCGCTCATTATCCAGGCCGGTGCCTCCCCCGTCGGGCGGGATTTCGCGGCACGCTGGGCGGACCTGATCTTCTGCAGCCACGAATCGCTGGAGTCCGCCATCGCCTTCTATGCCGACCTGAAAGGGCGCGCCGCCGCGCACGGGCGCGATCCGGACCAAATCAAGATCCTGCCTGCCGCCACCACGGTGATCGGAAAGGATTTCCGTGATGCGATGGCGAAGCATGAGGCGTTCACGGAGCTTGTCAGCCATGAGGCCGGACTGTCGCGTCTTGCCTATCATGTGAATGTCGACCTGACGCAGTACGACCTCGACGGGCCGCTGCCGCCGTTGGAGGTGGTCGGCGTCGACGGTCATTATCGGGAAGTCGTCGAGTTCGCCGAGCGCGAGAAGCTGAGCGTGCGCGAGATCGGCAAATGGTACGGCGCCCGCACCGAGGGCAACATGATCGGTTCCGCCAGCGACATCGCCGACAACATGGAGCGCTGGATGGAACTGGGCGCGGCGGACGGCTTCATGATTCAGGCGACTCATGTGCCCGCCGCATTCGAGGATTTCGCCCGTGAGGTGGTGCCGGAGTTGCAGCGGCGCGGCGTGTTCCGCACCGCCTATGAGGGAACGACATTGCGGGAGAACCTCGGCATCGACCGCCCGCAGCGCGGCGAGTGGCGCGCGCGCATCCGCAAGGCGGCCGCGCGGGCATGACGAGCGCGTCCTCGGGGCATCACCTCACCTCGGCCCTGGTGACGGCGGACTGGCTGGCGTCCAGGCTGGACGAAATCATCGTCCTCGATGCCAGTATCGCCCGCACCGTCGGCCCGGATGGCGCCACCCGGTTCGGAAACGGCCGGGAGGTGTTCGAGGCCGGCCATATCCCGGGCGCCCGTTTCGCGGATCTCTTCGACGGCTTCTCGGACCCGACCGCACCCTTTCCGTTCACCCGCCCGACGGTGCCGCAAATCGAGGCGGCGGCGCGTGCGCTCGGCGTGTGCCGGAATTCCACGGTGGTTGCCTATGATTCGCTGAGCGGTGCCTGGGCGGCGCGGCTCTGGTGGGTGCTGCGCTCCTTCGGGTTCAAAACCGTGCACGTGCTCAATGGCGGCCTCGCCGCCTGGCGGGCCGGGGGATATGCGGTGAAAACTGGCCCATCCGGGCCGCCTTCGCAGCCGGGAGATTTCGTGGCGGCGCCGCAAGACGGATTTTTCACCGATCTGCGGACGGTAAAATCCATCGCCGAGCACCGTCCCGCCGGCACGGTGCTCATCTGCGGCACGCGCCGCGCGGAATTTATTGGGACGGAGAATGGCGGGAACCGGCCAGGGCACATCCCAGGCAGCCTCAGCCTACCCTATCCGGATCTTCTGGATGCGAACGGAAAGATGGAGGCCGGTTCCAGCCTGGCGCAATGGGCGGCGCTGGGATGCGGCACGCCGGAGCGCGTCGTTCTCTATTGCGGCGGCGGCATCAACGCCGCTGGCCTGGCGCTGGGGCTGAGCGAGGCCGGGGTGCGAGGTCTTACCATCTTCGATGGGTCGCTCAACGAGTGGCGCGCCGATGCAACCTTACCGATGGAAATCGGAGGCCCGGACAGGCCAGGATCATGAAGGACGGCGATACGCTGATGCTGACGGCCACCGGGATGGGGGCGGCTTTCCGGCGTCGCGAGATCAGTCCAACGGAGGTCGTCGAGACCTCGCTGGCGGTCCTGGACGTATCGGACTGTGGCGATGAATGAGGCGGGGCGACATCTGGACGGTCTCGGGCGGCAAGGACTATGCGGGCAAGCCGCGCGCCGTCGTCATCGTCCAGGAGAATAGCTTCGACGGCACGGACTCCATCGCCATTTGCGATCGGCGCCTTCACCACCGATGAGATCGAAGCGCCCCTGTTCCGGCTTCCGGTGGAGCCGAACGAGCGTAACGGGCTGCACGCGGCATGCCGTTTGATAGTGGACAAGATCACCACCGTCCCGAGGACCAAGGTCGGCGGGCGGATCGGGTGCACGGACCCCTGCTGGCATGCCGCCACCAGCGCAGCCAGACAGTGCTCTTCGGTGCCGTAGCACCGTTCAAACGCGGCGTCTGTCAGCCCATTCATCGACCGATGCGCGCATCAATCCGAATCGCCATGGCTCGGCAAACCATGCGCTATGACAAAACGTTAAATTACATGACAAAGCATTAAACAACCTCCGGTTGTTTAATGCTTTGTCGTATTTCATTTGAAGGGGGCATTGTACAAACCCGCGGTACAAGTTCCTGTAGCTTGGTTAACGAGCGGGCGATCACAGCTTCAGGAGCATGGTCATGACCGCATCTACCTACACCGCCTCTGGGCGGGGCGGTGACCTCCTGCCCTCCGGCTATCTCAGCACCCAGGGCAACCAGATCGTCGATGCCAACGGCAACCCGGTTCGCATCGACTCGATCGGCTGGAACGGTACGGCCGGCCCGGCCGGCTCCGCCCTTCAGGGGCTCTGGGCGGCCAGCTACGAGTCGATTCTCGACTCCATGAAGGCGGATGGCTTCAACGCGGTCCGGATCCCCTGGACCGACGTGAACCTTAATGCCGTTCCCGCCAACACTCCGGCGCTTGGCACCATCGACTTCTCGCAGAATCCGGACCTCAAGGGCCTGACAACTCTACAAACCTTCCAAAAAATCGTCGCTTATGCGAGTCAAATCGGCCTCAAGATTATCTTCGACCATCACAACAACGAGGGCTCCGGCGGCCAGCAGGCCAACGGGCTTTGGTTCGACTCCGGGCCGGGCACCAACGGCACCGACGGCTCGGGCCACACTGGCACCGTCACCGCCGCCAAGTTTCAGCAGGACTGGGTCCAGCTGGCGCAGACCTTCGCCGGGAACTCCACCGTCATCGGCTACGACCTCGACAACGAGCCCACCAGCGTGGGCAAAATCAACTGGGGGCAGGGCGGGCCGACCGACATCAAGGCCATGTACCAGACCGTCGGTAACGCCATCCAGGCGGTCGATCCCGGCGCCCTGATCATCTGCGAAGGGCCGCAATTCTACAGCCCGCCGCCCTCGGGGTCGGGCATGAACTCCAAAGTGGCCGCGCCGGAAGGCGATCTCACTGGCGTGGCAACGAACCCCGTGGTCCTCAACGCCCCGAACAAGGTCGTCTACTCTGTCCACGAATACCCGAAGGAGATCTCTGCCATCACCAAAGATTCGGGCACGGCGGCCATTCAGCGGTACAACCAGGTGTGGGGATACCTGGTCAGCCAGAACATCGCCCCTGTCTGGATCGGCGAGATGGGGGCCTCCATGAAGTCGTCGGATTCCAAGGCCTGGGCCAGCACGCTGCTCGGCTACATGAACGGGGCCTACGGCGCCCAGGGCGGACCGACCTTCTCGGGCAACCAACAGCCCGTTAGCGGCAGCTGGTGGGTAGTGGGCCCGCAGAGCGACAACCCCGACGGCACCCAAACCGCCTGGGGCCCGGGCCATTATCGGCCGGAGCAGCAGGCGATCACCGACCAGATGCTGTTCAAGCCGGCTTCCGGCGGCACCACGTCCGGCACGACCACCACGTTCGGCACGACCACCACGTCCGGCACGGCCTCGCCGAATGCGACCATCGTCACCGGCTCGACCGGCTCCATCACCGATGCCCAGGGCAAGGTCTGGACCATTGCCGGCGGCCAGGTGGCCGTCAACGGGACCCCTGACACCCTGACATCAGGAGTCATCAAGCTCGCCTACGTCAACGGCACGGTTTGGCAGGAGAACAGCGCCGATCGCTGGGGGGCCTGGAATTCCGCGACCTCCGTCTGGGGGCCGACAAACGGAACGAGCACCCCGCCAATCTCGGCCACAGTGGAGGCGATCTCGACCGGCAGCACGACGATGATCGATGGCACGATCGCCGGCCAGACCACCAGCCAAGGCGCGACGGTTGACCTGTCTGCTCCAGGCACGGCGCAGGTGGTTCTGGGTTCGACCGCGGACACGCTGACCTTCATCGGCATGTCCAGCGTCAGCCTGACCGCGGGCACGGCCAATGCGGTGGTGACGGCGGACGGCGGAACGAACAGCTTCGTGGCTGGCTCCGGTACGCTGGACGTGACGGGTGGCCACGGGGCCGACGCCTATACCTTCCAGGCCGGCGACGGTCTGCTGAAGATCGAGGATTTCTCCTTCGCCAAGGGCGACACCCTCACAGTCGACAAATCGCTCCAAGCTGGCTTCAGCCAAACCTCGGATGGCCATGGCGGCGTGCTCATTGGCTTCGGGACGAGCGGCCACGGCATCGACCTGGTCGGCGTCTCGTCAATCCAGGCATCTCAGCTACACTTCGTCTGATGATCGGAGCGGCGGTGGAGGGGGCACCGACGTTTCATCCCCCCCGATCCAGGGCTGTCCCTGGATGAAATGTGGGCTGGATTTTTCGGGCAAAAACCACAGCTAAATCAGTGGGTTGCTGGGATAATTTGGCGGAGAGAGTGTCCGCCTAACTCACATCCGCCATCGTCCGCCATCGCCTCGGGCGCCCTGGAAATCCCCTGAGGAAGACTGGATTTTTGCCGGAAGCCCTTCGTCACGATGCGCTTGCGTCCGCTCCCGTTCACCCATAGCTTGTGGGGACGGACGGCGGGACGGACGCTTCCGCCGTCCGGCGGAGAAGATGGCGATGCCTAAGCGAGCAGCGGGACTGACAGCGGCGAAAGTGCGGACGGCAAAGCCTGGCCGCTACGTGGACGGCGACGGGCTGATGCTGTTCGTCCGCTCGCCCGAGGCGAAGTTCTGGCTGCTGCGCTACAGCCATGGCGGCAAGCGGCGGGAGGCCGGGCTAGGCCGGGCAGGGGAAGGCCCCAACGATGTGACGCTGGCCGAGGCCCGGCAGAAGGCGGCAGAGATGCGCCGGCTGCTCAAGGCCGGCATCGATCCCCTGGAACACCGCGAGGCTGAGAGCGTCCGGCAGAAGGCCGCCGCGCAGGCTGCCGCAGCGCAGGCCATGACCTTCCGCGCCGTGACGGGCCTCTACATCGGTGCCCACGAGGCCGGCTGGCGGAACGAGAAGCACAAGGACCAGTGGCGCAACACGCTGGACGCCTACGCCTTCCCGCATTTCGGCGACATGCCGGTGGGCGATGTG
>DATJWY010000163.1:0-12655 GCA_035500775.1 Acetobacteraceae bacterium
CCGTACGGCCCCGGCGGGGTTTCAGGGGCGGAGCCCCTGACCTGCCTTCACCGAGACTCAATTCCATGCCGAAACGCCGTGCCGACCAACTCCTCGTCGATCGCGGCCTGGCCGAAAGCCGCACCCGCGCCCAGGCGCTGATCCTTGCCGGCAAGGTCTTCACCGGCGAACGCCGTGTGGCGAAGGCCGGCGACCTGCTGCCGGACGACCAGCCGCTGGAAGTGCGTGGCCAGGACCACCCCTGGGTCTCGCGCGGCGGGCTGAAGCTCGACCACGCGCTGCGCCATTTCGGCCTCTCGCCCGCCGGACTGACCTGCCTGGATGTCGGCGCCTCCACCGGCGGCTTCACTGATGTGCTGCTGCACCATGGCGCGGCCCGGGTGCATGCGGTGGATGTCGGGCACGGGCAGCTTGCCTGGAAGCTCCGCAGCGACCCGCGTGTGGTGGTGCATGAGCGCACCAATGCCCGCCACCTGGACGCGGCGACGATCGGCGAGCCGGTGCAGGCGCTGGTCTGCGACGCGAGCTTCATCGGCCTCGCCACCCTGCTGCCGGCGCCGCTCGCGCTCTGCACGCCGGGAGCCTGGGCGGTGGCGCTGATCAAGCCGCAATTCGAGGCGGGGCCGGGCGCGGTCGGGGCCAAGGGCGTGGTGCGGGATCCGGCGGTCCACGCGGCGGTGTGCGAGCGTATTCGCGAGTGGTGGTCGGGCTTACCGGGGTGGCGCGTGCTTGGGATCGAGGAAAGCCCGATCACCGGGCCGGAAGGGAATCGGGAATTTTTGATCGCGGCTGTTCGCGATTGAGGCCTTACTGGGGCTCCGCCCCAGACCCCGCCAAAGGCCAAGCCTTTGGAATCCTTTACTTAAAGTGATCGGGGGTCTGGGGCCTCAAGGCCCCAGCGGGTCCAGGGCAGAGCCCTGGCCTTCTAAGCCGCCGAACGGATAAACCCACCCCCCAGCACCCGTTCCCCCTCATAGAACACACACCCCTGCCCAGGCGCGGCCAAGGACGGCTCATCCAGCACCACCTCCGCCCCCTCGCCCACCGGCCGCACCAGCGCCGGGCGCAACACATCCCGCGCCCGCAGCTTCACCGCGCAGCGCAGCCCCTCGGCCGGCGCGTCCACCAGCCAGTTCACCGCACGCAGCGCGACCGTCGGCCCGCCGCAGCCGCGCGGACCGACCACGACGCGACGATTCGCCGCATCCAGCGCCACCACCACTTGCGGCACGCCGCCATCCATCGCGGCGCTGCCGAGGCGCTTCGCCTGCCCGACCGTGTAGCGCGCCACGCCCTCGTGCCGGCCGAGCACCCGCCCGTCCCGGCTGACGATCTCGCCCGGCTCCGCCGCCTCCGGCCGCAGCCGGCCGACGATATCGGCGTAGCTCCCCTGCGGCACGAAACAGATATCCTGGCTGTCCGGCTTCTCGGCGACGGCGAGGCCCAGCCGCGCCGCCTCGGCCCGCACCAGGTCCTTGTTCGGCATGTCGCCCAGGGGGAAGCGGCTGAAGGCGAGTTGCTCGCGCGTGGTGGCGAACAGGAACCAGCTCTGGTCGCGGTTGGGATCGGCGGCGCGGTGCAACTCCGGCCCGCCCGGGCCTTCCTTGCGGCGCACGTAATGGCCGGTCGCCATCGCCTCCGCGCCAAGGTCGCGGGCGAGCGCCAGAAGGTCGGTGAACTTGACGCTCTGGTTGCAGCGGACGCACGGCACCGGCGTCTCGCCGCTGGCATAGGTTTCGGCGAAATCCTCGATCACCGCGGCGCGGAACCGCGCCTCGGCGTCGATGACGTAATGCGGGATGCCGAGATGGTCGGCGACACGGCGGGCATCGTGGATGTCCTGCCCGGCGCAGCAGGCGCCCTTGCGGCCCACCGCGGCGCCGTGATCGTAGAGTTGCAGGGTGACGCCGATCACCTCGTGCCCAGCCTCATGCAGCAGGCCGGCCACGACGCTGCTATCCACCCCGCCGGACATCGCGACGACGATGCGGCTCATGCGCGCCCCCGCCGCATCCGGTCCATGCGCGACCGCTCCGGCGCGGCCTTGCGGCAACTCTCTCCGGATGCTGCGATCGCGCGGACCATCAACGCTCCGAGGCGTTCCGGCTGGAGGCCGGCAGACGCACCACGAGCCCGTCCAGCTCTGGCGTGATCACGATCTGGCAGCCGAGGCGCGAAGTCTGCTCCAGGCCGAAGGCGAGATCGAGCATGTCTTCCTCGTCCTCGGTCGGCTTCTGCAGACGCGAGAACCAGGCCGGATCGACAATGACATGGCAGGTGGAGCAGGCGAGCGAGCCCTCGCACGCGCCCTCGATGTCCACGCCATGCTTGTGGGCGACTTCCAGGACGGAGAGGCCAACCGGCGCCTCCACCTCGCGGCGCGTGCCATCCCGTTCGATAAAAATCATCTTGGTCATGTCTCAGGCCTCAACCTGCGCTGTTGCACCCGCGTCGTGGGCGGCCAGCCTCGCATGCGCATCGCACAGCGCCCGAGCGGCGTAATCCACATCGGCGGCGGAGGTATAGCGTCCGACGCAGAGGCGCAAGCTCCGCGCGGCCTCGGCGTTGCTCATGCCCATCGCCCGCAGCACGTAGCTCGTCTCGATCTCCGCCGAGCTGCACGCCGAACCGGTGGAGACGCACAACTCCGGCAACGCCGCGATCAGGGCGAGGGCCGGCACGGCGGGGAAGGTCAGATGCAGGCCACCGGGGATGCAGGCCGCCGGGCCATTGCGGCGCAGCCCCGGGATAAAGCTGTCGAGCGCGGCGAACAGACGCTCCCGCAACCCGGCGAGGCGGGCCGATTCCGCCGCCATCTCCTCCCGCGCCAATCGGCAGGCGGCGCCGAAACCGACGATCAGCGGCACCGGCAGCGTGCCGGACCGCAGCCCCCGCTCCTGCCCGCCGCCGGAGAAGAGCGGCGCGAGGCGCACGCGCGGCCGCCGGCGGACATAAAGGGCGCCGACGCCCTTCGGCCCGTACATTTTATGCGCGCTGAGCGAGGCGAGATCGGCGCCGATGGCGGCGATGTCGAGCGGGATCTTGCCCCCCGCCTGGGCGAGATCGGTATGGAACAGCGCCCCGGCCGCGCGCGCGATCGCGGCAAAGGCGGCGATATCCTGCACCACGCCGGTCTCGTTATTGACCGCCATGACGCTGACGAGGGCCGTCGGGGTCGCGAGCGCGGCGCGCAGCACATCCGGGTCGAGCCTTCCATCGGCGCCCACCGGCAGGATCTCGGTCTCGAACCCCTCCCCGGCGAGGGCGGCGACGCTTTCCAGCACGCATTTATGCTCGGTCGCGACCGTGACCACGCGGGCCGGGCCGCCAAAGGCGCGGCGATGCCGGGCGGCGCCCTTGATGGCGAGGTTGTTGGCCTCGGTCGCGCCGGAGGTGAGGATGATCTCGCGCGGATCGGCGCCGATCAGGGCGGCGATCTCGGCGCGCGCCGCCTCCACCGCCGTCTCGGCCTCGTGGCCGAGCGCGTGCCCGGCGCTGTGCGGATTGCCGAAACGCTCGGTGAAATAGGGCAGCATCGCCTCGACCACGCGCGGGTCGCAGGGCGTGGTCGCCTGGTTATCGAGATAGATCGGACGGGTCGGACGCATGTGCAGCATGTGGGGGCGGACGGACACGCTTGGAAGGCGGGTCAGGCCGCTCCCCTCCCCAACCGGGCCGCCATCCGCGTATAGGCGGCGATGAACGCCTCCACCTCCGCCACCGTCGCCGACCAGGGCAGGGAAACGCGGATCGCCTGCCCGGCGAGTTCCCCGAGCCCCATCGCCTCCAGCACATGGCTCCGCGTCACCTTGCCGGAACTGCATGCGGCACCGGCAGAGACGGCGAAACCCTCCAGGTCGAGCGCGATCACCTGCCGCTCCGCCGGCACGCCCGGCAAGGCGAGGCTGGTGGTGTTCGGCAGACGCGCGGCTCCGGCGCCGCAGATCACGGCCCCGGCCGCGCGGGCGGCGTCCTCCACCCGGTCGCGCAGGGCGGCGAGCGCCGCCGGATGCCCCGGCCGGGCGGGATCGGCGAGCGCGGCCAGCGCGGCCTCCATCGCCGCCGCCATGCCAGCGATGGCGGGCAAGGCCGGGGTGCCGCCGCGCCGCCCACGCTCCTGTCCGCCGCCGGCGATCAGCGGGGCGAGCGCGGCCTCGCCCGCCAGCAGCAGTGCCCCCGCCCCCGGCGGCCCGCCGAATTTATGGCCGGAAAGCGCCAGGCTGTCGGCGCCGAGCGCCGCGAGATCGACCGTCATGCGCCCCACCGCCTGCACCGCGTCCACATGCAGCCGGGCGCCCGCCCGCCGGCAGAGCGCGGCGGCGGCGGCCACGTCCTGGATCGTCCCGGTCTCGTTATTCGCCAGCATCAGGCAGACGAGGCTCGGTTCCCCGCGCGCGAGCAGGTGCTCCAGCGCCGCGAGATCAGCCCGCCCCGCTTCGTCCACCGGCAGCACGTCGCCGCCCCCCGCCGTAAGGGCGGCAGCGCGCACCGCGTCATGCTCGGTCGCGCCGGCGATGAGGCGACGCCCGGCGCCGAGCGCCGCGATGGCGAGGGCGTTGCTCTCGGTGCCGCCGGAGGTGAAGACGACGCCGGACGAAGCCGCGCCGAGTCCGGCGGCCAGGGTTTCCCGCGCCGACTCCAGCACGCGGCGCGCGGCCCGGCCGGCGGCATGGATGGAGGCGGGATTGCCGGCCAGCTCGGCGGCGGCGAGCAGGGCGGCGCGCGCTTCCGGCCGTGGCCGCTCGGAAGCATTGGCGTCCAGGTAGATCATGCGGCTTCTTCGATCACAGCGGTGTGCCCAACGCCAAACATGCACAAAAATCAGGGACGACCGGTCAATTTTATTATGATCGCACCGCATCAACTCTGTATATGCTGGCTGTGCCGACGGTCGCCCCCGTTGGCCGAAGATCACGGACCACGGCAAGCAAGAGCCGAAACCAGGCGGGAGGCCACTCGTCCAACCATTACCGCGCCCGTATCCGCGGAACGGACCGGAAGGCAATACTAATACGCAGGGCAGAATTGCACCTGCCTCTGGTCGCCTCCAGTCAGCGCAAAGAGAACGGCGCGTTCCTATATCCTATATAGTTGTTAGTGCTGCCAGGCTGCGAGCGGGGCATCGCCGCCGCCTGACGCTCGGCTGTTTCACTCCCGCGTCATGCCTAAACGCCGGGTCAGGAAAGAACGAAGAAGACCATGCCTGAGGTGATGTTCGCCGGCCCCGATGGCCGGCTCGAGGGACGCTACCACCACTCGAAGGAAGCGGGAGCGCCGCTGGCGCTGATCCTGCACCCGCACCCGCTGCATGGCGGGACGATGAACAATCGCATCACCTACACCATGTACCAGTCGTTCCAGCGGCTGGGCTTCTCCGTGATGCGGTTCAATTTCCGCGGGGTCGGCCGCAGCCAGGGCCGCTATGACGGCGGCATCGGCGAGATCGGGGATGCCGCCGCGGCGCTCGACTGGATGCAGATGGTCAACCCGAATTCCAGCGGGCTCTGGATCGCGGGCTACTCGTTCGGGGCGTTCGTCGGCATGCAGTTGCTGATGCGCCGGCCGGAGGTTTCCGGCTGGGTCAGCGTCGCGCCGCCGGCCAGCCACTATGATTTCGGCTTCCTGGCGCCCTGCCCCTGCGGCGGCCTGATGCTGCATGGCGATGCCGACGAGCTCGTGCCCGAGCCGGCCGTGCGCAAGCTGGTCGATAAGCTGAACACGCAGAAGGGCGTGCAGGTCGATTACCGGGTGTTCGCCGGGGCCGACCATGTGTTCGCGACCCACGCCGACGCGGTGACCCAAGCGGTCGAGGACTATGTCGGCCGGTCGATCGCCCGCAAGACCATGGCGCTCGCCGCCGACTGACGGCACCGCGATACCACCGCGACTCGGGTGAAGTGCGTCGGCCTGGCCGCCGGACTTCACCCGCGCGAACCTGCCCCCAAACTTGCCGCCTGACCTTGCCGTCCCTGGACGGCCTCAGCCGCGCGTCTTGACCGCGTATTCCGCCACCCGCTTACCGTAAATCCGGGCGGTCTCCAGATCGCCCGGCGGCGGCGCCTCATCCGGCGAGGCATCGGCCGGGGATTGCGCCAGCGCGCCGGAGTAGCCGGCGATCCAGTTCACGTCATTCCGCTGCGAGGCCTTCTTGTTCGCCGACAACAGGCCGGTGCCGACCCAGACCATGCCGTGCTGCATCGCGAGCGTGATGAAGTAGGTGATGGTGTTGAACTTGTCGCCGTTGATCGAGGCGGAATTGGTGAAGCCGCCGGCGACCTTGTCCTTCCAGACGAGTTGGAACCAGGGCTTGGAGGACGCATCGGCGAATTTTTTGAACTGCCAGGCCGGGCCGCCCATATAGGTCGGCGAGCCGAACAGGATGGCGTCGGCGGCGGCCAGGGTTTCCCACGCGCCGTCAGGCAGGTTGCCCTCCTTGTCGATCGCGAGGATCGTCGTTTGCGCGCCCTCGGCCGCGCTGGCGCCCTGCCCTATCGCCTCGGCCATCTTGGCCGTGTGGCCATAGCCGCTGAAATAGACAACCGCGATCTTCGCCATGCGCCCTCCCCCCCTGGAGCCGGTCACGTGCCCTGGGCATGTGGGGGATGGCTGAAGATGCGCAAGGCCAGGGGCGCTGCCCCTGGACCCCGCCAAAGGCCAAGCCTTTGGAATCCTTTACTTAAGTGACCGGGGGGCTGGGGCCTCAAGGCCCCGTCGTGCGCAAGCACGCCTGCGCGTGACGGGCCCAGGGCGGAGCCCTGGCCTTCCCCTGACCCGATCAGGCCGTGCGATCACCGGACGCGCCGATCGCCGCCTGCGCCGCGGCCAGCCGCGCCACCGGCACGCGGTACGGGCTGCAGGAGACGTAGTCCAGCCCGACTTCCTCGCAGAAGGAAATGCTGGCCGGGTCGCCGCCATGCTCGCCGCAGATGCCGAGCTTGAGCTTCGCCTTCGTCGCCCGCCCCTTCTCGGCGGCGATGCGCACCAGCGCGCCCACGCCTTCCGTGTCCAGCGACACGAACGGGTCCTTCGGCAGGATGCCCGCCTCGACATAATGCGGCAGGAACTTGCCGGCGTCATCGCGGGAGAGGCCGAAGGTGGTCTGGGTCAGGTCGTTGGTGCCGAAGCTGAAGAAGTCACCGACCTCGGCGATCTTGTCGGCGACGAGCGCCGCGCGCGGCAGCTCGATCATGGTGCCGACCGAGTATTCGATCTGCTGACCGGTTTCGGCCATCACGTCCTTCGCCACGCGCTCCACCTGGGCGCGGGTGATTTCCAGCTCGCGGCGGGTGCCGACGAGCGGGATCATGATCTCCGGCACCGGCGGCGTGCCGGTCTCGCGGCCGATGGCGATCGCGCCCTCGAAAATGGCGCGGGCCTGGGTCTCGTAGATTTCCGGGAAGGTGATGCCGAGGCGGCAGCCGCGATGGCCGAGCATCGGGTTGGCTTCCGCGAGTTCAGCGGCGCGGCGGCGGATCTGCTCCACGTCCTGGCCCATGGCGCCAGCCACTTCCGCGAGTTCCGTCTCGCCATGCGGCAGGAATTCATGCAGCGGCGGGTCGAGCAGGCGGATGGTCACCGGCAGCCCGGCCATGATGCGGAACAGGTCGATGAAATCCTGCCGCTGGAAGGGCAGCAGCTTCTCAAGCGCCACGCGGCGGCCGGCCTCGTCGTGCGCCAGGATCATCTGCCGCACCGCGCCGATGCGCTCGGGGGCGAAGAACATGTGCTCGGTGCGGCACAGGCCGATGCCCTCGGCGCCGAACTTGCGGGCGGTCTCGGCGTCGAGCGGGGTTTCGGCGTTGGTGCGCACCTTCATGCGGCGGAAGCCGTCGGCCCACTCCATCAGCGTCGCGAAATCGCCGGAGAGCGAGGGCTCCACCATCGGCACGGCGCCCGCGAACACCTCGCCGGTGCCGCCATCGAGGGTGATGGTTTCGCCGGCGCGGATGACGATGCCGCCGGCCGAGAGGGTCTGGGCGCCGTAGTCAACCTGGATGCCGCCGGCGCCGGCGACGCAGGGACGGCCCATGCCGCGCGCCACCACGGCGGCGTGGCTGGTCATGCCGCCGCGCGTGGTCAGGATGCCGCGGGCGGCGTGCATGCCGTGAATATCCTCGGGGCTGGTCTCGATGCGGACCAGCACCACCGCCTCGCCCTTTGCGGCGCGGATCTCAGCCTCGTCGGCGCTGAACACCACGGCGCCGCAAGCCGCGCCGGGGCTCGCCGGCAGGCCCTTGGAGAACTGCGAGCGCGGCGCCTTCGGGTCGAGCGTCGGGTGCAGCAACTGGTCGAGCGACTGCGGATTGACGCGCATCACCGCTTCCTCGCGGGTGATCAGCCCTTCCTCGGCCATCTCCACCGCGATGCGCAGGCTGGCGGCGGCGGTGCGCTTACCGTTGCGCGTCTGCAGCATGTAGAGCTTCTGCTGCTGCACGGTGAACTCGATGTCCTGCATGTCGCGGTAGTGACGCTCCAGTGTCTCGCGCACCTTCAGCAGCTCGGCATAGGCCTCCGGCAGTGCCTCCTCCATGGAGACCTCGCCCGGCTTCGCCCGCAGATTGGACATCGGCTGCGGCGTGCGGATGCCGGCCACCACGTCCTCGCCCTGCGCGTTCACCAGGAACTCGCCGTAGAAGATGTTCTCGCCGGTGGAGGGATCGCGCGTGAAGCAGACGCCGGTCGCACAATCATTGCCCATGTTGCCGAACACCATGGCCTGGACGTTCACCGCCGTGCCCCAATCGGCCGGGATGTCATGCAGGCGGCGATAGGTGTTGGCGCGCGGGTTCATCCAGCTGCCGAACACGGCGCCGATCGCGCCCCAGAGCTGGTCGGACGGGTCCTGCGGGAAGGGCTTGCCCGTCTCCTCGTGCACCATGTCCTTGTAGGCATCGACGACGCGGTGCCAGTCCTGCGCGGTCAGCGCGGTATCCTCGACCACGCCGGCATCGAGCTTCACATGCTCGATGATCTCCTCGAAGCGATGATGATCGACGCCGAGCACCACGCTGCCGAACATCTGGATGAAGCGGCGATAGGAGTCCCAGGCGAAACGCGCGTCGTTGGAGGCTTCTT
The DNA here is from genome assembly GCA_035500775.1 of Acetobacteraceae bacterium. GTDB lineage: Bacteria > Pseudomonadota > Alphaproteobacteria > Acetobacterales > Acetobacteraceae > DATJWY01. The sequence continues at coordinate 9,076 of DATJWY010000163.1, forward strand.
CCAGCCCCAGCACGGTGACGTCGTTGAGGCCGAGATTGAGCACCGTGTCCATCATGCCCGGCATGGAGACGCGGGCGCCGGAACGGACGGAAACCAGCAGCGGGTTGTGCTTGTCGCCGAATTTATGGCCAACCGCCGCTTCCACGAGGGCGAGCGCCGCGTCCACCTGCGCCCGCAGATCGGACGGATAGTTGCGGTCGTTCTTGTAGAACTCGGTACAGACTTCGGTGGTGATGGTGAAGCCCGGCGGCACGGGCAGGCCGATGCTCGCCATCTCGGCGAGGTTCGCGCCCTTGCCGCCCAGCAGGTTGCGCATGTCCGCGCGGCCTTCGTTATGGCCGGCGCCAAAACTGTAAACCCACTTCGTCATCGTGATGCCCCTCGGAGTCTGTGAAGCGGTCAAACCTGTGAAAGAATGCCCGGCGCGTGAGCCGGGTCCCGCGCGCCGGCCAAGGCGGCCGGCCCGCGGTCTTTCACAAACTCTCAGGCTTCGATCGTGGAAAAATCGGCGATCTGGTTCATGGTGGACCGCACCTGGTTGAGCAGGCGCAGGCGGTTGCCGCGGAGTTTCGGCTCCTCGGCGTTGACGGTGACCTTGTCGAAGAACGCGTCGAGCGCCGCGCGCAGGCCCGCCATCGCGGCCATCGCGGCGGCGTAGTCCTCGGCCGCGAGACGCGGCGCGATCACCGCGTCGGCCGCGGCGAGCGCGGTGGCGAGGCCGCGTTCCTCGGCGAGCACGAGTTCCGTCGTGTCCACCGGCCCGGCATGCGGCCCGTCCTTGCGGTCCTCGATGCGGAGGATATTGGCCGCACGCTTGTAGGCGGCGAGCAGGTTGGCGCCATCCTCGGTGCCGAGCAGCGCCGCGACCGCGTCGGTGCGGGCCAGCAGACGGGTGATGTCGTCATCCGCGCCGGCGGCGAACACGGCGGAGAGCACGTCATGCCGCGCCCCCTCGGCGCGGAGCTGCACCCGCAGGCGCTCGGCGATGAAGTCGAGCAGCTCGGCGACCAGGGCCTTCTCCCCAGGCAGCGCCGGCGCGTCCAGCAGATCGGCGAGGCTTTGCCCGACCCGGTAGCATTGCCCGGTCAGCACGCCGCGCAGCCCCAGGCGCAGCCCGTTCTCGCGCACGATGCGGATCACGCCGAGCGCGGCGCGGCGCAGCGCGTAGGGGTCGCCGGATCCGGTCGGCTTCTCGCCAATGGCGAAGAAGGCAACCAGCTGGTCGATCTTGTCGGCCAGCGCGGCGGCGATCGCGACCGGCTCGGTCGGCACGCTGTCCGACGCCCCCTTCGGCGCGTAATGGTCACGCACCGCCCCGGCGACGCGCGGGTCCTCGCCGTCATGCCGGGCATAGTAGCCGCCCATCACGCCCTGCAACTCGGGGAACTCGCCCACCATGCCGGTGGTCAGGTCCGCCTTGGCGAGCGTCGCGGCACGCACGGCAAGCGCCGGGTCGGCGCCGACCACCGGCGCGAGATGGGCGGCGAGATGCGCGATCCGCCGCACCCGCGCGCCCTGGCTGCCGAGCTTCGCGTGGAACGTCACCCGGTCGAGCGCCACCACCCGGTCCGCGAGCTTCGTGCGCCGGTCGAGATCCCAGAAATGCCGGGCATCGGCGAAGCGGGCGCGCAGCACGCGCTCATTGCCGGCGACGATGGCGGCGCCACCATCCAGCGCCTCGATATTGGCGGCGAAGCCGAAGAACGGCGCGGCCGCGCCATCCGCCGTGCGCAGCGCGAAATAACGCTGGTTCACCCGCATCGAGACCTGCATCACCTCGGGCGGCAGGTCCATGTAGGCGTCGTCGATCCGGCCGAGCAGCGGCACCGGCCATTCCACGAGCCCGGCCACCTCGTCGAGCAGGCCCGGGTCCTCGACCACGGTCAGGCCGCGCGCGGCGGCAAGGCGGGCGACCCCCTCGGCGATCATCCGCTTGCGCTCGGCGGCATCGGGGATGACGCGGCGGGCGCGCAGCGTCTCCAGCCATTCCGCGAAGGAGCGGATGGAAACCGCGCCCGGCGCGTGGATGCGGTGCCCCTCGGTCTCGTCGCCGGCACGCAGGCCGTGCGCCTCATCGCCCGGCTCGGCGAGGTCGAACGGCACCACCGCGCCATCGAGCACGCAGAGGATACGGCGCAGCGGCCGCACCCAGGTGACATTGCTGCTGCCCCAGCGCATGGATTTCGGCCAGGGGAAGCGGCGGAGCAGGCCGGGCAGCGCCTCGGCGACCAGATCGGCGGCGGCCACGGCCGGCGTCGTCCGCTCCAGCACCCAGTATTCGCCTTCCTCGCGCAGCTGCTCGCGGGCCGCGCCATGCTTGCGCAGGAAGCCGGCCAGCGCCTGCTCCGGCGCGCCGAGCCGGGGGCCGCGCTCCAGCGTGTGCCGCGCCGCGACGGCGGGGGCGACCTGCCCCACCAGCACCAGGCGGCGCGGACCGTAAAGCGTCCGCAGTTCGGTCGGAGCCAGCGGGGCCAGCGCCTCCGAAACCAGGCGGGCGAAGTCCTCCGCCGCGCGCGCCTGCATGCGGGCGGGGATTTCCTCGCTGAACAGTTCCAGCAACAGTTCCGGCATGGGTCAGTCCTGGTCCTTGTCCCGATCTTTCAGCGCGGGCTCGATATCGGTGCGGGCGAAATCCTCGCCCTTGAACAACAACGGTTCGGCCCGTTCCTTGGCCAGCGCGTAAGCGAAGCAATCGCCGAAATTAAGGCGGGCCGAATGCTTGTGGCGGCCGAAATAGCGCCAGGCGTTGCGCGCCGCGGCGCCCTGCTCGACTGTGATCGGCATCACCTCGATGCCGGCGGCGCGGATGAACTCGTCGAAGCGCAGGCTGGCGATGCGGCCGCCCTTCTCCTCGATCACCATCGCCGCCTCGAACCAATTGGCGAGCGACATGCGCGGATGCTCGGCGGCCACGATGGCGTCGAGAAAGCGCGGCGCTTCCGGCTCATCCAGGATGATCGCCAGCAGGGCGGAGGTATCGACGATCAAGCGGGCACGCCCCGGCCGGTCATTGCGGCTGGCCGCTTTCGTCGTAGAGCCAGGCATGGCCGGAGCCGACCGTGCCGCGCAGGCTGGCGCGGATCTCGGCGGCGAGGTCGAACAGGCGCTGCCGCTTGGCCGCGCGGTCCCGCCCCCGCCGTTCCCGGTCCAGCCGCTCGCGCAGCGCCTCGGTGACGGCCATGGTCAGGCTCTCGCCGGTCAGCGCCGAAAGCTCGGTGGCCAGACGGTAGCCGTCCTCGCTCTTGATGTTCAGTTGGGTGGCCATGCCGGAACGGAACACTCGCTAGGTAGAAAGGTTTGCCTGCGAGGTAGAACGTATCGCAGCGGCGAGGCCGTGTCACGTTGAAAGGATATGACGATGGAGGGCGTCCCCCCTGCGCGCCTGGGTAAGCAAGGCGAGGGGCGCTGCCCCTCGACCCCGCTGGGGCCTTGAGGCCCCAGACCCCCGAGCACTTAAGTAATGGATTCCAAAGGCTTCGCCTTTGGCGGGGTCCAGGGGCAGCGCCCCTGGCCTTACCTATGGATCACGGCATTCCGTCCGCCGCCTCACGCGGCAACATGCTCCAGCATCAGCTTGCCG
>DATJWY010000164.1:0-3319 GCA_035500775.1 Acetobacteraceae bacterium
CGCCGATGGAGGCGGCGTGGCGGCCGGCCGGGGTGATCTCGCACGTCTTCACCCATTTCGAGCTTTTGATCGACGTCTATGCCGCGCGGGTGGACCGCATCGCGGCGGAGGGGTTCCTCGCCCCGGCCGCGACGTTGGAGCAGGAGGCACTGCCCTCGGTGATGCGCAAATGCGTCCGCGCGGCCCGGGGAGATGCTGCATGAGTCCGGTTGTTGGCAGACCAGGGGCGCTGCCCCTGGACCCCGCCAAAGGCCGTGGGCCTTTGGAAACCGATTCCTTGGTCCTGACGGCCTCAGCCATCCGATACCAGCCAGAAAAAAGTAACGGATTCCAAAGGCTAAGCCTTTGGCGGGGTCCAGGGGCGGAACCCCTGGCCTTAACGCCGATGAAACGGCATCCCGCCCAGCGCAAGGGGAACCGGGCATGAGCGCGTCGCCATCCCTGCTCGTCTTCGATTCCGGCATTGGCGGGCTGACCGTCGCGCGCGAGATCCGGCGGGAGCTGCCGGAGGCGCGGTTGACCTACCTCGCCGACACCGCCGGCTTCCCCTACGGCGCCAAGCCGGACGTGGTGCTGGTGCCGCGCATCCTGCGCGTGATCGGCGCGGCGCTGGAGCGGGCGCGGCCGGATGCGGTGGTGGTGGCCTGCAACACCGCGAGCACGCTGGCGCTGGCCGAATTGCGCGCGCGCTTCGCCGTGCCGTTCATCGGCTGCGTGCCGCCGGTGAAATGGGCGGCCTCGCTCAGCCGCACGCGCCATATCGGCGTGCTGGCGACACCGGCGACGGTGCGCCGCGCCTATCTGCGTGACCTGGCCGAGCGCTTCGCCGCCGATTGCACCTTGCACGCGCATGGATCGAGCACGCTCGCCGCGCTGGCCGAGGCGCGGTTTCGCGGCGAGACGGTCCCGGAGGCGGCGCTGCGGGCGGAACTGGATTGCATCCTGTCCCAGCCTGGCGCGGCGGCGATCGACGTCATGGTGCTGGGCTGCACGCATTACGGCTTCCTGGAAGCCGAGCTGGCCGCGCTGGTGCCGCCGGAGGTGGCGTGGCTCGACCCGGCCGGGCCGGTGGCGCGGCATACGCGGACGGTGGTTTCCGGGCTGGCCGCGATGGCGGGGGAAGCGGGGCTGGCGGGGACGGCGCTGTTCACCGCGCCGCCGCCGGATGCGGTGCGGTTGTTGCCATTGCTGCGGCCGTTCGGGTTGGAGCGAATGGAGGTGTTGGAAGGGTAGGGGAGCACCTCCCGCGCGCCCCCGCCAAAGACCGGCGGTCTTTGGAAACCGATCGTTTTTTCGCGGTGGCGTCAGTCGGGAACGACCGCATCCACATGCCGGCGAAGCGGCCCACAAGCAATTGTGATCCTTATCGGAGCCCGCGTCATACGCCGACTTGTCACCAAGCGGACCACGACGCCGCTCGCGCCGCGCGCTAAGGTGGCTCCCGTAAGAGAGCGGAGCGCCTCCATGAGCGACGAGCTTGTCTTCTACACGCACCCTTTGTCGCGTGGCCGGAGCGTGCGCTGGATGCTGGAGGAAGTCGGCCAGCCCTACCGCACCGAGCTGCTCGAATACGGCCCGGCCATGAAGTCGGCCGATTACCTCGCCATCAACCCGATGGGGAAGGTGCCCGCGATCCGGCACGGCGACACCGTGGTGACGGAGGCGGCGGCCATCTGCGCCTATCTCGCCGATGCGTTTCCGCAGGCCGGGCTCGCGCCGCCGCCGGCCGATCGCCAGCGTGGCCCCTATTATCGCTGGCTGTTCTTCGCCGCCGGTCCGTTGGAGGCGGCGGTGATCAACCAGGTCATGGGGGTCGTGGTGCCGGAAGTCCGGGAGAAGATGGCCGGATATGGCCATTTCGCCGCGGTGGTGAACGTGCTGGAGGGGGCGGTCTCTCAGGGCGGCTACCTGGTCGGTGACCGCTTCACCGCCGCCGATGTCTATCTCGGGTCGCAGATCGGCTGGGGCATGTCGATGGGATGGCTGGAGAAGCGCCCCGCCTTCGAGCGCTACTGGCAGCGTATTTGCGGGCGCCCGGCCGCGCTGCGCGCCAGGGAGATCGACGCCGCCCTGACGCCGCCAACCCCGGAAGCCGATGAGAGCCCGATCGTCTGAGGCTGACAGGTGGAAAGCGTGAATCGCGCTCTCGAAACAAGGCGCCAGACCATGATCGTATCAGTCAACCTGGGTCTGATCATGGTTTAAGAGCCGGTTTCCAAAGGCCGCCGGCCTTTGGCGGGGAGCGCGAGGGGCGGCGCCCCTCGCCCTTGACCAGCCCCGCCTCTTGGTCAGGGAGAGGTCTCGGCCTCCGCGAGAGCCGCCGTGCGCCGCCCGAAGCCCCGCCGCAGCAGCAGCGCGCCGCCGAGGCCGGAGAGCACGAACAGCGCCACCCCCAACCCGAGCTGCGCCTCCCGGTCCACCCGCACCCCGGCGGCGATCAGGGCGAAGATCACGGTCTGCGGCAGGTAGCCGAGCGCCGAGGCGACGAGGAACGGCATCGCAGCCACGGCGGAGACGCCCGCGAGCAGGTTGGTGGCGAGATTGTTCCCCACCGGCAGCAGCCGCAGCGTCAGCGTCGCGGTGAACGGGTTGTCGGCGAGGAAGCGGTCCAGCTTTCCCCAGCGCGTGCCGAGGCGCCGCCGCGCCCAGTCCTGTGCCACGGCCCGCGCCCAGACGAAATCCGCCGCGCAGCCGAGGGTCTGCGCCGCGAGGGCGAGGGCCGCGCCGCCCCAGGCGCCGTATTCGTATCCGCAGGCGAAGGCCACCGCCTGCCGCGGCACGCCGACGGCGCAGAGCGCGGCGCCGCCGAGCAGCAGGGCGAGGAAGCTGCGCGGCCCGCGCGCCGGCAATTCCGCAGCGAGGGCAAGGCCACCCGCATATGCCGGCAGCAGGCGCATGGCGAGCCCGGCGGCGATCAGCCCGGCCAGGAGCAGGGCGGGCTTGCGCAGCAGGGCGAGGGTCTTGTTCACGTCAGCGTGGCGGTGCCGGTGGGGGCGGCTTGCGGCGCCTCCGGGCTGGCTGCGTCCGGCGTCTCCACGACGGGGCGCTTCCAGCGCCGTTGCAGCCAGTAAACCCCGGCCAGGTCAAAGATCCCGACCCAGAGCCGGTCCAGCGTGCCGTAATTCGACTGCCCGCGCGTGCGGGGGCGGTGGTTCACCGGCAGCGAGACCACGCGCCCGCCCGCGCGGATGAACAGGGCCGGCAAGTACCGGTGCATGTGATCGAAATGCGGCAGTTGCAGGAAATCGTCGCGCCGGAAGAGCTTGAGGCCGCAGCCCGTATCGGGGGTTGCGTCGTTCAGAAGCGCGGCGCGGATGCG
>DATJWY010000165.1:0-2142 GCA_035500775.1 Acetobacteraceae bacterium
GCCCCCCGCAGCTTCTCCGCATCGGTCAATGTCTAACGCCGCTGGTATAAGGGCGGCAGGGGGCAAGGTTTCGTCGGAGCAAACCTCCGGCGGGCCGGAACCGGCCCGCATGCGGAATCGAATTGTCATCACTTCTTCGTGTGACCGGCAGGTGGGAACAGGATAATTTCATCCGCGCCGGTTCGGAGATCCGGGCATGCGAATGAAGATCACGGCCGTTTTGCTGGGTGCCATTTTGACGGGCCCGGCCGGCGCGCAGACCAGCCCACCGGCGGCTCCGGGCGCCGGGCAGGCGATGCCTCAACCGGCACGGCAGGCCGGGGCGAGGACAACGCGCAACGTGGTCCTGTTCGTGGCCGATGGTCTCAGACCCGGCATGGTGAACGAGACGACGGCGCCCGCCATGGCCGACCTGCTGCGGCGCGGTGTGCGCTTTACGAATACGCATTCGCTGTTTCCGACTTTTACCACCGCCAACGCCTCGGCGCTGGCGACCGGCCATTACCTGGGTGACACGGGTGATTTCAGCAACGTCGAATATACTGGCTACCCTGTCCCCGGTGCCGGCCAAAGCCTGACTCCGTTCCTGGAAAGCGACCCCGTTCTCGGGGATATCGACGACCATTTCGCCGGCGACTACCTCAACGAGGAAACCATCCTGAAGGCGGCGCGCGACGCCGGCTTCTCCATCGCCGCCATCGGCAAGCTCGGCCCGACGCTGATTCAGGACCATACCGAGCGCAGCGGGCAGCATACGATCGTCGTCGATGACCTCACCGGCCGGCCCGGCGGCATCGCGCTCGCCGCTGAAGTGGCGCATCGCCTCGCCGATGCCGGGCTGCGCGCGGAAGCGCCGGGCCGGAGCGAGAACGTCCATGCCGGCACCGCCACCGTGCCGGGCACCACCACCGCCAATATCGGGCAGCAGGATTGGTTCACCGCCGTCGCCACCAAGGCGGTGCTGCCGCTCTTCGTCGCGCGCGGCCAGCCCTTCGTCCTGGTGTTCTGGTCGCGTGATCCGGACGGCACGCAGCATAACGAGGGCGACAGCCTCGGCCGGCTGATCCCCGGCATCAACGGCCCGACCTCGCTCGCCGCCATCCGCAACGCGGATACCGATCTCGCCGAGATCGAGACCGCGCTCCGCGCCCTCGGCCTCGACAAGACCACCGACATCGTCCTCACCTCGGATCACGGCTTCTCCACCATCTCCAAGGAGAGCGCGACCAGCTTCGCCGCCACGCAGCGTTATCCCGGCGTGCCGGAGCATCAGTTGCCGCCCGGCTTCCTGGCGATCGACCTCGCGCACGCGCTCGGGGAGCGCCTTTTCGATCCGGACGCGCAGAACGCGCCGGTCGGCCCCAATGCCCGCCCTTCCCGCGACAACGGGGTGATCGGCAGCGACCCGGCGCACCCGGACGTGATCGTCGCCGCCAATGGCGGGTCCGACCTGATCTACCTGCCGAAGCACGACCACGCCCTCGCCGCGCGCATCGCCCGCGCCCTCTCGGCCGAAGACTACACGAGCGGCCTGTTCGTGGATGACAGCCTGGAGCCGATCGCCGGCGCCGTCGCGCTCTCCTCGATCGGGCTGCACGGTTCGGCGGTGATGCCGACGCCGTCCCTGGTGGTGAATTTCCGCAGTTTCGCCCTCGGCTGCGACGATCCCACCATTTGCGGGGTCGAGGTGGCGGATACCCCGCTGCAACAGGGACAGGGCATGCACGGCAGCTTCAGCCGCGCCGATACCCGCAACATCATGGGCGCGCTCGGGCCCGATTTCCGGGGCCGCTTCGAGGACCCGGCGCCAGCCAGCACCGCCGATCTCGGCAAGACCATCGCCGCCGTGCTCGGACTCGACATCCCGGCCAAGGGCAAGCTGCTCGGGCGGGTGCTGACCGAGGCGATGCCGAACGGAGAGGCGCCGCCACACGTCATCTCCGGCCTGATCCACGCGCAGGCGGACGCGCTCGGGCATGTCACCGCGGTGCAGTATCAGGAAATAGGGAAGACACGGTATTTCGACGCCGCCGGCTATCCCGGGCGGACGCTCGGGCTGAATACCGAGCGGATGCATACGCCGTCGGGCGCTCCCTGAAGGCCAGGGGCTCCGCCCCTGGACCCTGCTGGGGCCTTGAGGCC
>DATJWY010000166.1:0-14536 GCA_035500775.1 Acetobacteraceae bacterium
GGGCGGGCAGCAGCAGCGCGCCGCCATCGCCCGCGCCCTGATGATGGAGCCGAAGGTGATGCTGTACGACGAGCCGACCTCGGCGCTCGATCCGATGCTGGTGGGCGAGGTGTTGCAGGTGATGCGGGATCTCGACCAGAAGGGGATGACGCAGGTGATCGTCACGCACGAGATGCGCTTCGCCCGCGACGCCTCCGACTACATCGTCTTCATGGAAAATGGGGAGATCGTGGAGATCTCCGACGAGGACGAGATCTTCGAGAACCCGAAGGACCCGCGCACCCGTCAGTTCCTCAGGCACTTCGCCTGAGCCGGAAGAGGATGAAAGAAATGGCATTCCTCCGCCTGGTTCGCGGCGCCGTGCTGCTGCCGCTGTGCCTCCTGCTGTTCTCCGGCCTTGCCGCCCGCGCGGCCGATACGCCCGAGACCGCCGACCCCAAGGTGCTGAGCTGGGGCGCCGACGCGCAATCGGACGCGCCCTACGCCTTCGCCGATCCCAAGGACACCAGCAAGCTGATCGGCTTCGAGGCCGAGATCATCGAAGCGGTCGCGGCGCACATGGGCCGCACCGCGCGGCATGTGCAGAACGATTACGACTCGCTGATCCCCGGCCTCAACCGCCGGCTTTACGACGTGGTGATCAACGGCATCGAGATCACCCCGGACCATGCGGAGGAAGTGGATTTCTCCGCGCCCTACTACACGACCTTCGAGCAGCTCGCGGTGCGGCGCGACACCAACGGCATCAACACGCTCGACGATCTGGCCGGCAAGCGGGTCGGCACGCTGAAGGCCTCGCTCGCCGAGCGCATGTTGCGTGACCGGCAGGGCGTGCAGGTGCTCGTCTACGACGAGGAGGTCGGCGCCTACAGCGATCTCGGCAATGGCCGGCTGGATGCGGTGCTGCTCGATTACCCGATCGCGATGTATTACGCGGCGCCCGATCCGAAGCTGAAGCTGGTGGGCCCGCCGGCCGGGCAGATCGATTACGGCATCGCGGTGCGCAAGGGCAATCCGCGCCTGGTCGCCGACCTGAACGCGGCGATCGACGGCCTGAAGCGCTCGGGCGAATTGCGCCGCATCCTGGAGCGGTGGAATCTGTGGTCGCCGGTGATGGAGGCGAGCATGCCGGCGGGCACCGGCCCCGCGAACCCCGCCCCGGCCAATCCCGGCGCGGCGGCTCCCGCCGTGTCCGACGCTTACCATCAGTTCCTGAACGACACGAGGCCGCTCGCCAGCTGGACGGCGCGGTTCCAGCGCTACGCCGGCTACCTGCCCGATATCGCCCGCGGCGCGCTGGTGACGCTCGAGGTTTCCATCGTCGCCATGGTGGTCGCGGTGGTGGTCGGGCTGGCCGCGGCGGTGGCGCGGCGCTATGGGCCGGCGCCGGTCGCCTGGCTGGCGGTCACCTATATCGAGATCGTGCGCGGCACGCCGTTGCTGATCCAGATCCTGTTCATCTTCTTCGGCCTGCCGAATATCGGTATCCGGCTCGATCCGTTCGTGGCGGCGGTGATCGCGCTCGGGTTGAATTACGGCGCCTACGAGGCGGAGAATTACCGCGCCGGGTTGCAGGCGATCCCGCACGGGCAAATGGAAGCGGCGGTGGCGCTGAACATGACGCAGGGGCAGGCGCTGCGCCACGTCATCCTGCCGCAGACGATCCGCATCGTCATGCCGGTCACCACCAACGATTTCATCTCGCTGCTGAAGGATTCCTCGCTGGTTTCGGTCATCACCATGACCGAGTTGACCCATACCTATGAGACGCTCTCCACCACCTATTACGATTATTTCGGCACCGGCCTGCTGGTGGGCGCGGTCTATCTGCTGATCGGCCTGCCCTTCGTGCAGCTCGCGCGCTGGACGGAGCGGCGGTTCTCGGTGGAGCTGCGCGGCACGGGCCGGCGCGCCATGCATTGATCCGCGGCCGCCGCTGCGCCACGCTGCCGAGTTGTGCCGTTCGTTACTTCGTCAGGAAGCCAAGCATGCGAGTCCGCGCTGTTCTTCCACCGGTAGCCCTGCTTTCCCTGGTGCTGCCGCTGGCGCTCGCGGGATGCGGTGGCGGCGAGACGCCGCCGCCACAGACATTCCCCGCCCTCAACTACACCTATCTGACGCCGCTGCAACTCAACGTCGCCACGGTCGATGTGGAGGACCATACCGCCGCGGTCAGCGCGAATGACCTGTCCGCGCAAGCCCCGGTGCCGCCGGTGGCGGCGCTGACGCAGATGGCGCGTGACCGGCTGGTGCCGAGCGGCAATGCCGGGCGGGCGGTGTTCGTCATCACCGAGGCCTCCATCACCCAGGATGGCGGAGCGATGAACGGGCGGATGGCGGTGCATCTCGACGTGGTGAACGCGCAGGACATGCGCGTCGCCTATGCCGAGGCGCGCGTCAGCCGGCAGGCGACCCTGCCGGAGGGGCAGACGCCGCGTGCGGCGCTGTATGCCCTGACCAAGCAGATGATGGGCGACATGAACGTGGAGTTCGAATACCAGGCGCGGCGCTCGCTGGGCCAGTGGCTGCTGCCGGCGGTGGCAGCCGCGCCGGTGCAGGCGCAGCCCTTGCCCGGGTCGCCCGCCGCGCCCGCCCTGGCGCCCGTGGCGCCGCCCGCGTCCGCCGCTCCGTCGCCCGCCGCTCCGCCCGTTGTTGTCCCGGGGGCGCCGGTGTCGCTCGCGCCGGCCGTGCCACCCGCCCCGGCGGTGCCCAGTGCCGCACCGGGTGCCGCCTCGGTTGCCGCCCCTGGTGCTGCCGCTCCCGGCGCCGCGCCGGTGACGATGTCGCCGCCGCCCGGCTACCTGACCCCGCCCGCTTCCATGAAGCCGGTGCCGGTCGCGCCGCCCGCTCCGGTTGCCCCGGCTCCGGCCGCCTCGGCCCCCGCCACCGGCGCCTACACCCCGCCGGATTTCAGCCCGCCGCCGGCCGCCTCCAGCGCCGTGCCGGAGGGCTACACGTCGCCGGATTACACGCCGCCCTCCGGCTCATCGCTCGCCGCCCCCGGCGCGGCGCTGCCGCCGGCGCAGCCTTATTAAGGCCGGGCCGGGCGCGCGGAACGGCCGTGCGCCCGGCTTTCGCCGGGTCGCGCGCCTTGTTGCGCCGGCGGCCGCGTGCCATACCGGCGGGCTGAATGACCGGCTGGTCGAAACCGCTCGCGCCGCTGGTATGTGTCCTTGGTTTGGCGCGCGCCGCCGGTCGAACGCCCCTGGGCCAACCCGGCGCGCCCGTGCTGTGCGAGGGTCACGGTGGAAATACCATGGTCCTCGTTTTGCCGGCATCTTCAGCGGTGCAGGCTTGTCCCGCTGAATCGGGTCCGTTCTAGCCATTTGTTTTGGCGCGTATCTTCACCGGTTCAGATGTGTCCATCCGAACCGGTTCTGCTCTAGTGTGGGAACGTCCGACTCGCCCATGAGGCTCGAACCGATGACCCGTCCAGCCGCCTTCATCCTGCTATCCGCGGTGCTGCTGGCCTCCGGGTGCTCCGCCGGGCGGGCCCAGTCCCCGGCCACGCCGCTCGTCGAGCAGGGGCCGCTGAGCTTCGCTCCGCTCGTGCGCCGGGTGGTGCCGGCGGTGGTTAACATCGCCGTCACGGAAAGCGTGTCGGCGGGGGACGCGGCCGCTTCCCTGCCGCCGGAACTGAAGGGCACGCCGTTCGAGCGGCAGTTCCGCGAGCGCATGCGCGGCCGGCGGGAGCAGGTGCTCGGCGCCGGCTCGGGCTTCATCATCGATGCCTCGGGCGTGATCGTCACCAACAACCATGTCGTCGGTCATGCCGACCGCATCGTCGTCTCGCTCAGCGACGGCACCCAGTTGCCGGCCAAGGTGCTCGGCGTCGACGAGTTGACCGATCTCGCGGTGATCAAGGTGGAAACGGACGCGCCGCTGCCCTACGTGACCTGGGGCGATTCCCGTGAGGTGCAGGTCGGCGACTGGATTCTCGCCGCCGGCAACCCGTTCGGCCTCGGCAGCTCGGTGACGGCGGGCATCGTCTCGGCGCGCGGGCGGGATATCGGCGCCGGGCCGTTCGACGATTTCATCCAGCTCGACGCGCCGATCAACCCGGGTAATTCCGGCGGCCCCACCTTCAACCTGGAGGGGCAGGTGATCGCGGTGAACACCGCCATCGTCTCGCCCACCGGCGGCTCGGTCGGCATCGGCTTCGCCGTGCCGAGCGAGATCGCCGAACGCATTGTCGCCGAGCTGCGCGCGAAGGGGCATATCGATCGCGGCTGGCTCGGCGTCTCGGTGCAGGACCTGCCGGGCACGCGCAGCATCGGCGTCGCCATCGCGGGCGTTGACCGGTTCGGGCCGGCGTCGCGCGCCGGGCTCCGGGTCGGGGATATCGTGACGGCGGTGAACGGCGAGCATGTCGATTCGGCGCGCGGCCTGATCCGCGCCGTCGCCGCCACCAATCCCGGCGGCCGGGTGCGGCTGCGCCTGCGCCGGCAGGCACAAACGTTGGAGGTCACGGTGACGGTCGGGCGGCGCCCGCACGAGCCGGACTGACGGCGCCGCGACACCACGGACGGAACACGAGCGAAGAGCGGAACAGCCGATGCGTATCCTGTTGGTCGAGGACGATCCCACCGTCGCGGGCTTCGTGGTCAAGGGCCTCCGCGAGGCCGGGCATGTGGTCGAGCATGCCGATAACGGCCGCGACGGCCTGTTCCTCGCCGCCAGCGAGAGCTTCGATACCATCATCCTCGACCGCATGCTGCCGGGCGGGATCGACGGGTTGCGCCTGCTCGAAACCCTGCGCTCGCAGAACAACGCGACGCCGGTGCTGCTGCTCTCGGCGCTCGCCCAGGTGGATGAGCGGGTGGCCGGACTGAAGGCCGGCGGCGATGACTACATGACCAAGCCCTTCGCCTTCGCCGAGTTGCTCGCCCGCGTAGAGGCGCTGAACCGGCGGGGCAAGAGCGAGGGACCGCAGACCCGGCTCACCGTGGGCGACCTGGAGATGGACCTGCTCTCCCGCTCGGTGCGCCGCGCCGGGCAGAAGATCGACCTGCAGCCGCGCGAGTTCCGCCTGCTTGAATACCTGATGCGCCACGCCGGCCAGGTGGTGACGCGCACCATGCTGCTCGAAGGCGTGTGGGATTATCATTTCGACCCGCAGACCAACGTCATCGACGTGCATGTCTCCCGCCTGCGGCAGAAGATCGACCGGCCTTTCCCGACCACGCTGATCCATACCGTGCGCAATGCCGGCTACATGCTGCGGCCGGAATGAGTGGCGTTGGGGTAAAGGTAAGGCGAGGGCTCTGCCCTCGACCCGCTGGGGCCTTGAGGCCCCAGACCCCCAATACTTTAAGTAACGGATTCCAAAGGCTTGCCTTTGGCGGGGTCCAGGGGCGGAGCCCCTGGCCTTCGATATGAACCAGATCGCGCCGGTCGGCGCCGCCCGGCCGCCCTGGCTTACCCGCATGCTTGCGCCGCTGCGTTCGGCGAGCGTTCGTCTCGCCGCCGTCTATGCGCTGATGTTCGGCCTCTCCGCGCTCTCGCTCGTGCTGTTCCTGTGGTGGGACAGCGCCGGGCTGCTGGAGCGGCAGGTGCAGGCGGCGATCCGCGCCGACGCGCAGGGCCTCTCCGAACGCTGGCAGGAAGGCGGGGTGCCGTCGCTGATCCTCACCCTCCAGGACCGGTTGAACGAGAACGTCGATGACGACGCGATCTATCTGCTGGTCGATGCCGGCTATAACCGCGTCGCCGGCAATCTGGAGCATTGGCCGCACGGCGTCGGCACGTCCACCGTCTGGTACGAGTTGCCGGTGGAGCGGGACGGGGTACGTTCGCTCGCCGAGGTGCACCGCTTCGATCTGCCGGGCGGGTTCCGCCTGCTGGTCGGGCGGGATGTGCGCACACGGGCGCAGCTTCGCCGGCTGCTCACCGACGCGCTGTTCTGGGCGGTGCTGCTCGTCATCGTGCTCGGCACGGTGGGCGCGCTCGCGGTGCGCAACTTCTTCCGCCGCCTCGTCGCCAACATCGCCGCGACGGCGGGCGCGATCTCGCGCGGCGACCTGACGCGTCGCGTCACCGTCTCCGGCAGCGGCGACGAGTTCGACCGCGTGGCCGAATCGATCAACGACATGCTGGACCGCATCGGCCGGCTGATGGACGGGGTGCGGCAGGTCTCCAACGCCATCGCGCATGATTTGCGCACGCCGATCACCCGCGCCCGTGCGCGGCTGGAGGACGCGGCGGAGCATGCGCACACGCCGGAGGAGCTGCATGCGGCGGTGGAGCGGGCGGTCGCGGATCTTGACCATGTCACCGCCGTGTTCCAGGCCCTGCTGCGCATCGCCGAGATCGAGGCCGGCGCCCGCCGTTCCGCCTTCGCGCGGTTCGACGCCGCGCCGTTGCTCACCGACCTCGCCGAGCTGTACGGCGCGCTGGCCGAGGAGCGGGGTCTCACCCTCGATCTCGACGTGCCGCCGCGTCTGCCCGCCTTCGGCGATCGCGAGCTGATTCAGCAGGCGGTCGCCAACCTGCTCGACAACGCGGTGAAGTTTTCCCCCGAGGGCGGGGAGGTGCGGCTGGCGGCGGGGATCGCCGGCGGGGCGTTGCGCATCGCCATCACCGATCAAGGGCCGGGGATACGCCCGGAGGACAAGCCGCGGGCGACGCAACGTTTCTTCCGGGCGGAAGCGGCGCGCAACACGCCGGGGTCCGGCCTCGGCCTCGCGCTGGTGCAGGCGGTGGCGCAGTTGCACCACGGCACGCTGATGCTGGAGGACGCGGCGCCCGGCCTCGCCGCCGTGCTGGTGCTGGCGGTTGTCGCGGGCCGCGTGGGTTTCGGTAACCCCCGCGGAGCGGATTTCAGCGAAATGAACGCGCGTTCATCTCCCCCCCACCCGGAGGCCACGCGCGGCTTGTCATGATCCGGGCAATGATCCGGTCCTCCGTTCTGCTGCTGTGTTTGCTCCTGGGTGCCGTGCCGCCGGCGCGCGCGCAGGAAAAGCCGCTCGCGGTGACCACCGACACCGAGGAATATTGCGAGCATCTGAGCGATCTGGTCGCCGCGCATCCGAATCCCGGGCCGGAGGTGCGGCGGTTGCTCACCCAGGGGCGCGCGTTGTGCGAGCGCGGGCAGGTGCGGGGCGGTATCCGCCGGCTGCGGCGGGCGATGGTGATCTTGCGTCACTCCCAGAAAGCGACGGCGAAGGCGGACGCGCAGCAACCGGCCACCCCGGAGGCCGGGGCCGAGCACGGCGCGCCGGTGCAGGCCGTCGGCCCAGCCGCGCCCGTCGCGCACGGACGTTGATGGCGCAGGGGCTCCGCCCCTGCACCCCGCCGGGGCCGTAAGGCCCCGGACCCCAATCCATTTTGGAATGGCGTTGTTCCTGTCAGCGAAGTTGAAAAACGACACGAGGTCCGGGGCCAAGGATTTTTAGCTTGCCCTCTGTGCAACGCGCTCGAATGTGTCCTGCGTTGGTTGCCAACACAGCCCAAAAATGAATGGATTTCAAAGGCTTGGCCTTTGATGGGGTCCAGGGGCAAAGCCCCTGGCCTTCATCCGACAAGACCGTTACTCCGCCACCACCCGCATCATCACCCCCCGTGCCGCGTGCGCCGCGCGCGGCACCCGGCTCCAGGCCGCATACAACGCCGGCACGAAGAACAGCGTCAGCAGGGTCGCGCTCATTAGCCCGCCCATGATGGCGATCGCCATTGGCCCCCAGAACACCGAGAAGGCGAGCGGCACCAGCGCCAGGATCGCCGCCGCCGCCGTCAGCAGGATTGGCCGCGAGCGCCGGATCGTTGCCTCGACGATCGCCTCCGCCGGAGCCAACCCGGCAAGGATGTCCTGCTCGATCTGATCCACCAGGATCACCGAGTTGCGCATGATGATGCCGGCCAGCGCGATGAAGCCGAGCATGGCGACGAAGCCGAACGGCGCCCCGGTGGCGAGCAGTGCGGCGGCGACGCCGATCAGCCCGAGCGGCGCGGTCAGGATCACCATCGCCACCCGCCCGAAGCCCTGCAATTGCAGCATCAGCAGCGACAGCATCGCCACCACCATCAGCGGCATCCCCGCGTTGACGGAGGCCTGGCCCTTGGCGCTCTCCTCCATCGCGCCGCCGGTCTCGATGCGGTAGCCCGGGGGCAGCGCGGCCTTGACCGCGTCGAGCGCCGGCAGGATCTCGGCCGTGACGACCGGGGCCTGGGTGCCGTCGGCGATGTCGCCGCGCACCGTCAGCGTGGGCGTGCGGTTGCGCCGCCAGAGCGTCGGCTGCTCCAGCCCGACGCCGACTTCCGCCACCTGGGACAGCGGCACCGCATGGCCGTTCGCGGCGGCGATCTCGATGTCGCCGAGGCCGGCGAGGTCGCGCCGCTCGCTGGCCTCGGCGCGCAGCACCACCGGGATCAGGTCGGTGCCCTCGCGGAACTGGGTGACGGTCGTGCCCTGCTGCAAGGTTTGCAAGGCATTGGCGATGTCCTCGCTGGAAAGGCCGAGCAGCCGGGCCTTGTCCTGATCCAGCCGCACGGTGACGATCTTCGCCGGATTGCCCCAGTCGTCGCTGACGTTGCGGATATGCGGGTTGGCGCGCATCGCCTGCCGCACGGCCAGCGCGATGCGGCGCAATGTCTGCGGGTCGGGGCCGATGACGCGGAACTGCACCGGGTAGCCCACCGGCGGCCCCAGCTCCAGACGCGCCGCGCGCACGCGCAGATCGGGGAACGCGCCGTCATCCACGAGCGTCGTCAGTTTCGCCAGCAGCGCCTCGCGCGCCGGGAACGACGCCGTGTTGATCACGATCTGCGCGAAATTGGCGTTGATCAGCACGGGCGTGAAGGCGAGGAAGAAGCGCGGCGTGCCCTGCCCGGTATAGACGGCGTAGGAGCGGATGCCCTTCTCGCCGTTCAGCACCGCTTCCAGCCGCGCGACCTCGGCGGCGGTGGCGGCGAAGGAACTGCCTTCCGGCAGGCGCATGTCGATCAGCACCTCCAGCCGGTCGGAATTCGGGAAGAATTGCTGCGGCACGCGGGTGAAGCCGGCGAGCGAGACAAGGAAGGCGAGCAGGGTGACGCCGATCACCACGAAGCGGCGGCGGATGCACCAGGCGACGAGGCGGCGGAAGCGGTTGTAGAGCGGCGTGTCATAGACCGCGTGCCCGGCATGTGCGCCGGCCTGTTTCGGTGCCGGCAGCAAGGAGGCGCCGAGATAGGGCACGAACAGCACCGCGACCAGCCAGGAGAGCACCAGCGCCAGCCCGACGACGCGGAAGATGTCGCCGGTGTATTCGCCGGTGCCGGACTGGGCGAGGCCGATCGGCAGGTAGCCGGCGGCGGTGACGAGCGTGCCGGTCAGCATCGGGAAGGCGGTGGAGGTATAGGCGAAGCTGCCGGCGCGGAACCGGTCCCAGCCCTGCTCCAGCTTCACCACCATGGTTTCGACGGCGATGATGGCGTCATCGACCAGCAGGCCGAGGGCGATGATCATGGCGCCGAGCGAGATGCGTTGCAGGTCGATGCCCATCAGCTTCATGCCGACCAGCACGCCCGCGAGCACCAGCGGAACGCTGATCGCGACGACGATGCCGGTGCGCCAGCCGAGGCTGATGAAGCTGACGGCGAGCACGATGGCGAGCGCCTCCAGGAACGCTTCCTGGAAATCCGCGACATCCGCCGCCACCACGCGCGACTGATCGTTGAGCGGGGCAATATGCACGCCGAGCGGCAGGGTGGGCGCGATCTCGGCGAGCCGCGCGGCGAGGCGCTGGCCGAGATCGAGGATGTTGCCGCGCCCGGCCATGGAGATGGCGAGGCCGAGCGCCGGCTTGCCGTTGAAGCGCATGGTGGCGGTGGGCGGGTCCTCGGTGCCGCGGGTGATCGTGGCGAGGTCGCCGAGCGGGATCAGATGGCCGCCCGCCTGCACCGGCAGGGCGCGCAGCCGCTCCGGCGCGGTGAGCGGGTTTTCCGTGCGCACATAGATGCGGTCGCGCGGCGTATCGACGAAGCCGCCCGCGACGACGCTGTTCTCCCGCCGGATCGCCGCGATGATATCCTGCGCCGTCAGGCCGAGCCGTGCCAGCTTGCGGTAGGAGAGATCGACGTAAACCCGCTCCTCCTGCGTGCCGACGATCTGCACCTTGGCGACGCCGGGGACGGAGAGCAGGTGTTCGCGCACATCCTCGGCGACGTGCTTCAGCTCGGGCAGGGTGAAGCCGTCGCCGGTCATGGCATAGACGATGCCGAACACGTCGCCGAACTCGTCGTTGAAGAACGGGCCGAGCGTGCCCTCGGGCAGGGTCTGGCGGATGTCGCCGATCTTCTTGCGCACCTGGTACCAGAGATCCGGCACGCGGGCGGGCGGCGTGTTGTCGCGCAGCGAGAGGGTGAGGGTGACGCGGCCCGGCTGGGTGTAGCTCTGCACGTAGTCGAGAGACGGGATCTCCTCCAGCTTGCGCTCCAGCCTGTCGGTCAGCTCGCGCATCGTCTCCTCGGCGGAGGCGCCCGGCCACTGCGCCTGCACCAGCATCTGCTTGATGGTGAAGGGCGGGTCCTCGGCGCGGCCGAGGCCGAAATAGGCATGGATGCCGGCGGCGGCGATGACGAGGATGGCGAACAGCGTCACCGCGCGGTGGCGCAGCGCCAGGGCCGAGAGGTTGAAGCCGCCGCCGCTCATCGCGCCGGCCCTTCCCAGGCGGCGAGGCGCATGCCGGGATCGAGCAGGGTGGCGCCGGCGGTGACGACGCGCTCGCCCTCGGCGAGGCCGGCGGCGACGCGGATCGTGCCGTCCTGGCCGTAGCCCGCGAGGCGGACCGGGCGGAGCGTCGCATGCGTGCCGGCGGCGTCGAGCACCCAGAGCGCGGGCGCGCCGTCCTGGTCGGTGACGGCGGCGGCGGGCAGCACGGCGATGGTGCCTGCTTCCGGTGCGGTGAAGGTGACGGAGGCCGTCATGCCGAGGGCGAGCGCTGCCGCGGGCGGGGCGAGCGCCACGGCGGGCGGGTTCAGCACCGTGACCCGGACGGCGAAGGTGCGGGTCGCGGCGTCGGCCTGGGCGCCGATCTCGCGCACGCGGCCGGCCAGCTTGCGATCCGGGTCCGACCACAGGCTGATCCCGACCGCGCGCGCGGCGCGCACGTCCGGCAGGCGGTTTTCCGGCACATCGACCACGACCTCGGTTTCGGCGGTATGGGCGAGGCGGGCGACAGGCTGGCCGGCGGCGACCACCTGGCCCACTTCCACCGGGAGGGCGGTGAGGATGCCGTCGGCGTCGGCGGTCAGCGTGCCGTAGGCGAGCTGGTCGCGGGCGAGGGCGAGCTGGCGATCGGCCTGGAGCAGCCGCGCCTCCGCCATGCGGGCGGCGGCGAGGCGGCGGTCATATTCCGAGGGCAGGTAGGCGGGGGAGCCGGGGCCGAGGCCGCGATACCGGGCGAGATCGGCCCGCGCCTCCGCCGCGTCGGCGATCGCCGCCTGCTCGGCGCTTTCCGCCACCTGGAGCGACAAATGCAGATCGGCGGGGTCGAGCCGCGCCAGGACCTGGCCGGCGCGCACGTGCTGGCCGACATCCACCGGCCGCTCCACCACCTTGCCGCCGACGCGGAAGGCCAGCTCCGCCACGGTGCGGGCCTGGACCGAGCCGGAGACGGTGAGGCTGTTGGCCTGCTGGTCGAGATGCACCGTCGCCACCCGCACCTTGACCGGCGGCGGCTCGTTCCGGGAGGTGGCTTCGGGTTTGTCGCAGCCGGCGAGCGGGGCGGCGAGCAGCAGTAGCAGCAACGCGGCGGCGCGGGGCATGGGGCGGGTCCGTTGTGGCAACGCACCCGACGCTAGATGAACCTTGTTCAGTTATCAATGGTGATTGAGGCTGGTGTCGGTTAAAGGCGAGGGGCGCTGCCCCTCGACCCCGCCAAAGGCGT
The DNA here is from genome assembly GCA_035500775.1 of Acetobacteraceae bacterium. Lineage (GTDB taxonomy): Bacteria > Pseudomonadota > Alphaproteobacteria > Acetobacterales > Acetobacteraceae > DATJWY01. The sequence goes on from DATJWY010000166.1 coordinate 11,868, forward strand.
AGCCTTTGGAATCCATTACTTAGGGTATGTCTAAAAATAAGATGCGACATAACATAAGTAAATCTAGATAAATTTGTTATAATGATTAGAAATACAAACAATACTTTGGTATATTTCAGCGCAAACTGTTCTTATAAACAGAATTATTATTTATAGAAATTTTCAATTTGTTTTGAATCGCCGACAATGCTCCAAGTAATGGAGTCTGGGGCCTCAAGGCCCCAGCGGGTCGAGGGCAGCGCCCTCGCCTTGCTTTTGGGGCAGCGCCCCTCGCCTTAGCCTGCCAGTTCCGGCCGTTGCACGCATCCGTGCAGGGTGAGGTCGATCGCGCAGTCGATCAGCGCGTCCGGCGCGGAGGCGAGTTGATCCCGCTGGTCGAGCAGCAGGGAGGTGACGCCGTGCAGGCAGGCCCAGAGCGTCTCGGCCACCAGCGCCGGGTCGCCGGGGCGTAGCAGGCCGGCCTGCATCAGATCGGCGACCTGTTGCCGCAGGAGGTCGAAGGAGCGGTCGGCGGCCTCGATGGGGGAGGCGGCGCAGGGATAGGTCGGGCGGCCGGGGCCGGGCGGGGCCATCATCCGGCCGGAGAAGATGAGGCGGTATTCGTCCGGCCGCTCCAGGCCGAAGGCGACGTAGGCGCGCAGCCCGGCGCGGAGGCGGGCGAGGGGCGGCAGGCCGGTCTCCGGCCGGGCGAGCGGTTCCAGCCGGATGAGCAACTCCTCGAAGGTCTGCTCGGCGATGGCGCGCAGGATCGCTGCCTTGTCCGGGAAATAGACGTAGAGGGCGGTGCTGGAAAGGCCGATGGCGCCGGCGATGCGGCGCATGGTGGCATGCTCATAGCCTTCCTCGGCAAACAGGCGCTTGGCGGCGTCCAGGATCTCGCCGCGCCGCTCCGGGCCGTGGCCGCGCGGCTTGCGGCCGACGCGGGGGGTGAGGGGGGTCGTCATGACTGACCATTGTTCAGCAACGCGGCGGCGTCAATGGCGGTGGGAGGGCGGGCATGCGGGCGGGGCGCTGGCGCGGCGCGCGGCGGTGCCCGATATTCCGGCATGGTCCCGGTTCCTCTCCGCGGGCGGCCGCGTTGTTCACCGGCACGATTTTGCCTGCTGGGAGCGGCCGCGACAGGGGGAGAGATTGGCGAACTTGGACGATCTCTGGCTGAACTGGCTGACGCAAGCGCGCCTTGGCCTGCCGTCTCCGCTGCTCACCCTCGCGCGGGCGATCGTCGTGCTCTCCGTCACCGTGCATGTGCTGTTGCGCAAGCGGGATGTGGGGGCGGCGCTGAGCTGGATCGGGCTGGCCTGGCTCTCGCCGTTCAGCGGCGGGTTCCTGTATTTCGTCTTCGGCATCAACCGGGTGCGGCGCCGTGCCCAGCGGATGCGCGAGCACGTGCCGCCGCCGGGCGAGTCGCTGCCGCCGGCGCATACCGTGCCGGACGTGCATTTGCTGCCGCTGGAGATCGCCGCCGCGCGGGTGACGCGCCGGCCTTCGCTGCGGGGCAATGCCGTGCGGCCGTTGCGCTGCGGCGACGAGGCCTATCCGCCGATGCTCGCCGCCATCGCCGACGCCCGGCACTGCATCGCCCTTTCCACCTATATCCTGCGCGATGACGTGGCGGGCGGCCGCTTCATCGACGCGCTGATCGCGGCGCAAAGGCGCGGCGTCGCGGTGCGGGTGCTGCTGGATGGGATTGGCAGCGGGTATTTCGTTTCCCCCGCCTATCGCCGGCTGCGCGTGGCGGGGGTGCCGGTCGCGCGCTTCATGCATTCGCCGCTGCCCTGGCGGATGCCGTTCCTCAACCTGCGCACGCACAAGAAGATCCTGCTGCTGGACGGCCGGGTTTGCTTCACCGGCGGCATGAACATCGCCGCCGAGAACGTGCTGGCGCTGCGGCCGCGCCATCCGGTGCGCGACCTGCATTTCCTCGTCGAGGGGCCGGTGGTGGGGCAGCTCGCCGAGGCGTTCGCGCGCGACTGGGCGTTCGCGTACGGTGATGAGCTGGACGGGGAGGGGTGGTTTCCGCGTCTCGCCGAGGCGGGGGAGGCGCCGGCGCGGGTGATCACCTCGGGGCCGGATCAGGACCTGGAAAAGATCGAATTCATCATGCTGGAGGCGATTGCCTGCGCAAGGCGGCGGATCGCGGTGATGACGCCGTATTTCCTGCCCGGCGAGCGGCTGCTCACCGCGCTGGCGGTGGCGGCGTTGCGCGGGGTGGAGGTGGATGTCGTCATGCCCGGCCGGAGCAATCACGTGGTGGTCGATTGGGCGGCGCGGGCGAACAGCGTGCCGCTGCTGGCCGCCGAGTGCCGGCTCTGGCACGGCAAGCCGCCCTTCGATCACTCCAAGATCATGGTGGTGGACGGCAGTTGGTGCCTGATCGGCAGCGCGAACTGGGACATGCGCAGTTTGCGGCTGAATTTCGAGCTGGACATGGAAGTGTATGACACGGCGCTGGCGGCGCGGCTGGAGGCGATGATGGTGGAGAACCGGGCGGCCCGGATCACCGCCGCCGCGTTGCATGGCCGCAGCCTGCCGGTGCAGCTCCGCGACGCCGCGGTGCGTTTGTTCCTGCCCTATCTGTAGCTTTGTAATACTAACCGCCGCAGGTCTTGACCGATCGAGAAAAAGGCCAGGGGCTTTGCCCCTGGACCCCACTGGGGCCGTCGGCCCCA
>DATJWY010000167.1:0-2541 GCA_035500775.1 Acetobacteraceae bacterium
TGGACATATCGGAATTGCAAGCAGCAGATGCCGGGTCTTCACGCTCTCGGCCAGTCCGGATCAAGCCGGAAATGCCCAATATCCACCCGCCACCTGAGCCACGGCCCGCTTGAGTGGGGTCAGGTCGGGCTTCAGGAAGGCAGCGAGACTGCCTTCCCGGTCGGCGCGTGACAGCCAGGCGGCGATGCTGAAAGCGTCATTCTGGTCGCTGGTGCGGTCCGAGCGCGCGAAGTGCCGGCTCCACAGCGCCGGATAGACCTCGGCGATGGCCGAGCGCCCCGCCGGGATGTCCCAGCCGTCGAACGGCCAAAAATGGACACGGCTCCCGAGCCGCTGCCGGATGAAGTGCGGAATCCGGGGAAAGGCGGACAGCGATTCCGACGCAAGGCGGACGGTGCTTCCGACGGAAGCGGGACAGTGATTCCGATTGATGCCGGACAGCCCTGAAGGGGCGTCCGGGGTCGAAGTCGGCGATCCGATGACCGGTAGCGTGCGGCCTACCAAGAGGTGGGAAGCACGATGCCAGCCGAGAGATTGTCGATGCGGAAGGTTCGAGAGGTTCTGCGACTGCGGCACGCATGCGGCGCGAGCGTGCGCACGATCGCGCGGGCGGTTGGCGTCGGGCACACGACGGTGGCGGAGTATCTGCGCCGGACGACGGTGATCGGGATCACCTGGCCTGTGCCGCCGGCGCTCGACGATGCGGCGCTGGAGCGGCGGCTGTTTGCCCCGCCCGGCTTCAATACGCCGCAATCGAAGCCGATGCCGGACTGGCACCACGTCCATGCCGAGCTGCGCCGCCGTGGCGTGACCCTGCTCCTGCTCTGGGAAGAATACCGCGCCGCCCATCCGGACGGTTACGGCTACAGCCGGTTCTGTGACCTCTACATCGACTGGCGCCGGGGCATCAGCGCGACGATGCGGCAGACCCATGTCGCGGGGGAGAAGCTGTTCGTCGACTTCGCGGGCGACACCGTGCCGGTGTTCGACGGCCTGAGCGGCGAGGCGCGCCGGGCGCATGTGTTCGTCGCGGTGCTCGGCGCCTCGAACTACACCTACGCCGAAGCCCGCTGGAGCGAGGGACTGGCGGACTGGGTGGGGGCGCACGTCAGCGCGCTGAGCTTTCTCGGCGGTGTGCCGCGGCTTCTGGTCTGCGACAATCTGCGCGCCGGGGTGACGGCGGCCTGCCGCTACGAGCCGGGGATTAACCGGACCTACCAGGAACTGGCGACACATTACGGCACCGCCGTGCTGCCGACGCGCGTCCGCCGCCCGCGCGACAAGGCGAAGGTCGAGACGGCGGTGCTGATCGTCGAGCGCTACATCCTGGCCCGGCTGCGCAACCGCCATTTCCTGTCGCTCGGTGATCTGAACGCGGCGATCCGCGAGCTGCTGGGCGAGCTGAACGCCCGGTTGATGCGCAAGCTTGGCGCCAGCCGCCGGGAATTCTTCGAAAGCCTGGACCGCCCGGCGCTGCTGCCGTTGCCGCCCGAACCCTATGCCTACGCCGAGTGGCGCCGCTGCCGGGTGGCCCCGGACGACCATGTCGAGGTGCAGGGCCACTTCTACTCGGTGCCGTCGCGGCTGATCCGCGAGGTGGTGGAGGCGCGCATCACCGCCGGCACGGTCGAACTGTTCCACGCGGGCCAGCGCGTGGCGGCGCACCCGCGCTCGGCGCTGAAGCACCGGCACACCACGATCCTGGAGCATATGCCGAGCGCGCACCGTCGCTATGCCAGTTGGACCCCGGCGCGCATCCAGTCCGCGGCCGCCGCGATCGGCCCCGGCACTGCCGCCCTGGTGGAGGCCATTTTGCGCGGCAAGCCGCACCCCGAACAGGGGTTCCGGGCCTGCCTGGGCATCCTGCGACTGGCCCGGACCTATGGCGACGCCAGGCTCGAAGCCGCCTGCCAGCGCGGCCTGAGCATCGGCGCGCGCAGCTACGGCTCGATCGCCTCGATCCTGCGCACCGGCCTGGACCGCGCCTTCCACGACGCCGCCGATGTCCCGGCCGAGGCGGCACCGCTGCTGCACGCGAACATCCGCGGCCGCGGCTACTACCACTGAAAGGAGAGACAATGCTCGCCCATCCCGCCCAGGAACGCCTGCTCGCCCTCGGCCTGACCGGCATGGCGAAGGCTTTGGAGCAGCAGCGACGACAGCCCGATATCGCCGCCCTCGCCTTCGAGGACCGGCTGGCGCTGCTGATCGAGCGCGAGACGACCGAGCGCGAGAGCAAGCGCCTGGTCGCCCGCCTGCGCTTCGCAGCCCTGCGCCAGGAGGCGGTGGTGGAGGACGTCGACCTGCACGCGCCGCGCGGCCTCGACCGCCCGCTGTTCCAGAAACTCGCCGCCGGGGACTGGATCGACCGCAAGCAGAACCTACTGATCGTCGGCCCGCCCGATCCAGCGTCATAATGTTCACCTTGCTATGTCATTGAAGGATCAGGGCCTGCTGGGCGGGGTCCGCTGTTAGCGGGATGCCGCGGCGGCTGCCGGCGGCGGTGCGGACCGCTTCGGTGTCGATATCCGCAACCTTGAT
>DATJWY010000168.1:0-7985 GCA_035500775.1 Acetobacteraceae bacterium
CATTCCTTGTAAAAATATATCGGGGGTCTGGGGCCTCAAGGCCCCAGTGGGGTTTGGGGCAAAGCCCCAAGTCCATGCGCTTCAATCCCCCAGGCAATCATGCTCTAGGCGCGTCATCCATCCGCGCCGGCGGGGCCGCGGCAAGCACTTGCTTCACCAGGGTATAGCCCTCCGACTGGTTGAAGCGGATCGACTCCTCCGAAAAGTCGTAATCGCGCGACGAGGGTTCATCGACCGGGCCAGTGCGCACAAACCGGGTGATGCTCGTTCGCGCGCCGTTGCCCATAAGCTGAATGTAGTGGGGGCGATGTTTGATTTTCGCGAGCACGCCCGGTGCCACCTCGGCGAGAATCTCATCGATCAAACCCCGGTAGGCGTCCACCAGCTCACGGATGTGGAGATCGCTGCGGACGCGTTCCGAATAGACGATCTCGTCGCGCCGGGCCAAGACCTCGATCATGTTGGTCGGAAGCGGCTTGTGGCCTGAAAACAGGTCAACGATGAAGACGCGCTTGCCGTCGGGTCCGCACCGATCGATGACGAGATCAAGCGGTGAGTTGCTGACGATCCCGCCATCCCAGTAGGGCTTGCCGTCGATGACGGTCCAGGAGAAGCCGGGTGGCAGGCTGCCGCTGGCCAGAATGTGATCCGGCGTCAGCTCATCCACATAACTATCGAATACTTCAAGCGCCGAGGTCGTCACATTAACCGCCGCAGTGAGCAAACGAACCGGACTCTCTTTGAGAGTCTTGAAGTCAACATACTTCGAGATCAGTTGCTTCAGCGGCGACGTGTCATAATAGCTGGTCCAGTTCCACGGCGACTCGAACAACGCGTCGAAGGGCGTCATCCAACGCGGTTTGAAAAACCGCGGCACGCCAAACATGAGGATATTCGTCGCGACCGCCGCACGCCGCATCTCGACGAACGGCACGCGCGGCGTGGTCACCGCGAGATCGGCCCAGAATGCCTCCAGGGCGGATGTCGCGTGCCGGGGATTGCCGGCGATAATCGCGCCATTGAGAGCGCCGATCGAAACACCGGCGACAATGTCGGGAAATATCCGCTCCTCCTCCAGCGCCTTCACGACGCCGCATTCAAACGCGCCGAGCGCCCCGCCGCCCTGGAGGATCAGGACGGTCTGTGTCGGAATCCCGTCGAGCGTGAAATGCGGATCCTTCAGCTCATCCTTCAGGTTGAGCACGTTCACACGATAGCGGATCAGCCCTTCCGCGAGACGGGTCTCATCCGCGGGCCGGCCAACCGAGAACAAGGCGCGCGGCACGTCATCCTTCAGATAGAAAAGCGCCAGGGACATTGAATCGAGCGTGCCCCGGCTCACCCATTCGTCCGCCTCCTCCGTCATGCCCAGCACATCAAAGCTGACATCGCCGATTTCACAGAAGAAGTAGGACACTTCATCGTAGCGCAGGCGGCGTCCGAGCATGTTCTTCGCCGCCAGCCGGCCTTGCTTGATCGCGTTATCCCAGTGCTCGATATGGCGCCGGCGGGCGAAGACGGGATCGTAGAAATTCACGACGTCACCCGCCGCGAAGACATTCGGATCGTTTGTCCTGAGCAGTTCATCGACAACGACCCGCCCCTCATCGAGCACGATCCCGCTGCCTTGGAGGAACTGGGTGGCCGGCATGACCCCGATGCTGACCACGACAAAATCGCAGGGCAGGCGCAGGCCGGATTGTGTTTCCACTTCCTGGACCCTGTTGTCCCCGTGGAAAGCGACGATCGTGTCCTGTGTCATCACCGCCGCCCCCTTCTCCTCGGCATGCTGCCGGAAGAAAGCCGAAAGGGTGGGCGACTCGAGGTGTGGAAGAATCGTTTCGCCGCACTCGATGACGGTGACGTCGAGGTCCAGCTCGACCAGCGACATCGCGATCTCCATGCCGAGAAAGCTGGCGCCGAGGACGATGGCGCGCTTCGCGCAAGAAGCGGCGCTCCGTATAGCCTCACACTCCGCCTTGGTCCTCAGGTAGTGGATGCCCGGGAGGTCGGCTCCGGGTGCTACGATCGGCTTCGGCGTCGCCCCTGTCGCGATCAGAAGCTTTCCGTAATGGATCTGTTGGCCGCCGGACGTTCCGACCAATTGTTTGGTGACATCGATGGATGTCGCGCGCGTGCTCAGGGCGAGCTGTATATTCTCCTCATGATAGAAACTGTCTTTATGAATGAAATTCATTTCTTCGCCCTGACACCCAAGCAAATAGTGCTTCGACAGGTGTGGCCGGAAATAGGGCGCCGCATCCTCGGCAGACAGAAGCAGGATGGAGCCGGTGGCTCCTTCGCGGCGCAGCGTCTCAGCCGCGGTCGCGCTCGCGGGGCCGCCACCGATCAGGAGAAAATCGACCTCACACGGCACCATGAACTTGCTTCTCCGGATATTGCCTGGTCTTGCGCGGATCGGTGGAAATAACCTTGCGCGGCGGAAACGCCGGCGGCGGTTGCCGTCACGGGCAGCCGGCCGCCGCACCATGGGATCTCGTGTTCACCACCCTCCGAGGGACGGCGGCACGGGGCCGTCCAGGCCGGCATCGGCCGGACATGGACGGCTCGACCTGTCAGACCGGATCGTCCAGCTCGTCGTAATGCCGGAAGATCCCTTGCTCGCAGAACGGCACCCGCCGCTCCGAGGCCAGGTACGCCGCGATGCGCGGCCGCGCCGCGACGGCGTCATGCAGCGCCGTCACCCGCTTGCACCTTTTGCCGAGCCGCGCCATGGCGCGCGGAAAGGCGTAGCGCAGCCCGGCCACGACCTGGAACAGCGACAGATCCGCATAAGTGAGCGCGGCGCCGACGAGGTGCCCGTCACCCTCCGGATTGTGCTCCAGCACCCGCTCGAAATAGCCCAGGAATTTCGGCACCCGGTTGTCGAGGAAGTCGGTCGCGCGCCGCAGCGCCTCGGCGCGCTGCTCGTCATAATAAAGGCTGACGGAGATCGGGTGATGCGTGTCGTGGGCCTCCTGCACGACATCGCAGAGGGTGAGCTGAAGCTGGTTGGTCCAGAGCCGGTCCGCCTCCCCCGCCGGGGCGAGGCCGTGATGCGCGCCCAGGAAGGCGAGGATGTTCGCGGTCTGCCCGATCAGCAGCCCGCGTGCACGGAGAAAGGGCGGCGCGAAGGGCGGCCGCTCGATCGCCTTGCCGTCCATGAGCCGGAGCAGCGCGGGCAACCCTGCCCCTTCCGTCTCGGCGCCGCGCACGACATCGACATACGGAACCCCGGCCTCTTCCAGCGCGAGCCGCACGAACTCGCCCCGCCCCTGGATGCCCGGCCAGTAATAGAGTTCATAGGCCATCAGCCACTCTCCGCCTGTGAGGAAGTCACCCCCCGCCGCGCAGGATAGCCGGAAACGGCCGTCCCGGAGCATTTTCACCGTGCCCGGCGAAGATGCTCCCGTGATTGGTCGCCCTACGCCGCGTTCCCCTCCGGCGGCAGCATCGTCCCTGGATTGAACAGGCCGAGCGGATCCAGTGCCTGCTTGATCCGCCGCATCGTCTCCAGCTCCGCGCCGCCGCGCCAGGACGGCATCAGCCCGGTCTTGAGTTTTCCAACCCCGTGCTCGGCCGAGAAGCTGCCCTCAAGTTCGTGCACCACCTCGGCCACCGCCTCCATCAGCTCCTCCTGCCGCGCCAGGAAGGCGGCGGGGTCGGCGTCCACGGGCTGCAACAGATTGAAGTGGATATTGCCGTCGCCCATGTGGCCGAACGGCACCGGGCGGATGCCGGGAACCAGCCGCGCGCAGACCTCGGAGGCGCGCGCGATCAGCGCCGGGGTGCGCGAGACCGGCACCGAGACGTCGTTCTTCACCGACGCCCCTTCCCGCTTCTGCGCCTCCGAATGCTCCTCCCTCAGCCGCCAGATGGCGATGCGCTGCGCCTCGTTCTCGGCGATCACCGCATCCTGCACCAGGTCTTCCTCCAGCGCCTGCGCCAGCACGCTCTCCAGCGCGTCGCGCAGGGTGGCGTCCTCGCGGGAGGTCGCGACCTCGATCAGCACATAGGCGGGCGAGGAGACGGAGAGCGGCAAGGTAGCGCCCGGAATATGCCGCAGCACCAGCGCGATGCCGGGGCCGGAGACGTATTCGAAGGCCTGGAGCGAGGCGGCGTCATGCCGCTGCAACCGGCTGAACAATTCCAGCGCCGCCTCCGGCCCGGAGACAGCGCAGAACGCCACCTCCCGCGCGCGCGGCTGCGGCACGAGCTTCAGCACCGCCGCGGTGATGATGCCGAGCGTGCCCTCGGAGCCGACGAAGAGCTGGCGCAGGCAGTAGCCGGTATTGTCCTTGCGCAGCTTGCGCAGCGCGTTGATCACGCTGCCATCGGCCAGCACCACCTCGACGCCGAGGACGAGGTCGCGGGCATTGCCGTAGCGCACGGTGTTGTTGCCGCCGGCATTGGTGGCCAGCACGCCGCCGATCTGCGCCGAGCCCTCGGAGGCGATGGTAAGCGGGAACATGCAACCGGAAGCCGCCGCCGCCTCCCGCGCCGCCGCCAGGGTCAGCCCGGCCTCGACCGTCATCGTCATATCCAGCGGGTCGATCGCGCGCACCTGGCGCAGGCGTTCCAGGCTCAGCACCAGCTCGGTGCCTGAGGCATCGGGGGTCGCGCCCACGACCATGCTGGTATTGCCGCCCTGCGGCACCACCGGCACGCGATGGGCGGTGCAGAGGCGCATGATCTCGGCGACTTCCGCCGTATCGGCCGGGCGCAGCACGGCGGGCGTCCGGCCGTGCGCGAGACGGCGCCAATCCTCGCAATACGGCTCGGCCTCGGCCCCGGTGAGGAAGCCGCGCTGACCGAGCAGGGTGCGCAGGTGGGGAATCAGCGCTTCCAGGCCGGAAGCGGCGGCCGGTTCATGCTCAGACGCCATCAAAGGGCACCTCTCTTGGTTCGGGAGCGGCGAACAAGCAGCTTTAGGCCGCGCCGCGCCGCCGCACAACGAACCAGGTCGCGAGGCGCAACGCCCCCATGATGACTTGTCGCCGGTCGATGCATCATTCGCCGGCCGGAGCCGGACTTCAGCGGCGTAATGGCCACGGAGGGAAAGCCCCTGGCCTTACCCCCGCGGCGCCGCCGCCCGCTCCAGCCGATCCCGAATGGCAAGCCCCAGCCCCGCCTCCGGCACCGGCATCACGGCAATTCCGCGCAGGCCGCGCCGCGCCCCCTCCGCGTCCAGCCAGCGCAACCCGGCGAACAGGCGGGAAGCCGCCTCGGTCGGATCGCCGGCCTCGCTCAAATTCCACACCACCCCCGCCCCCGGCAGGGCCGGGCCGAAGGCCAGCAGCGCCTCGTCCGCCGCCACTGACCGCGCATCCAGCCGCACTGGCAAGCGTGGCGCGTAATGCGAGGCGAGCATCCCCGGCGAGCGCAACCCGTCTGCCGCTGCCGCCGCCGTCACGCCCGGCGCGGCCCCGCGCCCGACCGGCCCCGCCAGCGCCTCGATCGCCTCGACCGTGACCCCGCCCGGGCGCAGCAGCACCGGGCGCACGCCGCTGAGATCGAGCACCGTGCTCTCCACCCCTACCGGGCAGGCACCGCTCTCCACCACCGCCGCGATGCGGCCGCCAAGCCCGTCCAGCACATGCGCGGCCGTGGTCGGGCTGACCGCGCCCGAGCGGTTGGCGGAGGGTGCCGCCACCGGCCGCCCCACACGCCGCAGCAGCGCCGCCGCCACCGGATGCGCCGGCACGCGCACGGCGAGCGTATCGAGCCCCGCCCCGGCGAGCAGCGCCACCGGGCAATCCGGCCGCCGCGACAGCACGAGCGTCAGCGGCCCCGGCCAGAAGGCGGCAGCGAGGGCGCGGGCGAGCGGCGTCGCCGCCACGTGCGCGAACGCCGCCTCGGCATCCGGGTAGTGGCAGATCAACGGGTTGAAGCGCGGCCGGCCCTTGGCCGCGAACACGGCGGCGACCGCCCGCTCATTGGTGGCGTCCGCGCCGAGGCCGTACACCGTCTCCGTGCCGAAGGCGACCAGCTCGCCCGCGCGCAACAGCGCCGCCGCGCGATCCAGCCCGGCATCGTCGGGCGGGAGCAGCTCGGTGGCGCGGGGCTCCGGAGACAATACGCGCTCAGGCCCCGGTGCAGAGGAAATGCGGGTTCTCCCAGCCCGGCTTGCCGTAGCGCAACGGCTCGCCGCCCGGCAGGACGCGGACATGCCCGCCCGCCGCCTCCAGCACCGCCTGCGGCGCCGCCGTATCCCACTCCATCGTGCGCCCGAGGCGCGGATAGAGGTCCGCGACACCCTCCGCCAGGCGCACGAACTTCACCGCCGAGCCGAGATTACGGAGCGACGCCATCTTCTGCCCCGCCAGGAATTCGGCGAGACGGGGATCATCCGCGTAATGGCGGGAGGCGAGCACATCGAGCCCGGCTTCGGGCGGCTTGCGCGCCGCGATCGGCTGCTGCACCCCGCCCACACGCTTCCAGGCCCCCTGCCCGACAACGCCGCCGAACACCTCGCCATAGGCCGGCAGCGCCACCGCGCCGAGCACCGCCCGGCCATCCCGCACCAGACCGACATTGACGGTGAAATCCTCGCGCCCCGCCGCGAACTCGCGGGTGCCGTCGAGCGGATCGACCAGCCAGTACTGCGCCGAGTGATGCACCACGTGGCCGGCGGCGATCTCCTCCTCGGCGATCACCGGGATCTCGGGGCAGGCGGCGCGCAGGCCGCGCAGGATCAGCGCCTCCGCCTGCCGGTCCGCCTCCGTCACCGGCGTGTCGTCCGCCTTGCTCAGCGTCTCGAAGCCGCGCGCGCGAATGTCCATGATGAGGGTGGCGGCCTGGAGCGCCAGGTCGGCGGCCAGGGCGAGGAGTTCGGTGTCGGTCATGCCCTGTGCATAGCGGCTGGCCGCGGGGGAGGAAACTACCCCAAGAAAGGCCAGGGGCTCCGCCCCTGGACCCCACAAAAGGCAAGCCTTTGGAATCCTTTACTTAAGTGATCAGGGGTCCGGGGCCTCAAGGCCCCAGTGGGGGTGCAGGGGGTCAGGGGAATCACATTTGGAATTTGCCTGGCTGTTGCGGCACGGGCACTGATTGATTCAGGTATCGGCTTCTGCGCTGGAAGGGCCGATGACTTGGTTTGTGGCGTGTTTTGAGGGCCTTCCTGACCCTCGGACGGGGAATGCGACACGGCACAATCTATTGGATGTGCTGACGATTGCCCTGACAGCGGTCATCTGCGGCGCGGAAAGCTGCGTGGATTTTGCCGATTTTGCGCGGGATCGGCAGACGCTGTTCAGCGAGTTCCTGAATCTCAAGGGCGGCACGCCGAGCCACGATACCTTCTCGCGCCTGTTCCGGCTGCTCGATCCCCAGATGTCTGCGTCGTGCTTCGGCCAGTTCCTTGACCGGCGACGCCATGCACTGCCACGGCAAGACCGCCCAACTAGTGCGCGAGCGCGGCGGCGAGTGGCTGTTCCCGTTGAAAGCCAACCGTCCCGCGCTCCACAACGAGGTCGTCCGCTTTTTTGCTGAGCCGCCGGAGCCCCTGCCGGAGCACACGACCGTCGATGCCGGGCATGGCCGCCTGGAAACCCGGCGACACCGGGTCTGGCACGAGGTCGATTAGCTGATCCCCACCCGCAGCGAATCCGACGAAGCGCCCCTGCCCGGACTGGCCATGATCGGCTTGATCGAGAATGGGCTGCATGGGGTGCTCGACACCCAGTTCGACGAAGACCTGGCCCGTAATCGCAAGGATCATGGGCCAGAAAATCTCACAATCCTCCGCAAGCTCGCCCTCAACGTCCTGCGTAACGCCAGACCCGAGATCTCATACCAACCCGCCTAAAGAGTGACACATAGACGGCCAGGGGCCCCGTCCCTGGATCCCGCTGGGGCCTTGAGGCCACAGACCACCATCCGTTTGATTTCTCAAAACTTGTGTGGGTCTGGGGGCGCTGCCCCCAGCGGGGTGCAGGGGCAGAGCCCCTGCAAAGCGATGGGTCAACCTTTAAGACGGTTGGTAT